>JBAWFF010000467.1:0-2532 GCA_049591635.1 Acetobacteraceae bacterium
CGGTGTAGCGGGCGATGCCGTCGTGGCGGCCGAGCACCGTGCCGGCGGCGTCCACGATATCGCCAGCCTCCAGCGCGTCGGGACGCAGCGCGGCCACCTTGTCGGCGTAGGTGCCGGACGGCACGAAGCAGATATCCTGGCTGTCGGGTTTGGCGGCGACGGCGAGGCCGAGGCGGGCGGCGTGGGCACGCACCGTGTCCTTGTCCGCCATCTCCCCCAAGGGGAACAACGAGGTCGCGAGCTGGGTGCGGGTGGTGGCGAACAGAAACCAGCTCTGGTCGCGCGCCGGGTCGCGGGCGCGGTGCAGTTCCGCCCCGCTCGCGCCGTCGACGCGGCGGACGTAATGACCGGTGGCGAGGCGGTCGGCGCCGAGCCCGTGCGCCAAGGCGACGAGGTCGGTGAACTTGACGGTCTGGTTGCAGCGCACGCAGGGCACCGGGGTCTCGCCTGTCGCGTAGGAATCGGCGAAGTCGGAGATCACCGCCTGGGCGAACCGGGCCTCGGCGTCGATGACGTAATGGGCGATGCCGAGCTGGTCGGCGACACGTCTCGCGTCGTGGATGTCCTGGCCGGCGCAGCAAGCGCCCTTGCGTCCCGTCGCGGCGCCGTGGTCGTAGAGCTGGAGGGTCACGCCGATGACCTCGTGGCCCGCTTCCGCGAGCAGCGCCGCGACCACCGAGCTGTCCACCCCGCCCGACATCGCGACCAGGATTCGCATTATCCGTTCATCATGTTGCGGCTGCCGGCCGGAAGCTTGACCACCAGGCCGTCGAGCGTCTCGGTGATGACGATCTGGCAGCCGAGGCGGGAGGTCTCCTCCAGGCCGAAGGCGAGATCGAGCATGTCCTCCTCATCCTCGGTCGGCTCGGCGAGACGGGGGAACCAGCTGCGATCGACGATGACGTGACACGTCGAGCAGGCGAGCGAGCCCTCGCACGCGCCTTCGATGTCGACGTCGTTCGCATGTGCGATCTCGAGCACGGAGAGGCCGAGCGGGGCGTCCACCTCGCGGCGCGTGCCGTCGCGCTCTATGAAGGTCATCCTGGGCATCGTGGTTCCGTCTAGGCCGGCGGCGCGCCGGCGTGCGCGGCGGTGAGCGCCGCGACCGCGTAGTCGATGTCGGCGGGCGAGGTAAAGCGTCCGAGGCCGATACGCAAGGTTCGCGAGGCCGCCGCGTCGGAGACACCCATCGCCGCCAGCACATAGGACGGCTCGATCTCGGCCGAGGAGCAGGCCGAGCCAGTGGAGACGCAGAGATCGGGAGCGCGCTCCATGATGTCGGCGGCGGTGGCCGCGGGGAAGGTGAGGTTGAGGTTGCCGGTAATGCGCTCGCCCATGCTGCCGTTGACGGTGATGGCGGGGATGGCGGCGCGCAGGCGGATGAACATCGCATCGCGCATCGTCCCAAGCCGCTCGGACTCCATCGCCATTTCGGCGCGCGCGATGCGTGCGGCCTCGCCCATCCCGACGACGAGGGGCGCGGGGAGCGTACCGGAGCGGACCCCCCTCTCCTGCCCGCCGCCGGAAAACAGCGGGGCAAGGCGGACACGCGGACGGCGGCGGATGTAGAGGGCGCCGATCCCCTTCGGGCCGTAGAATTTATGGCCGGAGAGGGAGAGCAGATCGAGCTGCCATGCGGCGACGTCGAGCGCGATCTTGCCGGCGGCCTGGGCGGCGTCGGTATGAAACAGCGCGCCGTGGGATTTGGCGAGCGCGGCGAGGGCGGGAATGTCCTGGATCACCCCAGTCTCGTTGTTCACCGCCATGACGCTGACCAGCAGCGTCGGTCGGGCGAGCGCGTCACGCAAAGTGTCGGGGTCGAGCAACCCGTCGGCGCCGACCGGGAGGAAGATCGGCTCGAAGCCCTCCCCGACGAGGTCGGCGACTGATTCGAGGACGCATTTGTGCTCGGTCGCGACGGTGATGACGCGCCGCGCGGTTTGGCCCATGCGGGCGGCGTGGCGCACCGCGCCCTTGATGGCGAGGTTGTTCGATTCGGTGGCGCCGGACGTGAAGACGATCTCGTTCGTAGCGGCGCCGATGAGGGCGGCGATTTCGGCGCGGGCCGCCTCGACGGCCACGTCGACGGCGCGGCCCATCGCGTGTTCGACGCTGTGGGGGTTGCCGTACTGCTCGGTGAAGAAGGGCAACATGGCGGCGAGCACGCGCGGGTCGCAGCGCGTGGTGGCCTGGTTGTCGAGATAGACCGGCTGGTTCGGGCGGGCGGGCGGCATACGCGGGATGTGGTCTCAGGCAGCGCGCGGTTCGAGGGCGGCGCGCAGCCGGGCGGCCATGCGAGGATAAGCGACGACGAAGGCATCGACGTCCGCCGCCGTGGCGTTCCACGGCAGCGAGACGCGGATCGCCTGCCCGGCGAGCGCGCCGAGGCCCATCGCCTGGAGGACATGGCTCGCGGCGACCTTGCCGGAGCTGCACGCGGCGCCGGCGCTGACCGCGATCCCGTCGAGGTCGAGCGCGATCACCTGGGCGTCGGCGCGGATTCCGGGCAGGGCGAGGCAAGCGGTGTTGGGG
>JBAWFF010000468.1:0-1693 GCA_049591635.1 Acetobacteraceae bacterium
TCCCTGACCCGCTCATCGTGCTCGATTCCGAGCGCACTGTCCGGCGCACCAACGCCGCCGCCCGCGCCGCGTTCGGTGCCGATTTGGGAGCCGTCCTGCGCCATCCCGGGTTGCGCGGCGCCATCGACCGGGCGCTGTCGAGCGGCGCGCCGCAGGACGCCGACCTCTCGCTGCCGGTGCCCGTACCGCGCGAGGTCCACGCCGCGCTGGTGGCGCTGGACCCGCCGCTCGGCGACGGCGGCTGCCTTCTCGTGGTGCTGTCGGACCGCACCCGCGAACGCGCGGTCGAGCGGATGCGCGCCGATTTCGCCGCCAACGCCAGCCACGAGCTGCGCACCCCGCTCGCCTCCCTGATCGGCTTCATCGACACGCTGCGCGGTCCCGCCGCCGACGACCCCGACGCGCAGCGCCGCTTCCTCGGCATCATGGCCGAGCAAGCCGCGCGCATGGGCCGCCTGATCGACGACCTGCTGAGCCTCGCCCGGATCGAACTGACCGAGCATCAGGCGCCGGAGGACAGCGTCGATCCCGCCGAATTGGTGACCTCGCTCACCGCGTCGTTCGAGCCGCGCCTCGCCGAGCACGCCGCGAAGCTCGACCTCGTCGTGGCGGACGGCTTGCCGCCGGTGACGGCCGACGCCGACCAGTTGGCCCAGGTCGTGCAAAACCTGCTCGACAACGCGCTGAAATACGGCCGGAACGGCGGGACGATCCGGCTGAGCGTGGCGCAATCGGCCGCCGGCGGACGCTGGCCGAGCCGCCCGGGCGTGGTGCTCACGGTCGCCGACGAAGGCGCCGGCATCGCACGGGCGCACCTGCCGCGCCTGACCGAGCGGTTCTATCGGGTGGATGCCGGCCGCTCTCGCGCCGCCGGCGGAACCGGGCTCGGCCTCGCGATCGTCAAGCACATCGTCAATCGCCACCGCGGCCAGTTGCTGATCGAGAGTACCGAGGGCGTCGGCACGACGGTCAGCGTGTGGCTGCCTCAGGCCGAAGCGCGACGCTCCACCGGCGGGTAGCGGTGCAGGATATGCAGCATCAGGAGCATTGCCGGCAGGGCGGCGAACATCGCGATGGCATAGAACTCAGTCCAGCCTACCGCTTGGGCCAGGAACCCCGACAGGCCGCCCACCGTCCGCAGCGCCACGGCGGCGAGCGAACTGAGCAGCGCGTATTGGGTCGCGGTGAAAGCCGGCGAACAGAGGCCCGACAGGTAGGTGATGAAGGCCGCGTCGGCCATGCCCTCGGCGAACGCCTCGGTGATGACGGTCGCGAACAGCGCGTGATGATTGCCCGCCGAGGCGGCGAGCCACAAATACATGCCCATCGCCAGCGTCTGCACCCAACCGGTCAGCAGCAGCGACCGCCCGACCCCGAGGCGGGCCACCAGCCACGCGCCGAGCGCCGTGCCGGCGAAGGTCGCGGCGAGCGAGAACGGCCCGTTGGCGACCGCGATCGCCGCGCGGTTGAACCCGAGATGCGTGTAGAGCGGGGCCGTCATCACCCCGGCCATCGCCTCGCCCAGCTTGAACAGCGCGACGAAGGCGAGGATCGTCCCGGCGCCTCGGCGGCCCAGCATCTCGCGCAACGGCTCGACGATGGCGGCGGACAGGCGCTCCCTTAGCCGCGCGGGCGCTGGGCGCTCGGCGACGTCCGGCTCGGGCGCCAGCAGCGTCACCAGCGGGGCCAGCGC
>JBAWFF010000469.1:0-35271 GCA_049591635.1 Acetobacteraceae bacterium
CGCTTCGCCCATCACTTCAACCACCTCAGGCCACATCAGGCCCTTGGCGACCTCACCCCAGCCGAGTATCTCCACACCCGCAGCCAACGAGACCCCGCCGCGTCTCATATGTGCTGAACCAGGACAATGGGTTGACTGGCCCCTGCGTGGACGCCCCATCATTCGCCCCCTATCCTCCGCCGCACCCTCGGAGGAACCGCCCATGCCCGACGCCCCCCTTGTTCGCCTCGACCGTGATGGCGACATCGGTGTGATCACCGTCGACTACCCGCCCGTCAACGCGCTCGGTCCGGGCGTCGCCGAGGGGATCATCGAGGCGCTCAGGAAGGGCGAGGCCGATCCGGCGGTCCGCGCGATGGTGCTGATCGGGGCCGGGCGCAGCTTCATCGCGGGCGCGGACATCCGCGGCTTCGGCACCTCCCGCAAGCGGCTGCCATTGGGCGAGCGGGTCTATGACATCCTCGACGCCGCCACTAAGCCGGTGGTCGCGGCGATCCACGGCTACGCGCTGGGTGGCGGGCTGGAGATCGCGATGGCGTGCCACTACCGGATCGCGGTGCCGTCGGCGAAGGTCGGGCTGCCGGAGGTGCTGATCGGCATCCTGCCGGGCGGCGGCGGCACGCAGCGGTTACCGCGCCTCGTCGGGCCAAAGGCCGCGCTGGAGATGATCACCTCGGGTCGGCACGTCCCGGCGCCGGAAGCCAAGACGCTCGGCATCATCGACGAGGTGCTGCCCGCCGATGCGGACCTGCGCGCCGGGGCCGTCGCCTACGCACGCAAGGCCGCGGACAAGCGCCCGCTGCCGCGCGTGCGCGACCGCGAAGAACGTCTGGCGGAGGCGAAGGCCGATCCCGGCATCTTTGACGCGGTTCGGAAGTCGATCGCCCGGCGGGCGCGCAACCAGAAGGCGCCGTACAACTGCATCCTCGCGGTCGAGGCCGCCTGCACCGTGCCGTTTGACCAGGGCATCGCGCGCGAGCAAGAACTGTTCGCGGAGCTGGAGAATTCCGAGGAGGCGCGCGCCTTGCGCTACGCGTTCTTCGCCGAGCGCGAGGTCGCGAAGCTGCCAGACATGCCCGTTGGCGTGAAGCCGCGTGAGTTCGCCACCGCCGCCGTGGTCGGCGCCGGCACGATGGGCGGCGGCATCGCCATGAGCTTCGCCGATTTCGGCTATCCGGTACGGATCATGGACGCGAGCAAGGAGGCGCTGGATCGCGGCATGGAACGCATCCGCGCCAACTACGCGACCTCTGTGAAGCGCGGCAGCCTGGCGCAGGACGAGATGGAGCGACGGCTTGCGCGCATCCAGCCGGCCTCCGGCTATGACGACATCGGCGATGCCGACATCGTCGTCGAGGCGGTGTTCGAGGAGATGGACGTCAAGAAGCCGGTGTTCCGCGCCCTCGAGAAGGCGATGAAGCAGGGCGCGCTGATCCTGTCGAACACCTCGGCGCTCGACATCGACCAGCTCGCCAACGAGACGTCACGTCCGCAAGATGTGGCTGGGGCACATTTCTTCAGCCCGGCCAACGTGATGAAGCTGCTGGAGGTCGTGCGCGGAGCGAAGTCGTCCCCGGAGACCTTGCTCTCCACGATGGCGATGGGGCGCAAGATCGGCAAGTTGTCGGCGATGGCGGGCAACACCGACGGCTTCGTCGCTAACCGCTCGCGCGGGCCGTTCAACTCCGAGATGGTGATCCTGCTCGAAGAAGGCTGCCTGCCCGAGCAGGTCGACAAGGTGATGGTCGATTTCGGCTACCCGATGGGACCGTTCGCGGTCGGCGATCTCGCCGGCCTCGACATCGGCCTCGCGTCACGCAAGCGTCGCGCCGCGCAGAACCCGAACTACCGCAAGCTGCCGATCGCCGATCGCGTCGCCGAACTCGGCCGCTACGGGCAGAAAACCGGGGCCGGGTGGTATCGCTACGAGAAGGGCGACCGCACGCCGCATCCGGATCCGGAGGTCGCGCGCATCATCAAGGAGACGGCCGCCGAGTTGGGCATCGCGCAACGCAGCTTCACCGATCAGGAGATTTTGCGCCGGCTGCTGTTCTCCTCGGTCAACGAGGCGTGCCGCATCCTGGAGGAAGGCAAGGCATACCGCGCGAGCGACATCGACGTGATGTGGCTGCACGGCTTCGGCTTCCCACGCTATCGCGGCGGGCTAATGTACTGGGCGGACCGGATCGGCGTGCGCGACGTCTACAACCAGATTGCCGCCTGGCATCAGCAATACGGCGAACGCTGGGTACCCTCGCGCCTGCTGCGCGAACTGGCCGAAAGCGGCACGCCGCTGCGCGAGGCCAAGGCCGCGCCGATGCGGTAGGCGGAGGTCGCTTACCGCACGAATGGAGATCGAACATGAACCTCGCCAAGTTCCCCCGCATCCGCCTCGGCCACTTGCCGACGCCGCTCGAGCGCATGGACAACCTCACCAAGCACCTCGGCGGTCCGACGATCTGGATCAAGCGCGACGATTGCACCGGGCTGTCTAGCGGCGGCAACAAGACCCGCAAGCTCGAATACCTGATGGCCGACGCGCTGGCGCGTGGCGCGGACACGGTGATCACGCAAGGCGCGATCCAGTCGAACCACGCGCGCCAGACGACGGCGGCGGCGGCGAAGCTTGGGCTTGACTGCCACATCCTCCTCGAGGACCGCACCGGCTACGCCGACGAGGCCTATACGCTCAACGGGAACGTGCTTCTCGACCAGCTCCACGGCGCCTCGATCTCCAGGCGGAAGGGTGGGGCGGACATGCAAGGGGAGATGGAGGCGCTCGCCGAGGATTTGCGGGCGCGGGGCCGCAAGCCCTACGTCATTCCCGGCGGCGGCTCCACGCCGCTCGGCGCACTCGGCTACGTCAATGCCGCTTTGGAACTCGTCTATCAGGCGGGCGAGCTGGGGTTGCGGATCGACCGCATCGTCCATGCGACTGGCAGCGCGGGTACGCAAGCCGGCCTCGTCGCCGGCCTCGCGGGCCTGAACGCCGGCATTCCGGTGCTCGGCATCGGCGTGCGCGCGCCCAAGGACAAGCAGGAGGCGAACGTGTTCGCGCTGGCCGAGAAAACGGCCGCGCTCGCTGGCGCCCCCGGCGCGGTCCGCCGGGAGCACGTCGAGGCGAATTGCGACTATGTCGGCCAGGGCTATGGAATCCCGACCGAGGGGATGGTCGAGGCGGTGAAGCTCCTGGCGCGAAAGGAGGGTATCCTCCTGGACCCGGTCTACTCGGGGAAAGGGATGGCCGGGTTGATCGACCTGGTCGGCAAGCGCGCGTTCGCCAAGGACGAGAACATCGTCTTCATCCACACCGGCGGCTCCGTCGGACTGTTCGGCTACCCGAATGCGTTCGACCTTCCGGGCTATCAGACATGAATGAGGCAAGCCGCGTCCCTGGGCCGGCGCGCCAGCCGGTTGTCGGCGTGGTCGGCGGCATGGGGCCCGAGGCGACGGTGGAGCTGATGCGCCGCGTCATTCGGGCAACCCCCGCGCGCGACGATTCCGACCACATCCGGATGATCGTGGACAACAACCCGAAGGTGCCGTCCCGGATCAAGGCGCTGATCGAGGGCACGGGCGAGGACCCCGGGCCGACGCTTGCTGCGATGGCGGGGGGCCTGGAGGCGGCGGGAGCCGATTTCCTCGTCATCCCCTGCAACACAGCGCACTATTACCTTCCAGTGATACGCGCCGCGGTGTCGATCCCGGTCCTCGACATGATCGCCTTGACGCTCGATCGTCTCCAAGCAGGCAGTTTGGCGGTGCGAACCATAGGTCTCCTCGCATCGCCCGCCGTCCGCCTCACCGGGCTGTTCGATGCGCGGTGCCGGGCGGCCGGGCTTTCCTTGATCTATCCCGAGGGAGACGACGAGGCGGCGGTGCTCGCGGTGATCCGCGCGGTGAAGGCGGGTTCGGTCGATGACGACCTGGCCCGGCGCTACGCGGCCGCCGCGGATCGGTTGGTCGCGCGGGGCGCGGATATTCTGGTGATCGCCTGCACGGAATTGTCGGGCCTGGACAGCATTGGTGGTCAAGGCCGAATCCCGGTCATCGACACGCTGGACGTGCTGGTCGAGGCGACCGTCGCGCGCTGCCTGGGCGATCCGGTGATCTCCGTGCCCTCGATGGCGAGTTTGGACCGCTCCGCCTGAACCCCGCCGGTTTCGCCGCCGACCTACTCGCGCCGCGGGGCACCATCCGCATCGGCGTGACCGGGTTGGCGCGGGCCGGAAAGACTGCTTTCCTGACCTCGGTCGCCGCCAACCTGATGGCGCTGGCGGCAGGCCGGCCGGCGCTGCCGGCCCTGGCCGAGCGGCTCGGCGGACGGCGGTTGCACATTTCCATCGCCCCGTCCGCGGCATCGGGGCTGCCTCGGTTCGACGTCGCCTCCCATCTCGCGGCGTTGGTCGCCGACCCGCCGCGCTGGCCGGAGCGCACCACGTCTGTCTCGCTGCTCGCGCTCGACATGGAGCTGGATCGCGAGGGGCTGCTGGCGCCGCTGCTCGGTCCGCGCACGCTTCGGCTGGAATTTCTCGACTATCCGGGGGAGTGGCTGCTCGACTTGCCATTGCTAGGGCAGGATTTCAGCACCTGGTCGGAGGCGGTGTTGCGCCGGCTCGGCGCGCCCGAGATCGCCGCGATCGCCAAGCCGTTCCTCGGCTTCGCGCGTGGTCTTCCAGCGGGTGCGGCGGCCGACGAGGCGCTGGCGATGAGCGGGCATCGTCTCTATGCCGCGCTGCTGCGCCGGCTGCGTGACGAGGCGGGGCTGTCGTTCTTGCAGCCCGGGCGTTTCCTGATGCCGCCGCCGGGCGATCCGCCGCCCTACGTGGAGTTCTTCCCGATGGCGGGGCGCGGCCCGCTCGCCGACCTGCTGGCCGCGCGCTTCGATGCCTATGTGGAGGCGGTGCGGCGCGACCTGGTTTCCCCGTTGTTCGGCGATCTCGACCGGCTGGTAGTGCTGGCCGATCTGCTGTCGCCGCTGCATCAAGGGCCGGCCGCGTTCGCCGATGCGCAGGCAGCGCTGGCCGCCGCCTCCGGCGCGCTGCGCTGGAACCGTTCCTGGACGGAGTGGCTCGGGGCCTTCGCCCGGCTCGCGCTGCCGCCGCGGGCGATCGGGCGCGTCGCCTTCGCCGCCACCAAGGCCGATCACGTCGCGTCCCGCCAACGCGGCAATCTCGCCGCGCTGATGCGCCGCCTCGCCAGTGTGCCGGAGGGCGAGGCAAGCGTCGCCGCCTTCGCCATCGCCGCCGTGCGCTGCACGGAGGACGTGGTGGAGACGTTGGCCGGCCGCCCGGTCTCGGCGGTGCGGGGACGCATCCTCGGCGAGCCCCGCCCGGCGCGGTCCTACCCCGGCGAGGTTCCCGACGCGCCGCCCGACGATGCGTTCTGGCAGCACCGCTTTCTGGCGCTGCCGGTGTTCGAGCCGCTGCGCCCGCCCGAGGACGGCCGCGGCGGAGTGCCGCAACTTGGCCTCGATGCGCTGCTGGCGTTCCTCCTGGCGGATGTTTTGTGATGGAGACAGCAACCGACCCCTTTCTTCGTCTCGAACCGGACATCGCGCCGAGGCTCGAGCCGTTGCCGGCCGTGCTCTCGGTGCCTGCGCCGCCACGGCGGACGCGGTTGCCGCCGGTGCTGCTCGGGGCGGGAGTGCTCGCGCTGGGATTTCCGGTGTTGTGGGCCGTGCTGCTGATCGGCTCGCTGTTCGATCGCACCGCCTGGCTGGGTTGGGCGGGGCTTGCCGTGGTGCTAGTCGGATTCGGGCTCCTCGGCGCCGGCATCGGGCGGGAACTACGTGGTCTGGCGGTGCTTCGCCGTGTCGATCGGCTGCGCGGCGATCTGGCGAGCGGGGAGACGGCGCGCGTGGCGGAAGCGGCGAGGCGCTGGGTGGAGACACTGCCACAGCACTCGGCACTGCTGCCGGCGATCGCCGTCGCCGATACGGCGGAATCGGTGCTGGCGTTGCTGCGAGCGGGCCCGGGCGCCGTGCTGCTGGATGGAGCGGATGCGCTCGGGCGGACGGCCGCGTTCCAGGCGGGGGCGATCGTCGCGGCCACGCCCTCGCCGTCCCTCGATGCGCTGACGGTCGGCTGGCGCGGCGTGCGGCTGGTGCGCCAGATCGCGGCGTTGCACGGGATGCGTCCAGGACTCGCCGGGACCCTCGCGTTGCTGCAACGGACGGCACTCGCGGCGGCTTCGGTCGCGGCGGCGGAGTTCGCGGTCAATGCCGCCGCGCACGCGGTGATTTCGCACCCGCTGCTGAGGCATCTGCTGGGCGACGTGGCCGGGGCAGGGGTGGCGGCACGGCGGATGATCGTGCTGGCCCGCGCGACCGCGACGGCGTGCTCACCGTTGCCGCCGGAGTAGGCTTCCGTCCGGTCCGACAACCGATTGACGCTGCCCGAGGCACCTGCCTATCGTCTGGCGCATACCAGAAACGCGCAGGGCAAAGGCCCGCGATAAGGGAGCCTTCCGTCCTTGGCCGACGCCGCGCGCCTGCTTCAGCTCATCATCAACGGGGCGGCCTCGGGCTGCATCTACGGCATCATCGCGCTTGGCTTTGTGCTGATCTACAAGGCGACGGAGCTGGTGAACTTCGCCCAGGGCGACATCATGATGTTGGGCGGGTTCACCGCGTTCAGCCTGATTACCTGGTTCGGGCTGAACTACTGGGTGGGCGCGATCCTCGCCGTCGCCATCACCGCGCTGTTCGGGTTCCTACTCGACGTGATCGTCATCCGCCGGGTGATGGGACAACCGCAATTCGCGGTGGTGATGCTGACGCTCGGACTCGGGTTCATCTTCCGCGCCGCCGCCGGCATCACCTGGGGTTATGATTCGGTCGGCTACGTCACGCCGTTCACCAACAAGACGGTGAAGATCGGTGGGCTGATCCTCGGCGCCGATAGCCTGTCGGTGCTGGGCGGCACGGTGCTCCTGTGCATCGTGCTCTACTTGTTCTTCAGCCGCACCCGGTTGGGCATCGCCATGCAGGCGGCGTCACAGAACCAGTTGGCCGCCTATTACATGGGCATCCCGGTCCGCACGGTGTTCTCGCTGATCTGGGCGATCGCCGCCGGTGTGTCGGCGGTGGCGGCGATCCTGCTCACGCCGATTTCGATGATCGACGTGAACATGGGCTTCCTCGGCATCAAGGCGTTCGCCGCCGCGGTGCTGGGCGGCTTCGGCTCCATCCCCGGCGCGCTGGTGGGCGGCGTCATCATCGGCATCGCCGAGCAATTGGCCGGCTTCTATCTGCCGGCGGGGTTCCAGGATGTCACGTCCAACGTCGTATTGCTCGCGACCTTGATCCTGCTGCCGCAGGGGCTGTTCGCCGAGAAGATGGTCAAGCGGGTCTGACGCGATGCGATACCTCTTCAAGACCAGCTACAGCCAGGACCTGACCATATGGCGCCATAACGGCGACCTGCTCTGGTACGGGCTGCTGGCGGCGGTGATGTTCGTGCTGCCGTTCGTGCTCGGCACGTTCTACATCGGCGAATTGGGCGCGGTGTTCATCTTCGCCATCGCCGGCGTCGGATTGATGCTGCTGACCGGCTACACCGGCCTGGTCAATCTGGGCCACGCCGCGTTCCTTGGCATCGGCGCCTACACCGAGGCGGTCCTGCTGACCGCCGGCTGGCCGTTCATCGTCACCCTGCCGATGTCGGGGATCCTTGCCGCGATCGCCGGCGTCGCGATCGGCATTCCGACGTTGCGGATGAGCGGTCTCTATCTCGCCATCGCGACGCTCGCCTTCGGGCAGATCGTCGCGACCGTGCTGGAGAAATGGGACAGCGTCACGCATGGGTTCGACGGGATGCCGGTGCCGATCCCGTCCATCTTCGGGGTGCAGATCCAGGGCGCCACCGGAGTCTATTACGCGGCGCTGGTCGTGCTGGTGTTCTCGCTGTGGGTCGCCTGCAACATCCTGCGTACCCCGCTCGGCCGCGCGCTCGTCGCGATCCGCGATTCCGAGATCTCGGCGCAGAGCATGGGGATCAACCTGGCGCTGTACAAGACGATCAGCTTCGCCGTCGCCGCCTTTCTGACCGGGCTGGCGGGCGCCCTGTTCGCCCATTATGTGAACTTCCTGGCGCCTGACTCCTTCGACATCCTGCTGTCGATCCAGTTCCTGACGATCGTGTTCGTGGGCGGCATCGGGTCGTTGCACGGGGTGATCTTCGGCGCGCTGTTCGTGCGGCTGCTGCCGCAAGCGATCGCCATCGCGCGCGACTATCTGCCCTCCAAGCTCGCCCATCTGCCGGGGCTGGAGCCATCGGTCTTCGGGCTGATCCTCGTGCTGGTGATCTTGTTCGAGCCGGCTGGCATCTATGGCCGCTGGCTGAAGACCAAGGCGTATTTCCAGGCGTTCCCAATGCACCGGCGTTCGGCGTTTCGCCGGCAGCGGACCTACACGCGCTCGGAGCGTGTGTGATGGCGGTGTTGTTCAAGGCCGACGACCTCTCCGTGCAGTTCGGCGGCATCCGCGCCGTCGACTCCGTGAGCTTCGAGGTGCGGGCGGGCGAGGTGTTCTCCATCATCGGGCCGAACGGCGCCGGCAAGACCACGATCTTCAACCTCATCAGCCGCATCTATCAGCCGACATCGGGCAAGCTCACGCTCGATGGTCGCGACATCACTTCGGTGCCGGCGCACCGGGTCGCGGGCCTGGGCATCGCGCGGACGTTTCAGAACATCGAGTTGTTCCAGAATGCCTCCGTGTTGCAGAACTTGCTGATCGGCTGCCATTGCCATGTGAAGGCGGGCATTCTCTCGCAGATCTGCTTCCTGCCGTCGGCCAAGCGCGACGAGCTGGTGCATCGGGAGCGGGCGGAGGACGTGATCGCCTTCCTCGGCTTGCAACGCTACCGCCACACGCTGATCGGCAGCCTACCGTACGGCGTGCGCAAGGTGGTCGAACTCGGTCGCGCGCTGTGCACTGAGCCGAAGCTGCTGCTGCTCGACGAACCATCCTCCGGCCTCAACGTCGAGGAGACCGAGGGGATGGGCTACTGGATCGAGGACATCAAGCAGGACCTCGGCATCACTGTCATCATGGTCGAGCACGACATGAGCCTGGTGAGCGCGGTGTCCGATCGCGTGCTGGCGCTGAACTACGGGCGGGTGATGGCGCTCGGCACGCCGCGCGAGGTGCAGACGCATCCCGATGTGGTGCGGGCGTATATCGGGGGCGAGGCGTGAGGCGCCCTCACCCGCCGCGCTACGCGCGGGCGACCTCTCCCGCAAGCGCGGGAGAGGTGAAGAATCCACCTCTCCCTTTGGGAGAGGTGGCCGCGCCTTCGCGGCGGGTGAGGGCCCCGTGACCGACGCCCTCCTCAGCGTCGGCGGGATCGAGACCTATTACGGGCCGATCCAGGCGATTCGCGGCATCAGCCTCCAGGTTCCGCGGGGGCGGATCGTGACGGTGCTCGGCGCCAATGGCGCCGGCAAGACGACCGTGCTCCGCACCATCTCCGGCGTCCTGAACCCCGAACGCGGCAGCATCCGCTTTGAGGACCATGATCTTCGCGGCCTGTCGCCAGATCGGATCATGCGGCTGGGCATCTGCCACGTCCCGGAAGGTCGCGAGGTCTTCCCGTTGCTGACGGTGCGCGAGAACCTGACGATGGGCGCCTATACGCGCCATGATCGCGACATTCATCGCGATATCGACATGTGCTTCGACTATTTCCCGATCCTGCGGGAACGCGCCGGCCAGCGCGCCGGGCTGCTGTCGGGCGGGCAGCAGCAGATGCTGGCGATCAGCCGGGCGCTGATGGGCAAACCCAAGCTGCTGCTGCTCGACGAACCCTCGCTCGGCCTGTCGCCGATCCTGGTGACGCAGATTTTCGGCATCATAAGGCGCATCAACCAGGAGCAGGGCGTGTCCATCCTGCTGGTCGAGCAGAACGCGCATGTCGCCTTGAAGACCGCCGACTACGGCTACGTCATCGAGGTCGGGCGCATCGTCATGCAAGACGCTTGCGCGGTGCTGATGGAGAAGGAGGACATCAAGGAGTTCTATCTCGGCCAGAAAGAAGCCGGCGTGCGCGGCCAGCGCCGGTGGAAGCGCAAGAAGCTGTGGCGATGAACAGCGTCCCCTCGATGGTGTGGGAGCGGGTGCTCGCCCACGCCGATCGGCCGATCCTGCGCGAGAAGCAGCGCGGGGTGTGGCGCACGACGACCTGGGCCGAACTCGGGCGGCGGATGCGCGCCATCGGCCAAGGGCTCCGCGCGAGCGGCTTCGCCCCCGGCGACACGGCCTGCGTGCTGGCCGACACCCGCCCCGAGTGGGTTTACGCCGACCTCGGCATCCAGGGGGCGGGCGGCGTCTCCGTCGGCATCTACCCGACCGCCGGGGAGGAATTGGCGGCCGATATCGTCGCTGACTGCGCCGCGCGCGTGCTGTTCGTCGAGAACGAGGAGCAGTTGGACAAGGCGCTGCGCGCGCGCTCCAACTGCCCGGCGCTGGAGCGTATCGTCGTCTTCGACATGAAGGGATTGCGCGACCTCGCCGATCCGATGTGCGAGAGCCTCGATGCGTTCATCGCCCGCGGCGAAGCGCACGATCGCGATAACGGCCGGGAGTGGGAGGCCGGACTGGAGTCGATCCGGCCGGAACAGCTCGCGGTGCTGATCTACACCGCCGGCACCACGGGCGCGCCGAAGGGCGCCATGCTCAGCCACGCCAACATCCTCGCCCAAGTGGAGAACGGGGCTTCCCTGCTCGGCCAGACCGAGGCCGATGAGCGGTTGGTATTCATGCCGATGGCCCACGTGATGGAGCGCGTGCTCGGTCTTTACCTTTCGCTCCACACGCGGTCGGTCGGCAACTACGTCGAAAGCGTCGATACCGTCGCGGCGGACCTCCAGGAAGTCCGCCCGACGGTGCTGATCGGCGCGCCGCATGTGTGGGAGCGGTTCCATTCGCGCATCAGGCTCGCGACCGGCGCGGCGACGTTGCTGCAACGCTCGCTGTTCCGCTGGGCGATGGCGGCGGGAATGCGGCGGGCCGACCGGCAGTTGGCCGGCCGGACGACACCGGCGTGGACGGCGGTGGAAGCGTGGCTGCTGGGCCGGCTCATCGTCGGAAACGCACGACGGGAGCTGGGTCTTGATCGGCTTCGCCTCGCGCTCGTCGGCGGCGCGCCGGTGTCCGCCGAGCTCGTCCGCTGGTTCATGGCCTTCGGCATCGCGCTGACCGAGTTCTACGGTCAGACGGAGTGCGCGGGCCTTGCCGCCCTGGCCGGGCGAGGGGTGCCGTGCGGCGAGATCGCGGTGCCGGATGGCGAGGTGCTGGTGCGCGGCCCGCATGTCTTCATGGGATACTGGAAACGCGAGCAGGAGACCGCGCGCGCATTGCGCGACGGCTGGCTGCACACCGGCGATCTCGGCACGCTGGTGAATGGGCGGCTGGGGATCACGGGCCGGCGCCAGGACGTCATTACGACCAGCGAGGGCGCGAGCGTCGCCGCGGGCGAAATCGAAAAAGAGATGAAGGTCTCTCCCTACATCGCCGATGCGATCCTGTTCGGCGAAAGCCGCGCGCATTTGTCGTGCCTGGTGATGATCGATCACGACGCGGTGGAGAAATGGGCGCAGGCGAACAGCGTCGCTTTCACCAGCTTCGCCACGCTGGTGCGCGCCGAGCCGGTGCGCGCGCTGATCGGCATCGAGATCGAGCGGGCGGCGGTGCGGCATGGACGTCCGAACGCCATCCGCTCCTTCCGGCTGATCGAGCGGAAGCTCGAGCCCGAGGACCCCGAGCTGACTCCGGTGATGAAGCTGCGGCGCGGCTTCGTCGGCGAGAAGTACAGCGAGCTGATCGAGGAGATGTACAGCGGCGCCTGATGCCGGCGGGCGTCGCTGCCAACAACCCGGCGATGAGGAGGTCAGTCATGAAGTACACACGGATCGCCGCGACGCTCGCGGTCGGCGCCCTGAGCCTGGCGACCGCCGGGGCCGCCGAGACCCAAGGGGTGACGCCGACCTCGATCAAGATCGGTACCTACACCGACCTGTCCGGCGTCACCGCGATGTGGGGAGTGAACAACTCCGACGCCTACCGCATGGTGTTCGACGACGTGAACAAGGCGGGCGGCGTCAATGGCCGCAAGATCGATTACATCGTCGAGGACAATCAGTACCAGGTCCCTCGTTCGGTCCAGGCCGAGAACAAGCTGCTGAACCAGGATCACGTGTTCATCCAGGTCGCCAATGCTGGCACGCCGATGAACAACGCGACGATGCCGATGCAGCTTAAGGCCGGGGTCGCGAACGTGTTCCCGTTGACCTCCGCGCGGTCGATGTACACGCCGTTCAACCCGCTGAAGTTCGCGCTGGCCGCATCGTACTACGACCAAGTCCGCTCCGGCGTGAAATACTTCGTCGAGCAGCGCCACAAGAAGACGGTCTGCGCGATGTCGGAGGACACCGACTTTGGACGCGACGTGATGGACGGCGCCAAGGATGAGCTGAAGGCCCTGCACATGACGCTCGCCGCCGAAACGCTACACAAGCCGACGGACGTGGATTTCAGCGCCGCCGTCGCCAAGGTGCATGACGCCAACTGCGACCTGATCGTCGTGGGTGGGATCGTGCGCGACACCAACCAGATCATCGCGGCGGTGCGCAAGACCGGCTGGAACGTCGACATGATGGGTCAGGCCGCCAGCTACGACGAGGCGGTGGCGAGTGTGCCGGGCGGCACCAATAACGGCTTCTACTCGATGACGCCGCTGCTGTTCGTGCACCCCGACAGTACCGATCCGAAGGTCCATGCGTTCGTGACTGAGTACAAAAAGGAGTTCGGCAAGGACCCGAATTTCGCCGCCGAGATTGGCTATACCGGCGCGCAGATCACGGTGGTGGCGCTACGCAACGCCGGCAAGGACCTGACGAACGATGGCTTCGTCAAGGGGATGGAGGCGATCAAGGACTACCACGACATCTTCGGCTCCCCGCCGTTCAGCTTCGGCCCGGACAAGCACCTGGGATCGAATGCGTCGTTCCTGTGCGTGGTGAAGGACGGCGCGTGGGTGCCGGTCGAGAAGGCGGCAATCGCCTATTGATGGGCTGACGCTCTCGCGGTTGCCCGGCAGCGGCCATCGCTCGTAGGATCGCGGGCGATGGCCGTTCCCTATCTGGCGTGCATGACCCTGGTGGCGTCGTTGTACCATCTGCCTCCTGGCGTCCTGCCGGCGGTCCGCACGGTCGAGGGCGGAAAGATCGGACTCGCGCACCCGAACACCAACGGGACCGAGGATCTCGGGCTGATGCAGGTGAACACGCTCTGGATCGCTCCGCTCGCCCGCTACACCGGACTGGCGGCGTCGGCGGTTCGCCTCCGCCTGCTGAACGAGCCATGCTTCAATATCGCCGCCGCCGGGGCGATCATGGCGACCTATCTGGGCGAGGAGCACGGCAACCTGTTGCGCGCGGTTGGAGACTACCACTCGCACTCCCCGGGCCTCAACGAGGAGTATCGCATCCTGGTCGTGATGGCGGCGCGCGGACTGCCGGTGCGGCGGGGCCCGCCGGGGCGCACAGGGCTGCACCATTATCCGCGTCCGAGCAGGTCCACGAGCGCCGCCGCGTCGGCGGGCGCGCGCACCTTGGCGTCGTTGTCGAAGAAGACGAACACGTCGCGCCCGGTCGCCCTTCGCGACGAGCGGCCGGCGACACGCTCGGCGTCCACCGGTTCCGAGCCACGCGCCCAAGCGGCGACCCGCCTCGCCCATGCGGCGAGTGCCGGCGGATCGTAGCCGCTCGCGTACAGCTCCTCGGAGCCGTGCAGGCGGCAGTAGATGAAGTCGGCCGTCACATCCATCAGGCGTGGCCACGCGACGGTGTCGGCGCAGACCAGCGCGACGCGGTGCTTGCGCAGCAATCCGATGAAGCGCCGGTCGCGGAAGCTCTCATGGCGTATCTCGATGGCGTGCCGCAGCGGGCGCCGCGCGTCCGTCGTTGTCCAGGCGCGTCCCTCCAACCGCGCGTCGTGGCGCCGCGCCAGCGCCGCTGCCGTGACGGTGTCGTGCGGCAGCAGCGCCAGGAACGAACCCATCCGTTCCTCGTCGAAGGCGAAGCGCGCCGGGAACTGCCACAGGATGGGGCCAAGCTTCGACCCCAGGCGAAGGATTCCGGAGGCGAGAAAGTTCGCGAGCGGCGTCTCCGCCTCGCGCAAGGCGAGCATGTGCGTGATGTAGCGCGACCCCTTCACGGCGAAGACGAAATCCGCCGGCGCGCGGGCGGCCCAGTCCGCGAACGTCTCGGGGCACTGGAGCCCGTAGAAGGTGCCGTTCACCTCGATCGCACGGAACCGCGAGGCGGCGAACTCCAGTTCCTTCTCTTGCGGCCATTTGCGCGGATAGAATACGCCGCGCCAAGGCGGATAGGTCCAGCCGGAGATGCCGATGCGGATGGAACCTGCCACGACATGATCCTTATTGCGCGGGACGCGCCATGACGATGACCGTCATCGCGGCGATTGCCAGGGACTCCGGTGTTGACGGCGATGACGGCGCCTTGGTTCCGTGGTGGAGCTTCACGAAGACCGTGCTCGCCGCCGCCGCGCTCGTGCTGGTCTCGCTTGGCCGTCTGCGTCTCGATGAGCCGGTGGAGGGGCGCGACTTCACCCTGCGGCAGCTGCTGGGACATCGGGCGGGACTCCGCGATTACGGACCGCTCGCGGCGTACCATGCGGCGGTCGCGGCCGGTGAAGCGCCCTGGCCACGCGCTGAGTTGCTGGAACGGGTCCAGGCGGACACGCTCGCGTTCGAGCCCGGAGGTGGATGGGGCTATTCGAACGTCGGTTACATGCTGGTGCGGGAATTGGTGGAGGACGCCGCTGGGGCGCCGCTTCGCGATGCGCTCGCCCGATTGGTGTTTCAACCGCTCGGCATCATCGGCGCCCGCGTCGCGAGCAAGCCTTCCGATCTCGACGGGACCGCCTGGGGGAACGCCGTCGGCTATCATCCGGGCTGGGTGTATCACGGCCTGCTGATCGGCCGCGCCGCCGACGCCGCGATGCTGCTGCATAGCCTGCTTGCGGGCCGGCTGCTCCCGGCGCCGCTGCTCGCGGCGATGCGCGCGTCGTATCCGGTGGACGGACCCATACCCGACCGGCCCTGGCGATCGGCTTCCTACGGTCTCGGCCTGATGAGCGGGATCGGCGAGCCGGCCGGATGCTATGTCGGCCACACCGGGGCCGGACCGGGAAGCACGGCGGCGATCTATCGGCATTTCGATGACAGCGAAGGGTGGGATCGTTGCACGGCCGCCGTGTTCGCGCCACTCGAAGCGCCTGGCACCGTTGAGCGGCGAGCGATGGCACTCGCGCATCAAGGGTGAGCTGATACATTCGCCGCGGGAGGCCCTATGCATACCCAGGTTGGAATTGTCGGAGCCGGCCCGGCCGGGCTGCTGCTGTCGCACCTCCTGCATCTGTCGGGCATCGATTCCGTCGTACTGGAGGCGCGTACGCGCGAGCACGTCGAGCACCGCATCCGTGCCGGGGTGCTCGAACAGACCACCGAGCAGCTTCTGATCGACGCCGGCGTGGGCACGCGGATGGCGCGCGAGGCGATCGCCCATCACGGCATCCGGCTGCGCTTCGACGCGCGCGACCATCGCATCGACTTCGCCGCGCTGACCGGACGGCACGTGACCGTCTACAGCCAGCACAAGATCGTCCAGGACGTCGTCGCCGCGCGGCTCGCCGCTGGCGGAACGATCCTGTTCGAAGCGGAGGCCATCGCGCCACTCAACGTCGATACCGCACCCCGTATCGCCTTCCGCCATGCCGGACGCGAGCAGGAGCTCACGTGCGACGTGATCGCCGGTTGCGACGGGTTCCACGGCGTCTGCCGCCCCGCGATTGCCGCCGAGAGGCTGCGTGTGTTCGAGCGGGAGTATCCGTTCGGCTGGCTCGGCATCCTCGCGGAAGCCGCGCCGTCATGCGAGGAGCTGATCTATGCCAGCCATGCGCGCGGCTTCGCGCTGCTGTCGATGCGCTCGCCCCGGGTGAGCCGCCTCTATCTGCAATGCGCCCCGGACGAGGACCTGGCGGCATGGCCTGATGCGCGCATCTGGGACGAACTCGACACCCGCACCGAATGCGCCGGCTTCACGCTCAATCGCGGCAAGGTGCTGCAAAAGGGCGTCACGCCGATGCGGAGCTTCGTCGTCGAGCCGATGCAGTCGGGAAAGCTGTTCCTGCTGGGCGATGCCGCGCACATCGTTCCGCCCACCGGCGCCAAGGGCCTCAACCTCGCCGCCGCCGACGTCGCGGTGCTGGCGCGGGCGTTGCGTGCCTGGTTCAAGGAGGGCCGAGCCGACCTGCTGGAAGCTTACTCGGTGACCTGCCTCGCCCGCGTCTGGAAGGTGCAGCGATTCTCTTGGTGGATGACCTCCATGCTGCACCGCTTCGCGACGCACACCCTGTTCGAGCAGCGTGTGCAGGCCGCCGAACTCGCCTATCTCGCGGGATCGGAGGCGGCCTCGCGGTCGCTGGCCGAGAACTATGTCGGGCTGCCGTTGGCAACCGAATTGCTTTGACCCGCGGGCGCGGACGATCGACACTTCGCTGACCAGTCGGTCCGGGGATGCGTCCCATGCGCCTCGTCGTCGCCCTGCTCGCTTGCCTGGTTTGCCTCGGCGCCGCGCCGGCGCCGAGCAACCTGCCCGCCGTCGATATCGCGCTGGTGCTGGTCACCGACGTCTCGCGCAGTATTGATGATTCCGAGTTCACCTTGGAGAAGCAGGGCTACGCCGCCGCCTTTACCGATCCGCGCGTCGTCGCCGCGATCAGCGGGGGCATGACCGGCGCGATCGCCGTCTCCTACGTGGAGTTCGCCGGCGAGGGGCAGGTCCACACGGTGCTCGACTGGACCACGATAAAGGACGCCACCAGCGCGCGCGGCTTCGCCGGCGAGCTGCTCGCCGCCCCGCGCTCCTTCTGGGGCCGTACCGCGATCAGCGCCGGCATCGATCGCGCGATGCAGATGTTGGCCGAGGCGCCGGTCGCCCCGCTGCGGCGGGTGATCGACGTGTGCGGCGACGGCACCAACAATGCCGGGCGGGAGATCACGGAGGCGCGCGATCAGGCCGTGGCGGCCGGCGTCACCATCAATGGCCTTGCGATCATCAACGACCATCCGGTGTCCTGGACCTACGCGCATGTCCAGCCGCCGGGCGGTCTCGATCATTACTATCGGGAGAACGTCACCGGCGGCCCGGGCAGCTTTGTGCTGGTGGTGCACGACTTCCGGAGCTTCGGGGAGGCAATGACGCGTAAGCTGGTGTCGGAGATCGCGATGCTGTCTCGGCCGACGTTACGCTGACACCGCGCGGCGGATAACCCCGACCGCCTCTTCGATCCCAGCGCGGTCGACGTCGAGATGGGTGCAGGCGCGGGCGCGGGTGCGGCCCATCACGGAGATCATGACCCCGGCTGCCCGTGCCCGTGTCTCCAGCGCCTCCGCCGTCAGCCCGGTCTCGGCGACATCGAAGAACACCAGGTTGGTCTCCGGCGTCTCCACCATGATCCCTGGGATCTGCGCCAGCCCGCGCGCCAGCGCCCGCGCGTTCTCGTGGTCTTCCGCCAACCGGTCGATGTTGTGGTCGAGCGCATAGAGGCACGCGGCGGCGCAGATGCCGCCCTGGCGGAGCGCGCCGCCGAGGCGCTGTTTCCACCGCCACGCCGCGTCGATGAACTCCGTTGACCCACAGAGCACGGCACCGAGCGGCGCGCCCAATCCCTTGGTGAAGTCGAGCCAAACCGAATCGCAGCCGGCAACCATCTCGCGCGTCGGCACGCCGGCGGCGACGACCGCGTTCATCAGCCGTGCCCCATCCATGTGCGTCGCCATGCCCTCCTCGTGCGCGCGGTCGAGTACCGCGTTCAGCTGCCCGAGCGGCCAGACCGAGCCGCCGCCCCAGTTCGCCGTCTGCTCGACCGCCACCAGGGTCTGCGGGGGCGAATTGCGGCGGCGCTCGCGGATCGCCGCGCCAAGCGTGTCGGCGTCGAACTGGCCGCGCGCGCCGGCCAAGCCCAGCACGGAGGCATGAGCGAGCGCGCCGGGGCCGCCACCCTCGGCCATGATGATGTGCGCGCTCTCATGGGCGATGATCTCATCGCCCGGACGGCAATGCGTCAGCAGGGAGATCTGGTTGCACATGGTCCCGCTGGGCAGGAACATCGCCGCCGGCTTGCCGAGTAGCGCGGCCATGCGGTCGCACAGCGCGTCGATCGTCGGGTCGTCGCCGTGCTGCTCGTCGCCGATTTCGGCCGCCATCATGGCGGATTTCATCGCCGGCGTCGGCCGCGTCTGGGTGTCCGAGTAGAGGTTCACCCGCACTGGCGGCAGCGTGGTGTCGGGACGGGCGGGGGCGTTGGGCATCGGAACCTCCTCAGCCCTCGGCGGCACGCGCCAGCGGGGCGGCTTGTGCGGGCGCCGGCGGACCATAGACCTGGCTGGCGCGCTTGCGAAACGCGTTCACCATCCGGCGCACCGCTTCGTTGAATACCACGCCGATCGCCGCTTGCAGCAAACGGGAGCGGAACTCGAACTCGACGAAGAACGCGACCTCGGTGCCGTCCGGGTGGGGGATGAACTCCCACTGGTTGTTGAGATATTTGAACGGTCCGCGCTCGTAGCGCACGGTCACATGGCGCGGGCGGTCGAGCGTGACGCGGCTGGTGAAGCTCTCGCGAAACGGGCCGAACCCGATGGTCAGGTCGGCGACGATCTCGGTCTCGGTGCGGCTGCGGACGCGCGCGGCGACGCACCAGGGCAGGAACTCCGGGTAGCGGCCGACGTCGGCCACCAGGTCGAACAGCTGTTCGGGGGAATAGGGAACTCGCTGATGCTCGGCGTGGGTCGGCATCGTTCAGCGCGCGGCGGCGCGCGCCGCGCGCAAGGCGGCGAAGTCGGCGTCGGCGTGATAGGAACTGCGGGTCAGTGGGCTCGCCGAGACCAGCAGGAAGCCCTTGGCGCGCGCCATCGTCGCGTACTCGCCGAACTCCCCGGGCGTGACGAAGCGATCCACCGCGGCGTGCTTCACCGTGGGTTGCAAGTACTGGCCGAGCGTCAGGAAATCGACGTCGGCGATGCGCAGATCGTCCATCACTTGCGCGATTTCGCCCCGCTGCTCGCCCAATCCGACCATCATGCCGGACTTGGTGAAGATCGTCGGATCGAGCATCTTCACCCGGTCGAGCAGGCGCAGCGACTGGAAATACCGCGCGCCGGGGCGGATCGTCGGATAGAGACGGGGGACCGTCTCCAGATTGTGGTTGAACACGTCCGGCCGCGCCGCCGCCACCGTCTCGATGCCGCCCGGCTTGCGCAGGAAGTCGGGTGTCAGCACCTCGATCGTGGTGGCCGGCGCGGCGGCGCGGATGGCGGCGATCACGCGGGCGAAATGGCCCGCGCCGCCGTCGGGAAGGTCGTCGCGATCGACCGAGGTGACGACGACGTGGCGCAGCCCCAGCTTCGCCACTGCGTCGGCGACGCGCGCCGGCTCGTCGGCGTCAAGCTCGCGCGGCTGGCCGGTGGCGACATTGCAGAAGGCGCAGGCCCGCGTGCAGACGTCGCCCAGGATCATCATGGTCGCGTGGCGCTGGCTCCAGCACTCGCCGATATTGGGGCAGGCGGCCTCCTCGCAGACCGTGACGAGGCGGTTCTCGCGCATCAGCCGGCGGGTCTCGTGATAGATCGGATGCGTCGGCGCCTTCACCCGGATCCAGTCCGGCTTGCGCTGGATCGGATTGTCCGGCCGGTGCGCCTTCTCGGGGTGGCGCGGAACCCGATGGTCGATCAGGACGCGGGTTGACATAGGCGGCAGAAGTGGCGGGGCGCGGGCGGGGCGTCAAGCGGTTGACGCTGCCGGGGCGAGGGGCGAGCCTGCCCGGCAGGGCAGGGAGTTGCGCATGAGGCCGTTCGAGGGTATCCGCGTGATCGACATCACGCATGTGCTCGCTGGTCCCTTCGCCGCCTACCAGTTGGGCGTCCTTGGGGCGGACGTCATCAAGGTCGAGCGCCCGGGCGACCCCGATCAGAGCCGGGGCACCGGCAGTGATGCGGCGCTGAACCTGGCCGGGATGGGCACCGGCTTTCTGACGCAAGCGTCGAACAAACGCTCCATCACGGCCGACCTCAAGACCGAGGAGGGGCGCGAGATCATCCGCCGCCTCGTCGCGACCGCCGACGTGCTGGTGGAGAATTATCGCCCGGGCGCGTTCGAGGCACTGGGCCTCGGCTACGCGGCGCTGTCGGCGATCAATCCGCGGCTGATCTACGCGAGCTTCTCGGCGTTCGGGCAGGGCGGGCCGCGCGGGCAGCAGACCGCCTATGACCATGTGATCCAGGCGACCTCCGGGATCATGGCGATGACCGGGACCGAGACGGTGCATCCGGTCAAGCTCGGCACGCCGGCGGTCGACTATGCGACCGGCACCATGGGCGCCTTCGCGCTGGCTTCGGCATTGTTTCAGCGGGAGCGGACCGGGCAGGGGCAGCGGATCGACATGGCGATGCTCGACGTCGCGATGATCCTGATGGCCTCGCACCTGACCGGCTATCTTCGCAACGGGAAACATCCGAAGCCGCACGGCAACCGCCAGGGCTTCGCCACCAGCGGGGCGTATCAGACGAAGGACGGGCTGGTGATGGTGGGTGCCTCGAACCTGCGCCAGCAACGTCGGCTGTGGACGGTGCTGGAGCGGCCCGACCTCATCAAGCGCACGAACGCCGAGCGCGAGGCCGACGCGTCGCGCGAGGAGGCGGCCATGAGCGCCATCATGCTGACCCGCACCGCCGCCGAATGGGAGGCCTACCTCCAGGAACGCCACATCCCGGCCGCGCGCGTTCGCACGATGGGCGAAGCCCTCGCCGATCCGCACCTCGAGAGCCGCGGGGTGATCCACCGCCATCAGGGCGCGAAGGGCGTCGACGGCGGCTTCGCCGTGCCGCTCGCCGCTTTCAAGTTCGCCCATGACGGCCCGCGCATCGACACCCCGCCGCCCGCGCTCGGCGAGCACACCGATGCGGTGCTGGAGGAGTTGGGCTATGCACCCGCTGATGTCGCGCGGCTGCGCGCGGCCAAGGTCATCTGAATCAGGAGATCGTCATGCAGCTCGGCCGTCTGGGCGTCTGGTATCCGGTGGATCGGCTGGATGCGGGAAAGCTTCGAGCCTTTCTCGGCACGCTTGAGCAGTTGGGGTACGACACGTTGTGGTATCCGGAATCGCGAGGCTATGAATCGCTGTCGATCGCGGGCTTCATGCTTGCCAATAGCACGAAGCTGAAGGTCGGCAGTTCGATCGCCAGCATCTACGCGCGCGATGCGTTCACCGCCCAGCGTGGGCTGCTGACGCTGAACGGGCTGTACGGCGAGCGTTTCATTCTTGGCCTCGGCGTCAGCCATCCGCCGATGGTCGAGGGGGTGCGCGGGCACGAGTATCAAAAGCCGGTGCCGGCGATGCGGGCCTATCTCGACGCGCTGGTCCAGCGGGAGGCGGGGACGGAGTCTTGGCCGGTCGCCATCGCCGCCCTCGGGCCGCTGATGCTGAAGCTCGCCGCCGAGCGCACCCGTGGCGCGTTGCCCTACAACACCACCCCGGCGCATACCGCGACGGCACGCAAGGCGCTGGGCGCCGGCAAGTGGCTGGTGGCCGAACAGAAGGTCACGCTCGAAACCGATGCGGCCCGGGCGCGTGCGTTGGGGCGGACGGAGCTGAAGCGCTACATGGTGCTGGACAACTACCGCAACAGCTGGCTCCGCCTCGGCTTCACCGAGAAGGACTTGGCGGACGGCGGCAGTGATCGCTTCATCGACGCGATGGTCCTGTGGGGCGATGCTGGCCGCATCAAGGCGGGGCTGCGCGCGCATCTCGACGCGGGGGCCGACCAGGTTTGTCTCCAGCCGGTCCATGCGGAGGGTGATTTCGCGGCGCGTGACCGGATGCTAGCGGCGCTCGCGGATACGTAGCCCGGCCTGGCGGGATGCGCGCGTGGCTGCCTGGACGGCGGTGGTCCATTGCCCCGAGTATCGCCGTGGTTCTCGTCATGACAACCGCCGGGGCGACCTCCCGCCCCGCTTCCTCGGACGAGGCAGCGTTCCTGGCCGAGAACCGGGCCGCGATGGACAAGATGATGGCGGGCATGACCGTCAAACCATCAGGCGACGTGGATCATGACTTCACCGCGATGATGATTCCGCATCACCAGGGCGCCATCGACATGGCGCAGGCCGAGCTTCGTTACGGGCACAACGAGCAGTTACGCCGGATCGCGCAGGAAATCATCGTCGAGCAACAGCAGGAGATCACGGCAATGCGGCTGGCGCTGGGCCAGTCTCTGCCGCCGTCGATGGCCGCGCCCGACCAGCCATCCGACCTTGAGCCGAAACACCCCCCATGACGACCATGCGAAGGGAGTCGCACGTGATCCGAACTCTTTTGGCGGCGATGCTGTTGGGCGGCACCCTGGTGGGAGGCGGTGCGTCCGGATGGGCCGGTCAGGCGCCCGCGGCGGCGTCGGCACCCGACATTCCGGTGAGCGCCCGCGATCGGGTCTACGCCGCCGAGCAGTTCTCCAACACCGTGTCGGTCACCGACCCGTCGGATAACAAGCTGCTCGGCGTGATCCGCCTGGGCGAGCCGACCCCGATGAATTTCAGTCCGCTCTATCGCGGCCAGCTGCTCGTGCACGGCATGGGCTTCTCACCCGATCATCGCACGATCGCGGTGGTTTCCATCGGGTCGAACTCGGTCGCCTTCATCGACACCGAGACCAACAAGGTCAAGCACATCACCTATGTGGGCCGGGCACCGCACGAGGCCTTCTTCACGCCGGACGGCAATGAGGTGTGGGTTACGGTCCGAGGCGAGAACTATGTCGACGTACTGGATGGCCATACCTACAAGGAGAAGACGCGCATCATCGTTCCCGCCGGGCCGGGCATGCAGATATTCTCTCCTGACGGCAAATGCGGCTATGTCTGCTCGTCGTTCAATCCCGAGACCGACGTGATCAGCGTCGCCGATCACAAGATCGTCGGGCGCGTGAGGCAAGCAAGTCCGTTCTGCCCGAATATCGCGGTGACGCCAGACAATTCACAGGTCTGGTTCACGCTCAAGGACAGCGGCAAGATCGAGGTCTTCGATGCCCATCCGCCCTTCGCCGTACTCAAGACGCTCGATACCGGGCCGATCACCAATCACGTCAACATCGTGCGTAACGAGCATGGCCAGTTCGCCTATGTCACGGTCGGCGGCCTGAACGAGGTGCGGGTGTTCCGTACCAACGATTTCAGCGAGGTTGCCACGATTCCGGTCGGCAAGTTGCCGCACGGGATCTGGCCGTCCGGAGACGGCTCGCGCGTTTATGTGGGGCTGGAGAACGGCGACGGGCTGACCGCGATCGATACCATGACCAACAAGGTCATCGCGACCGTGCCGATCGGTCAGGCACCGCAGGCGGTGACCTATGTGCCGGATGCCGTGCCGGAGGGAGCGGGGACGGAAGGGCTTGAGCAACTCGGCATAGCCGGGCAGGCGGCGCATTTGACCCTGGTGCCGATTGGAGGCAACGCGCCGGCGAAAGCGCCGACCAGCGTGACCCTCTTCGATCAGGGATTGCTGCAAGTATTGCAGGCGGCTGCATCGGGGCTCGAGCCCAAGCAGCCCTACGTGCTCGGCTTGTCGAACCGCAAGGATGGCGGGGGGCCGCTTGAGGCTCTGGCCACCTTCATGACCAACCCGGCCGGCTCGGCGATCGTCAACGCGGTCGGTCCGATCCGCCAAGTGGTCGAGGGCGAGCCGAACGCGCCTCGCCGATACCTGGTTATCGCGGCGGGGCAGGCCTCGGACATCGGCAAGCCCGTGCAGGTGCAGGTTCCTTAAAGGCAGGGGCCATCCTGGTCCGGGTGACGGGCCAACCGCTGGGCTTGAGGCCGGGCCTCCGCCGCGCGACACTCCGCCGCAAGGAGCGTGAGCATCATGATGTTCGCGCGAGACGCGCCTGTCCGCGCCTTGAGCCGAGGAGATGAGCGATGGATACGATCGAGCGGACGCAAGCATTGACCGAAGCGCGGATGCTGATCGGCGGCGACTGGGTCGGCGCCGAGAGCGGCGAGACGCTGGCTGTGGAGAACCCCGCCAATCGCCAGGAATTCGCGCGCATCCCCCGTGGCGGCGCCGCCGACGTCGATCGGGCGGTCGCCGCCGCATCCGCCGCCTTCCCGGCCTGGAGCCGCGTCACGCCGCGCGAGCGTGGGCGGATGCTCGGGCGAATCGCGGAGGCGATCGAAGCCGAGGTGGAGGCGCTGGGCCGCCTCATCGCGCGCGAGACCGGCAACGCGTTGCGCACCCAGGCGCGGCCGGAGGCGCGGCTGACCGCCGACATCTTCCGCTACTTCGCAGGCCTAGGTGGGGAACTGAAGGGCGAGACCATCCCGCTCGGCGAGCACGTCCTCAGCTACACCCGCCGCGAACCGCTGGGCGTGGTCGGCGCGATCATCCCGTGGAACGCGCCGGTGCTGCTGGGCTCGCTGAAGATCGCGCCGGCGCTGCTCGCCGGTAGCACGCTGGTCCTGAAGGCGGCCGAGGACGCCCCGCTCGGCGTGCTGATGGTCGCCCGGCTGTGCCAGGAGCACTTGCCGCCCGGCGTGCTCAACGTGCTGACCGGATTGGGCGAGGAGTGCGGCGGCCCGCTCGCGCGCCATCCGGCGATCCGCAAGATGTCGTTCACCGGCTCGACCGAGGTGGGCAAGATCGTCATGCGCGAAGCCGCCGAGCGGATCGCGCCGGTTTCGCTCGAACTCGGCGGCAAGAGTCCGTCGATCGTCTATCCGGACGTCGGCACCGAGGAATGGGTGGTCGACGGCATCATCAGCGCCATGCGCTTCACCCGCCAGAGCCAGAGTTGCACCGCGGGGTCACGATTGTTCCTCCACAAGCGCCATTTCGATGCGTTCCTGGCGGCGCTGGAGGCGAAGACGTCCAGGCTGAAGCTGGGCGATCCGCTGGACGAGGCGACCGACATGGGTGCCATCATCAACGAGAAGCAGTTCCGGAAGGTATGCGGCTACGTCCAGGACGGGTTGGACCGCAAGGATGCGCGCGTGGTGTTCGGCGGGCTGCCGCCGAAAGCGGGGCCGCTCACGCAGGGCTATTTCGCCATCCCGACGGTGTTCGCCGATACCTCCAACGACTGGCGGCTGGCGCGCGAGGAGATTTTCGGCCCGGTCCTGGTGGCGATCCCGTGGGAGGACGAGGGCGAGGCGATCCGCATGGCCAATGACAGCCATTACGGGCTCGCCGCCTATGTCTGGACGCACGACATCAGCACCGGGCTGCGCGCCGCGCACGCGATCGAGTCCGGCTGGGTGCAGGTCAATCAGGGGCTCGGGCAGGTGCCGGGCCACTCCTATGGCGGCTACAAGCAGAGTGGCATTGGCCGGGAATTCTCGCTCGAAGGGATGCTCGACAGCTTCACTCAACGGAAGAACGTGACCGTCAGCCTGACGGCGCCCGCGCGCGGCTGATGCCGGGTCTGTTCAATTACGAGGATCCATCGGCGGAGGTCTTCGAGGACCGCTATGCGATCCTCTCGGACCTCGACGATTCCGAATGGGACGTCCTCATCGGATTCATGGAGCGCAAGCTGTTTCCCGCCGGCGCGCGCATCCTTCAGGCGGGCGAGAGGGACCGTGCCCTGTATCTCGTCGTGACGGGGACGGTGAAGGTCGTCGTCGAGAGTTCAAAGGGTCCCATTCACGTCGCCTCGATCACGGAAGGCTCCGTCTTCGGCGAAATGGCCTTCTTCGATGGCGAGCCACGCTCCGCTCACGTCTTCGCCCTCGACCGGGTCGAGGTGCTTTCACTGCGGGCGGAACGGCTGGAGCAATTGGTGGCCTGGCACCCGCGAATAGCGCACAAGCTACTGATGGAGCTCGGCCGGGTGCTTAGCCAACGCCTGCGGAGATTCTACCGGGAATAGGCATCACCGACTTTCTTGAGAGTTGACATGCCCGCCGCCGCGGAAAGGTATTTTGCAAACTACAAGCAAATTCCCCGGAGGGTCCCGGGTGCCGTATGGACGATATCGCGGCTGCTGACGCTGGCAGCGACCCTTGGCCTCGCCGTCTGTCTGTTCGTGACGCCGCTGGGGCTCAGGCTTTTCTGGGGCCTCGCGATTCCATTGCTGCCGGCGCTGTTCGTCGTGGCACCCGGCCTATGGCGCCAGGTCTGTCCGATGGCGCTGATGAATCAGCTCCCGGTGCTGGCCGGCCGTCCCTCCACGCGAGACCTGCCCGATGCCGCGCGCCAATGGGCGTTCACCATCGCGGTCGGGTCCTTTGTCGTTCTCATCGGGTTGCGCGCGCCGCTGCTGAACCACAACGGCGCGCTGGTGGGATCTGGCATCTTGGGCGCGCTGATCCTGGCCCTGCTTGGCGGATTGGCGTTCAAGGGGCGCAGCGGCTGGTGCGGGACCTTCTGCCCACTTGGCCCGATCCAACGCGACTACGGTCACGCGCCGCTCCTGCTGGTTCGCAACGGCTATTGCGAAACCTGCGTCGGGTGCCAGAAGAACTGTTACGACTTCAATCCACGCGCCGCTGTCTTTGAGGACCTTGGTGACGCGGATCCGATTTACGCCGGTCAGCGCCGGTTCTTCATGGCGATGATGCCCGGCCTGGTGCTGGGCTATTTCATGCAGCCGGGAGAAACGCCATACGGGGACGCGGTATTCGCCGTGACGTTTCTCGCTTCGATCGGCGCTTCGGTCGGCCTCTATCAGGCAGCGGTCAGTTTCCTTCGCCTCGACCCGTTTCGTGCCACCAATCTGTTCGCCTGTCTGGCGCTAGCGGAGTTCTATTGGTTTTCCGGCCCGATCATCCTGTCGACCATCCATGCGATCTGGAATGTCCATGTCCCGATCGGCTGGATCGACGCCAGCCGGTTCGCCGGCGTGCCGCTCGCCGTCGCGCTCTGCGATCGCGGCTGGGCGAACGAGGAGATTTTTCGACGAGCCAGCAAATCGGCGGAGCGGCTTTCCGTCGATCAGACGTCGCGCAGTCTGCGCGACCGGCTCGAGGCGTCCACCGCGGCATTGGTCACCGATGCCAAGACCGGCACGACCTTCCCCGTCGCGCCGAACCAGACGCTGCTGGAGGCGATGGAGGCGGCGCGGATCGAGATCGGATTCGGCTGCCGCGCCGGGCTGTGCGGCGCCGATGCGGTGATTATCCAGTCGGGGCAGGACAATCTTTCGCCTCCGGGCGAGGACGAGCGAGTGACTTTGCAGCGTGCCGGCCTTCATGGCATTGGGCGGCTTGCCTGCATGTGCCGGGTGAACGGCGACGTCACCATCGATCGCGAGGTCACGAACGCCCGACGTTCCTTTGTGGCCGCGGTCGCGTCCAACGACGACCCGCTCAAGATGCGAGGCATCTCCAGGGTGCTGATCGTCGGCAACGGCGTGGCCGGGATCACGGTCGCCGACCATCTTCGCCGCCGGTCGGAATCGGTCCGGATCACGGTCATTACTGATGAGCCTCACCATTTCTATAATAGAATGGCGGTGGGACGCATGATCCACGGGCGATCCACGCTGGATGACTTGGCTCTTCTGCCGGAAGATTGGTATCCGAAACATCGGGTTGACGTGCGGCGCAACACGCTCGCGATCTCGATCGATCGCGAGATGCGCGCGGTGAGTCTGGGCACCGGTGAAGCGCTGCCGTACGATTTTCTGGTACTCGCCACCGGAGCCGACGCGCTGTTGCCGACGCCGGACTATGCGCGGTTCTCCAACGCCTTCGTGCTGCGGGGCGCCGAGGATGCGCTTGCGGTGCGAATGCGCGCGCAGGGTAGCCCGGCTCGCAAGGCGGTGGTGATCGGCGGTGGCGTTCTGGGGATAGAAGCGGCGGACGCGCTGCGCCTTCTCGGCATGAAGGTGACACTGCTGCACCGAGCCCCCCGCCTCATGGATCGCCAACTCGACGAACAGGGGGCCAAGCGGCTGGCGCAGTATCTCGACACGATCGGGATCGACGTGCGCACCCAGGCGGTGGTGGCCGGATTGGCAGGCGAGCGCGCCTTGGAGGCCGTCGTGCTGGCTGACGGAACGCGGGTCTCGGGCGATGTCTTCGTCGCCTGCGTCGGCGTCAGTCCGCGCCTCGGTCTCGCCAAATCCTGCGGGCTGGAGGTCGGGCGCGGCATCAAGGTCGACGGCTCGATGCGCTCCTCGGATGTGGCGATCTATGCCGTGGGGGACGCCGCCGAACCGCCCGAGGCGATTGGCGGCTTCTGGCCGGTTGCCGTCGCCCATGCGGCGGCTTGCGTATCGGGCATGCTCGATGGGGCAGGCGGCTACCAGGCGCCGCCCGCCATCCTTGAGCTGAAGTGTGACGGGATCGACCTGAGAAGCTTCGGCCGAGTGGAGGTAACGGAGGGCGATGAGGTCATCCGGGCGCGAGAGGACGCACCCGCATGGTGGCGCTTCGTACTGCGGGACGGCAGACTGGTTGGCGCGATCGTTGTCGGCCCGCCGGGTGCCGGGCGGGATTTCGGTCGGATTATCCAGCCAGAGGCGGACCTCTCGCCAGTGCTGGATGAGCTGCGCCAGGGCCGGATCGAGGCCCTGGCAAGGCTATGAATATCCGCCGCGCCGGCCCCCGCGTGGCGGTAGGCTACGGCGTCAGCTTCTTGGCGCTGTTGGTGATCGCATGGCCGGTGGCGGAGACGTCCTGACCCGCGCCCGCGGTCGTATGGCAGGCGGCGAGCATCGGCATCGCGCCGATCAGGAAGAGAAGAGCCAAGGCGATCGAGAGATTCTTGCGCATGATGATCCTCCGTCTGCACGCGAGGTCTCCCGGTTAGCGGTGTTGCAACGGAACAGGAATAAACTTCGCGTGTACAGCCGACGAGCGCCGCGTCAGCGTAACGCTGCGGCCACAGCCTCGCGCAGCGCCGGCAGGACTTCGGCGACGAACCACGGGTTCCGTCGCTCCCACGCGGTCGTTCGCCACGACGGATGGGGCAGCGGGAAGAACTTCGGCAGGTGCTCGCGAAACCCGCGTACCCGCTCGGCCACCGCGCCCGGCCCAAGGGCGTCGTGCTGCGCGTAGCCGCCGATAAGCAGCGTGAGGCGGATCGCCGGCATCGCCGCGATAAGCCGGGCACGCCACAACGGAGCGCATTCCGGCCTTGGCGGCGCGTCGCCGCCGTTCGGCAGGCGACCCGGGTAGCACAGCCCCATCGGGACGATGGCGATCGTCGCTTCGTCGTAGAACGCATCGCGGTCCATCGCGAGCCAGCTTCGCAGCCGGTCGCCCGAGGCGTCGTTCCACGGCACGCCCGTCTCGTGCACCTTGGTTCCCGGCGCTTGGCTGGCGATTAGGATGCGCGCCGTGGTGGAGACCCGCAGGACCGGGCGCGGGCCGAGCGGCAAATCCGCGCAGACGCGACAGGCGCGCGCCGCGGCGGCGACGGCGGCCAGCGTCTCAGATGACGATGCCGCGCTCACGCAACTCAACGAAGACTTGCTCGGCCAAGGCCTCGGGGCTGCCCTCCAGCGTCCGCAGCCTGATCTCCGGACCCAGCGGCTCCTCATAGGGCGCATCGACGCCCGTGAAGTTGCGGATCATCCCGGCGTCGGCCTTGGCATAGAGCCCCTTGGGATCGCGCCTTCGGCACTCGGCGACCGGCGTATCGACGAAAATCTCGAGGAACTCGTCCTTCTCCACCGCCTCGCGCGCCAGCATCCGTTCGGCGCGGTACGGCGAGATGAACGACACCAGAACGATCAGCCCGGCCTCGATGAACAGCCTGGCGACCTCGGCGACGCGGCGGATGTTCTCGACCCGGTCGGCTTCGCTGAACCCGAGGTCGCGGTTGAGCCCGTGGCGGACGTTGTCGCCATCGAGCGTCATCGTGTGCAGGCCCTGCGCGAGCAGGCGCTTCTCGACGAGGTTGGCGATCGTCGATTTACCGGCGCCCGACAATCCGGTGAACCATAGCACCGCCGGGCGCTGCGTCTTCAGTGCCGCGCGTGCCGCCTTGTCGACGTCGAGATGGTGCCAGAAGATCGGGCTGCGCGCCGAGGTGATCTCGGCGACCATGCCGGCGCCCACGGTATTGCGGGTCAGCCGGTCGACCAGGATGAAACCGCCCAGCGCCCGGCTGGCCGCGTAGGGTTCGCAGGCCACGGGCTGGGCGAGCGAGATGCTGATCCGGCCGATCTCGTTCAGGTGCAGCTCGCGCGCTGGCTCCTCGTCCAAGGTCTCGACGTCGACCCGGCTGGTGATCTCGGTGACGGTGGCGATGACCGCGCGGGCGCCGAGCATCAATTGGTAGGCGCGGCCGCGAAACAGCGGCGTGTCGTCCATCCACACGATTCGCGCGGTGATCTGCTCGGCCATGTCCGGCGCCGGCCCGACGGCGAGCACGTCGCCGCGCGAGGCGTCGATCTCGTGATCCAGCACCAACGTCACCGCTTGGCCAGGCGATGCCTGTTGCAGATCGCCGTCGGCGGTGACGATGCGCGCGACCCGCGCCTCGGTGCGCGAGAGCGCGTTGGCCAACACCGCGCCTTGCGTCAGCACGCCGCCGGAGACCGTTCCGGCGTAGCCGCGGAAGCTCTGGTCGGGACGGTTCACCCATTGCACGGCGAGCCGGGCCGGGCCGGTGGCGGCGACGGCGGAGTCGGCGTCCTCCAGCGCGGCGAGCAGGGTCGGACCGTCGTACCAATCCATGCGCGCGCTCGGTGCCGTCACGTTGTCGCCGTCGCGGGCGCAGAGCGGGATCGCGTTGACACGGCGCTGCCCGATCCGATCGCCGAGGGCGCCGAAGTCGGCGGCGATGGCATCGAACACCGCGCGATCGAAGCCGACGAGGTCGAGCTTGTTCACCGCAAGGATGAACTGGTTGATGCCGAGCAGCGAGGCGATCGCGGCATGGCGGCGGGTCTGCGCGAGCAGCCCCTTGCGGGCGTCCACCAGCAGCACCGCGACATCGGCGAGCGAGGCGCCGGTCGCCATGTTGCGGGTGTATTGCTGGTGTCCCGGCGTATCGGCGAGGATGAAGCGTCGGCGCGGCGTCTCGAAGAAACGGTAGGCGACGTCGATGGTGACGCCCTGCTCCCGCTCGGCGGCGAGGCCGTCCACCAGCAGCGCATAGTCGGCTCCGCCCTCGACGGTGCCGAAGCGGCGGGAATCGCGTTCCAGGGCGGCCAGCACGTCGTCGGGAACCGCGCCGCACTCGAACAGCAGCCGCCCGATCAGGGTCGATTTGCCGTCATCGACACTGCCGCAGGTCAGGACGCGAAGGAGCGAATCCGGCATCAGAAATAGCCCTCGCGCTTCTTCTTCTCCATCGAGGAATCCTGGTCGAAATCGATCAGCCGCCCGGCGCGCTCGGATTCGCGCGTCTCGCGCATCTCGGCGACGATCTCCTCGATGGAGGCGGCGGCGGACAGCACGGCGGCGCTGAGCGGATAGCAGCCGAGCGAGCGGAAGCGTACCAGGCGCGGCACCGGCGTCTCGTTCGGACGCAGGCGCATCCGCTCGTCATCGACCACGATTAGCGCGCCGTTCCGCTCCACCGTCGGGCGCGGCTTGGCGAAATAGAGCGGCACCACGTCGATGTTCTCGTGCAGGATGTAGGTCCAGACGTCGAGTTCGGTCCAGTTCGACAGCGGGAAGACGCGCAGCGTCTCGCCGGGCGCCAACTGGCCGTTGTAGAGGTGCCATAGCTCCGGGCGCTGGCGCTTCGGCTCCCAGCTATGGCCAGGGCCGCGCACTGAGAACACCCGCTCCTTGGCGCGCGAGCGTTCCTCGTCGCGGCGGGCGCCGCCGATCGCGCAGTCGTAGCCACCGGCATCGAGCGCCTGCTTCAGGGCCTCGGTCTTCATGACGCGGTTGTAGGTGATGCTGTCGGAGTCGAAGGGGTTGATGTTGTCGCGGCGGCCGTCGGGATTGGTGTGCACGCGCAGATCGAGGTCGAAACGCGCGGCGGTCACGTCGCGGAACGCGATCATGTCGCGGAACTTCCACGTCGTGTCGATGTGCTGCAGCGGGAAGGGTAGGCGGGCCGGGAAGAACGCCTTGCGGGCGAGTTGCAGCAGGACCGAGGAGTCCTTGCCGATCGAATAGAGCAACACGGGGCGCGCCGCCTGGGCCGCCGCCTCGCGCAGGATGTGGATACTCTCGGCTTCCAGCGCATCGAGATGCGCGGGGCGGGAGGAGTGGGGCATTGCGGGTTCCGTGGCGATCGGCGGGAGTTACCGGAAGGGGGATAGGCGCGCAATGGCGACCCCGACGCGCCCCTGCTGTTAGTCGGCGACGACTTTGGCACGACGAGTTGGCCGTGGCGGTCGACCGTCGTTCTCCTTGAGAATCGCCGGACCACTGAATATATCAAGGTTTGATATGGAGTCCAGCCGGAGCATATCATGGGCACCAACGTCCACCTGACCACCGAACTGGAGCGGTTCGCCCAGCATTGCGTCGAAACCGGACGATTCAACAATGTCAGCGAGGTCGTGCGTTCAGGGCTGCGGCTGCTGCAAGAGGTCGAGGAGCGCCGGACAGCTTTCGTGGCCTCGCTTGAGGCTTCGATCGAGGAAGGCAGGCGCGATGGATTCGCGACGCTTGACGAAGTGGAAGCCGACGTCCGGGCGGCGATCGACGAGGTTCGCGCGCGCCACACATGACGGCGCGCCTATTCGCACCTCGGGCGCAGCGCGAACTCCGCGAGGCGGCTCGGTGGATCGCGGAGGACAATCCCGAAGCGGCCACCGGTATGCTGGCTGCTGCTTTGCGAGCGGCGGAGATGGTGCGAGCCAGGCCGATGCTCGCCCGGGCTCGTCCCGAGTTGGCGCCTCCACGCTTCCGGTTCTGGTCGCTGCGCGGCTACCCCTATCTCCTGGTCTTCGATATCGAGTCGGACCCGCCTCTCGTCGCCCGGCTTGTTCATCAGGCGCGCGATCTCCCCAGGTTGCTCGACGATCTCGATCGCTGACGCGCTGACTGATCACCTCGACCTCAGTATCGCTCCCTCCTGTCATGGAGCCACTTTCTCACGTTAGTGATGGTCCGAAATCTCGGGGGAAGGTCACCCGCGTCATCACATTACTAACGGCGCTGACGAGGTTGGTAACCAATAAAAATCATTGTCAAAAGACTCAGGCGAGATTACCTTCCGCTCTGACTTGGCAACCGTCCTTATCGGGGAAGGATTCCAACGATGAAGCGCCTGCTCTCCATAACCGTGTGCTCCCTGGCGCTGATCGGTAACCATCATCCGGCACTCAGTAGCCCCCTCGTCGTTACGAATACGGTTAATTATTCGGATGACTACGGACCGAATCCAAACGGGAATGGATCTCCAATCGGAATCACCGGGTTCTTTACCGGCGGGCTCGAAGATTCTCTCGGGGCAAATTTTGTGTCCCCCATTGTAGGGACCACTGTTACAGCTACCCAAGCTTCATATCCGGGGCCCGTCCCTGTGCCTTATCTTGGAGGCGGCGCTTTTCCGAACCAGTTTTTCACCAATGTCCTTCTCACTCCCGCGCTGACAGATGGCTCTTGGACCCTGACCGTTGTCAACCCGGGCGCGCTTGGCAGCCCTGTCGTGGCGTCAACCCCAGTTCTTGCGGTTCCTACGCCGCCCCCATTCGTCACAGGAGTCAGCATTTCGGGGAGTGGGCTTGCGCCCACGCTCAACTGGTCCGTCCCGAGTGGGTCTTCCGCTACCACGGAGGTGATATACATCTTCACTGTAACTCCTGGCCATCCCCACGGCGGCGCCGCGTTCGCGAGCGCCAATTTGCCGGCCGGCACTACAAGTTACACGGTCCCTGCTGGCGTTCTCGCGCCAGGCAATCTCTACTCATTTTCCGTGCAGTCAGACATTTACAGCGGCGGAGGGAGTTCGGGGCATGTCCAGGCACGATCCCGCCAATTTACTGCGCCGTTCGTGGCGTCGGCCGCCAGCATTCCAGTTCCGATATTCCTGCCTTCTGTGGCGCCCTATCTTAGCGCTTTTGGCGGTCCGGTTTATTCATTCAGCATTCCGATCGTCACCTCGGGCGGGGTGATACTCATCGACCCGCCAGCGGCAACTGGGTTCATCTATCAGACAGGGTCCTCTGACCCGAACTTCGCAAGCGTCGAGTTGCCAGATATCGGTAATCCCACCCCGTATGACCTCTATCTTTGGAACGGCGCCTCCTTCGTGTTCGATACCGCCTTCGCTGCCAACACGACGTTCGACTTTGGGGCAGGCGGCATCTCGGAATTCGAGATACTCGGTATTGAATCCAGCCTAGGATTGGACCCATTCAACGTAACTGATTTTGCAACTCAGCTCTCGTTCGTGGCGACAGGCTCATTTACCGGCACTATGACGCCGGTTATTTCCGAGCCAGAGCCAGCATCGATTGCTGTCCTGAGCTTAGGGCTGGCAGCTCTCTGGCTTTTGCGTGTTCGTCGATCGACGTGAGAAAGGGGGGCTTCGCCAGCTGGAAGCTCCCTGTTGGTTCGAGTTCACCATCCAAGCAGCCAGCTATCCCGAACGAAAGAAAGCGTCTGGGTGAGCGAAGTCGTAGCTGCGTTCATCCCACCGCCCGCCGATACGCCGCGACGAATCGCTCTACATCAGCCTCGTCGTTGTACACGTGCGGGCTGATCCGCATCCGGCCGAGGCGCGCGGCGACGAACACGTTCTCCGCCGCCAGCCGCTCGATGGCGCCCTTCGGCATCCCCGATGGGTAGCTCAGGCTCAGGATATGCGGCGCCCGCACCGCCTCCTCGCCCGCGATCGCGCCCGAGTTGCGCAGCCCGTGCGCCATCATCGTGGTCAGCATCCGCAACCGCTCGCAAACCGCTTCCTGGCCCCAATCGGCCACCGTCTCCATGCCGATCGCGGCCATCTCCAGCGTGATGAAGTGGTCGCGCTCGCCCATGTCGAAGCGGCGCGCATTCGCCACGTGGCGGACGTCGCGCATGTAGGGCGCCGCCTCGGAATCGATCCCACGTCGGCCGGAGGCAGTCTGTTCCAGCGGCATGGCGTCCTGCCAGCGCTTCGCCACGTAAAGGAAGGCGCGGCCATACGGGCCGAGCACCCATTTGTAGGTCGGAAACACCAGGAAGTCGGGGTCGAGCGCGGTCACGTCCACCGCCATCACGCCGACCGCATGGGTGGCATCGACGACCAGCGCGGCGCCGCGCCGGCGAAGCGCCGGGGCCACGCGCGCGAGG
>JBAWFF010000470.1:0-2569 GCA_049591635.1 Acetobacteraceae bacterium
GCCCTGGACGGCACTCGCCGTCGCCACGGTCCCCTATGCGCCGGGCGGGCGCATGGCCGCCGATCTCGCCGCGATGATGCAGGGCGCCGTCGGCATTCTGGAGGCGGACGGCTGCGCCCTGGTCGGCGGGCATTCCGGCGAGGGCGCCGAAGCGGCCCTGGGCTTCGCCGTCTCCGGCCTGATCGAGCCCCGCCGAGCCTGGCGCAAGGCCGGGCTGCGGGAAGGCGACGTCCTGGTCCTGACCAAGCCGCTCGGGACAGGGGTAGTGCTGGCCGGGCAGATGCGCGGGCTCACCAAGGCCCGTTGGCTCCAAGCGGCGATCGCCTCGATGCGGCGCACCAACGCCGATGCCGCCCGCATCCTGCGCGCCCACGGCGTGCTCGCGGTCACCGACGTGACCGGGTTCGGCCTCGCCGGGCACCTCCTGGAGATGCTCGCGGCCTCTGGCGTCGGCGCGATCGTCGAGCCCAACGCCATCCCGCTGCTGCCCGGCGCGTTGGAGCTTGCCCGCCAGGGGGTCGAGAGCACGCTCGCCCCGGACAACCGCCACGCCTTGTCCGGCACCGGCCGCACGCCGCTGATCGACCTGCTGACCGACCCGCAGACCTCCGGCGGCCTGCTGGCGGGCGTTCTCGCCGGACGCGCCGATGGCTGCCTCGCCGCCTTGCGCGCCGCCGGCCTGGAGGCGGCGATCATCGGCACCGTCGAGCCGGCGTCGGCGGACCTGCCCGCCCTGCGTCTGAGCCCCGAAAATGCGTACACCTGAGCCGTACGTCCGCTTGAGTTTTGTACATCGCGGCGCGGCCGGGCCGCGAAGTGTGTACATTTTGATCTCGCAACTGCGAGAAGTATGTACATCTTGACCCCGCGCGCTCCGTCAGCGTGTACACGACTTCCCGTTCGAGCCACGAGGACCATCCCATGCGCACCCACCGCATCGCCGCCCTCCCCGCCGACGGCATCGGTCCGGAGGTCATCGGCGCCGGGCTCGAAGTGCTCGACGCCGTCGCTGCCCGCGATGGCGGCTTCCGCCTCGCCGTCGATCACTACGCCTGGGGCTCGGACTGGTATCGCAAGCACGGCGTCCTGATGCCGCCCGACGGCCTCGCCTGGCTGCGAACGGCGGACGCGATCTACTTCGGCGCCGTCGGCGATCCCGACATTCCCGACCACGTCACGCTCTGGGGCCTGCGCCTGCAGATCTGCCAGGGCTTCGACCAATACGCCAACGTCCGCCCGACCCGCATCCTGCCCGGCATCATCTCGCCCTTGCGCGATGTCGGTCCCGACGATCTCGACTGGGTCATCATCCGCGAGAACAGCGAGGGCGAGTACGCCGGCCAGGGCGGACGCACGCATCGCGGCCTCCCGGAGGAAGTTGCGACGGAAACCGCCATCTTCACCCGCCGCGGCGTCGAACGCATCATGCGCTTCGCCTTCGACATCGCGCGCGCGCGCCCGCGCAAGCACCTCACCGTCGTCACCAAATCGAACGCGCAGCGCCACGGCATGGTGTTCTGGGACGAGATCGCCGCGCTCGTCGCCCACGACTATCCGGACGTGACCTGGGACAAGGAGCTGGTGGACGCGATGACCATGCGCATGGTCAAGCATCCCCGCTCGATCGATACCGTGGTCGCCACCAATCTGCACGCCGATATCCTGTCCGACCTCGCCGCCGCGCTCGCGGGTTCGTTGGGCATCGCGCCCACCGCGAACATCGATCCCGAGCGGCGCAGCCCCTCGATGTTCGAGCCGATCCACGGCTCGGCGTTCGACATCACCGGCAAGGGGATCGCCAACCCGGTCGCGAGCTTCTGGACCGCCGCGATGATGCTGGACCATCTCGGCGAGAAGCCGGCCGCCGACATACTCATGCGCGCGGTCGAACAGGTCTGCGCGGCGGGCATCATGACACCAGACATCGGCGGCAAGGCTACGACGAAGGAAGTGACACGCGCGGTGTGCGAAGCGGTGCGCGGGATGAACCTCGCGCCGATCTGATCGCGCGGCGACCGCTGCCCCGAAAATGCCGCGCATCGATCCAAATCCCGCCGCGCCGGCTACCGAACCTTCGGCCATCGATCGTCGAAGGAGTGTTCCATGCAGACCGGCCACGCCATCGCCCACGACCAGTTCCGCGTCTTCGCCGGCATCGGCGACCATATCAAACTGACCGACGAAGAGCGCCGCCGGATGCTCCTGCTCTCGGCCGACGAATACTCGGCCTGGTCGCGCGTACCGCAAGGCGCCCCACTCCCGGCGCAACCGGACCTCCCAGTGATGCTGCTGCGACTCGGCACCGCCACGCACCGGCTGGCGATGCTGGCCGAACAACGCGGAGCGCTCGCGTAATTCCCCGCAAGTGACCTATCCCGTCATTCCCGCGGCAAGCTGGAACCCAGGCGAATTTGAGGAAGGCAGGTGATTTGGGCCTGGGTCCCCTGAGTTCACAAACGAAGTGCAACACCAGGCTAAGGTGTTGCAATGGCCGGAAATTACTCGCACCTCGATCTTGAGGACCGCTGCTCGATTGCCCGCCTTCATGAAGGCGGGCAATCGGTGCGCC
>JBAWFF010000471.1:0-3226 GCA_049591635.1 Acetobacteraceae bacterium
AGCCACGGCCGCGCGTCCGACGGCGCGCCGGCACGCGAGAGCAGGCGCAGCGAATGAGCGCGGCGGGGCAACGCGAAGACATGCCGCCGGCCGCTCGCCGCGATCGGGCGGATCTCGCATCCGTCGACGCTCACTCGGAGATCGGCCGCGCTTGTGGTGGCGGGTGCGAAGCGCGGGTAGCCCAGTTCCTCCGCGCGGCGTGCCAGTCGTTCCCATATCGGTCTGACTTCGGAGGCAAGGAGCGCCAGCGGCGCGCATGAGGCGATGATCGCGCGTTCGCCCAGCGCGAAATCCGGATGCGCGACAGCCGCGATCCCGGCATTGGCGAACATCGCCCGGTTGCCGGTGTCGCGATAGCTTTCGGCGGGCAACCCCTCCGCCAGCAGGATCGCATGGCGATCCAGTTCCACATGCACGTAACGGACGATTGGCATGGTCCGGTCGCGCAGGATCGTCGCCTCGTTCACCAGCAGCTTGGCGGGCACCAGCCTGCCGTCGGCGAGGATCGCGTGATCGGGCGAGACCAGCAGATCGCGCGCCGGCAGACCGTCGGCGAACGCGCCGGCGCGAATCCGGATCGGACGTGCCTTTCCCGGGCGCGGGTGCGCGCGCAGATCGATCCGCCGCTCGCCGATCCAGCGGACCGGGCTTGGACCGCCCGCCGAGACGGTCACGACCAGATCGCCCTCCCGCAGCGCCTCCACCTCGACGTCGCCGTGCGGGGTGCGGATGCGCGTGCCCGCGACGAAGCAAGGCAGCGGCCCGTCCACCCCGCTGGTCACCGGCTCGCCGATATCCTTCAGGATGGCGAGGTCCACATTCGAGATGTTGTAGGTGGCGCCGTAATAGAAGAACTGCCCGTTCATCAGGTCCTGGCCGAGCGGGTCGCCGACATTGTTGGCGAGGTGGTAGTAATTCTGCGTCGTGCTGTCGGTGGTCAGCGGCACCGGACCGCCATACACCGCCTCCGCCGTCGGGCCGGTGAAATCCGCGGTGCCGTCGTGATTGATCTGAATGAATTGGTCATAGAGGCTGAGATACGCGCCGCCATAGGGGAGCGTGCCGTCCTGGTTGTAGTAGCCGGTCATGCCGAACCCGTGATCCAGCTCGTGGCGGAACACCGAGACCGCGTCGATCTCGTTGTCGGGCACCGGCGCGCCGTTCCCTGGGTCTGGATTGAGAAAGAGCTGGGCGATGTAGACGGGATCGACGTTGATCGTGATGTCGCTGGTGACGCCGCCAACCGTCGTGCCGGGCGCGTGCTCGCCGGTCAGCAGCTCGTACATGGCGGAGGGCTCCTCGAGGGACGCGCCTCCTGGGCTGGTGCCATCGTCAACCACGGCGGTCGATCCGCCATCCGCGCGCCCGACCGCGGTGTTGTCGACAATCAGATTGACCGCCAGCGTGCCGAGTCCGGTGAGGTATTTGGACCAGTCGCTGAGTGCGGCGCCGAGGTCGGTGACCATCAGCGGGTCAGCCGCGCCGCCAAGATCGGTCGGGTCAGTGAGGGTGATAGAGTAATCGAAGGCCATCGCACGCCTCGACGTTTCCCACCCGGAAACTTACGCTTTCGCCAGGAAGCCGCAAGCTTTCCTTTCGGAGGGCGTCGCCAAACTACGTGCGGGCGAGCCGACGGGGCGCCGTCATCGCCGACAGGATCACCGCCGTGCCGATGCCCCAGAAGCCGTTGATCACGAGTGACAGCACGAGCCCGTGGATGTTGCCATTGTCGGCGATCGGGCCGCCCTTGAGGGGGGAGACGACGAACCAAGACGTCGCCGCCGCGACGATTCCGAGCCCGAGGCCGAGCATCCAGTCGGGCCCGCGCAGGCGCGGGGCGAGCAGTCCGAACACGATGCCCCAGCAGCCGCCCCAGAACGCGAGGTCGAACACCCGCGCCACGTGCAGCGGCCCAACCGGCGCGATCGGAAATGGCGCCGAGCCGATGACGCCGAGCGCGTGCAGTACGCCGACCATGCCCTGGTGGAACGTCAGCACCGAGACGGCGCCGGCGATGAAGCCGAGCAGTATACGTCGCGGGGCGCGCGGCATCGGCCTTATTCCCGCATGAAGGCGTTCAACGCGGGCGTCGGAAGCGCCGCGCCGAGATAGCCGAACGTCCCGTTTTCCTTCACCTCCTTCGCTGCGGCGATGAGGCCGCCCATCGCCGCCTTGTAGAGCGACGTGGCGAGGCTGATGCGCCGTACTCCGGCGGCGGCAAGCTCGGCGGCGGTGAACGACTTGCCGGGGATGCCGGCCATGAAATTGAATGGCTTCGACAGCGCCGCGCAGACCGCCTTGACGGCGGCGAGATCGGGCAGGCCGGGCGCCATCAGCACGTCCGCACCGGCGCGCTCGTAGGCTTGCAGGCGCTTGATCGTGTCGTCGAGGTCGGGTTTGCCGCGCAGGAAGTTCTCCGAGCGCGCGGTGAGGGTGAAGGCGAAGCCGGTCGCCCGCGCCGCGGCGACGGAAGCGGCGACGCGCTCCACCGCCTCGGCGAAATCGTAGAGCGGGCGGGCGGGGTCCTTGGTCGCGTCCTCGATCGAACAGCCGACCAAGCCAGTCTCGGCGGCGAGGCGGACGGTTTCGGCGGCGAAGGACGGGGCGTGGCCGAAGCCGTTCTCGAGATCGGCCGAAACCGGCAGGTCGACGGCGGCGGCGACGGCGCGCGCGTGGGCCAGCGCCTCCTCTCGCGTCACATGGCCGTCGCGCCGGCCGAGCGTTCCGGCGAAGGCGCCGCTGGAGGTGGCCAGCGCCTGGAAGCCGAGGCCGGCGAGGATACGGGCCGAGCCGGCATCCCACGGGTTTGGGATGACGAACGCTCCTGGGCCTTGATGGAGTGCGCGGAAGGCATCGGCTCGGTCGGCTTGGGTGGTCGGCATCGGTTCCTCGCTGTCTCGGGAGTGAAGTCCGCTCACGCTTTTGGCCATGTCAGCGCCGGCAAGCGCAGGAGCGGTATCCCGCGCACCGACAGGATACCATCGCGCGCGGCGAAGGGCACCGTCAGCACCGATGGGCCGCCGTCTGGTGGAGTCTCGGCCAGCAGCGACACCACCGCCTTCGCGGTCAGGGCGGCGTGGTCGCTGATGACGTGGTGCCCGGCCAACACGTCGAGCGTCCGCGCCCAGCCGGTGACGCGCGCGGTGCCCTCGGCGAGGGGCTGCAATCGCGTGTCCAGGCCGCCCGTGCCGGTGGCGGTGGCATCGAGCGGCCCCCAGCGCAGGGC
>JBAWFF010000472.1:0-7771 GCA_049591635.1 Acetobacteraceae bacterium
GCAAGGGGAGGGGGGACTCGCGTAAACCAGTCCCCCCTCCCCTTGCGGGAGGGGGTTAGGGGGAGGGGTCACAAAGAGTCAGCACTTGCGATCGCTGGAACAAGCGACCCACCTGCTCATCACCGCCCCGCCCGGCCCACAGGGTGATCCGCTGCTCGCGCAGTGCGGCCTCGACGCAATCGCGGCCGCACCCGCCCTCCGCTGGATCGGCTATCTGTCCACCACCGGCGTTTACGGCGACCGGGATGGCGCGTGGGTGGACGAGACGACCCCGCCCGCACCGTCCTCCGAGCGCGCGCGCCGGCGGATCGCGGCCGAAGAGGCATGGTCCGGTCTCGCCGACCGCCGCGCCGTGGACATTTTCCGCCTCGCCGGCATCTACGGCCCGGGCCGTTCGGCGTTCGACGCGCTGCGCGCCGGAACCGCGCGGCGGATCATCAGGCCCGGCCACGCCTTCGGGCGCATCCATCGCGACGACATCGCGCGCGCGGTGTGCGCCGCCATGCACCAGGATCGCGCGCCGGGGACCCGTATCTTGCACCTCGCGGACGACGAGGCGGCCGAGAGCGCCGTCGTCATCGCCGAGGCCGCGTCACTCCTCGGCATGGCACCGCCGCCGGAGATCGACTTCGAGACCGCCGAGCCGACGATGAGCCCGATGGCGCGCGGCTTCTGGGCGGAGAACCGCAAGGTGAGTAGCCGGGCGACCCAGGAACAACTCGGACTGCGCTGGCTCTATCCGACCTACCGTGAAGGGCTACGCGCCATTCTGCGCGAGGAGCGAGGCGAGAGTCTCGCCTAGCAACGCCAGATCGGCCGGCCGCGACAGCCGATGATCGCCGTCCTTCACCAGGATGACGCGCGCATCGGCGCTGCCGATGCGCTCGGCGATCCGCAGCGCGGTCTCCCACGGCACGTCGGGATCGCGTTGGCCGTGCAGCAGGCGCACCGGACAATCGAGCGCGATCGGCCCGTCGAGCAGAAGATGCGCGCGCCCATCCTCGATCAGTCGCGAGGTGATCGGATAGGGATCGCCGTATTCGCTCGGCACATGGAGCACGCCGTCGCGCAGCAGCGTCCCGCGCTGGCGCGGCGTCATCGCCTGCCACATCAGCCTCTCGGTGAAATCGGGTGCCGCGGCGATCCCGATCAGGCCGGCGATCCGCGCGGGTCGCGCGAGGGCGGCGAGCAGCGCGATCCAGCCGCCCATCGAGGAGCCGACCGGCACGAGCTTGCCGGAGGTCAGGCGGTCAATCAGCACCAGCGCGTCCTCGGTCCATCGACCGATACTGCCGTCCTCGAACCGCCCGCCACTGGCGCCGTGCCCCGAGTAGTCGAGACGCAGTAGGGCCTGGCCGCGCGCGGCGCAGAGGCGGGCGAGATGCGTCGCTTTGTCGCCGGTCATGTCGCTGCGAAAGCCCGGCAGGAAGACGATCGTGGGAGCGCTGCCGGCGATCAAATCGTAGGCGAGGCGCACGCCGTCGCCGCGGTCGAGGAAGGAGGGCGTCATAGGCCGGAAAACAGCCAATCAAGGCCCCGCGTGATTTCGAAGCGGAACTCGCGGACCGTGCCCACGGCGTGGCGCAGCAAATGAGCCGGAAGCGAGGTCAGCAGCGTCAGTAGCACCAGGAACTCCTGCCCCTCGTGGCGCACCAAGGGCAAGTATCGCACATTGTTCCCCCCATCCACGAGGCCGACAGGGATCAAGGGCGCGGTGATCCGCTGCGGACCCGCGACGAGATCGGCCTGAAGATCGGCGATCAGCGGGTAGATCTTGCGCAGGTTGCGGCTGGGATTGACGAACAGGTCATGCTGCATTCGCATCGCCTTCGTCCGGAAGGTAATCGGCGATCCACTCGGTGAAAGGGTGCCCATATTTCGCGATCAGCTCTTCCGTGATGCGGGCCGCCTCGGCCGCCTCGTGGCGGGCACGCTGGCGCTCCGCCTCCATGAGAGCGGCGGCGATCGCCGCCTCGGCGGTTCGGGACAGGTTCACTCCGGCGGAAGCCGCCTTGTCCGCCAGATCGCTGTTGATGCTGATGCTGACCGTCTTGCGCCGCGCGGTCGGGTCGTAGAGTGGCGTCCGCATGGAGAAGTGCCCCTGGCCAATCACACGGGCGACTTTGCACGGGCATCCTCCTGCCGGCAAGGGATGCCTTTAGCTGGCCGCGCCTCGATCACACGCGTCAGGTTTTATCAACTGTCAGGAAAATGTTTCTCACACCGTTTTTCCTTGACGCAATATTTTAGCTAGAGGCAGAACGCCCTGACCAGGTTTTGCCGTTCCAGGAAAAAGCACGAGGCAAAATGATGCGTCCGCCGCTGGTCTTCCGACGCTCGCTTGTTGCATGGATAATGGCGATAGTGGGATTGCTTCTGTCGACGGCGGCCCAAGCGCAGAAATTCGTCGTCACACCGGTGACGGAAAAGAAGGTTCCGCGGCTGCCGCCCGGCCCGTTGTTCTGGCGCATCGACACCTTCCCAACTCTCGCCAAGGCGGAAGCCGCTGCGAGCCCGACGGCGCTCGCCGCTGAAGTCGCGGGCAAGGCTTGGCTCTTCACGCTCGGGCCGCCCGGCGGATCGTCGCCCGGCGGTAGCAAGGTGGCTGAGATAGGGCCCGTGCCGTCGTTCACCGCCCCTGAATACCTCTTGCGCATCAACCGGGCGGCTGGTCCCCCCGGTGCCAAAACACCGGTGCACATGCATCCGGGGGTGGAAACCTTTTACGTGCTGAGCGGCGAACTCACTCAAAAGATGTCCGATGGCGTAAAACGCGTCTCGGCTGGTCAGCCCATGCTCGGACACTCGCCTAACACGCCGATGCAGGTGTCCAGCAGCGGCACTAGTGACCTAAGCGTCGTGGTCATGTTTGTGACCGATGCAACCAAGCCATTCTCGTCGCCCGCCACCATGCCGCCGTGAGCGGGTAATCTATATTTATGTGATTGGCGGCTCTGGGCGCAGCGTCAAAGTCAGACGCCCCAGTCTGCTAGTCAGGTGCCGCTGCGAAATTGTTGAGAAATGCACCGACTGTCGGCTTTGGTTTGGGTGCTGACGGCCGCGCGGAACGGGTCATCGTCCGCCTGCCTGTAGTCGCTTTTCAGTTGGCGCGGCCACATCGATTGGAGCGGGATACACGAACTTGTTCACCCTACTTTGAGCGCTCGGACCTCCGCGGCGCGCTCATCGACCGGGATCATGGGAAGTTCGCCCGGGCTTTTCACCGGCAGACTGCGGAGGTGATCCATGATCGCTTGCCACTCCTTGATCTCCTTAGCCGCGTCTTTCCCCGCGCCGGTGGCGATACTACACTTATCCACGGTGCCTTCCGGCAACAGCAGGTCGGGTGTGCTATTGAGCGGGACCTCGAGTGCGTCGATCCTCGACGTGAGGGCTTGACCGTCCCTGTTCTTAGGGACGAGAGGCAGTCTGCCCTTGGTGTACTTGGGAGTGCCCACGAGGAACGAGCCGAGCATCAGCGGGCATGTGAGGCTGTACAAGCGGTCGTCCTTCTCGCTGATGTCAATCGGACGGTAGCCTCGATCGATGTCTCCTATCTCGATGGCCGTCACGACGTCGAACTGCGGGCGCGACATGTCGTACCGGAACCTCATGCCGGAGACGCGGGGGAACATTTCACCGGGGTGGGTTGGATTATCCACGAGAAAGAACTCAAGCAGACTTTTGAGTTCCAGACCTTTGAAGTAGGCAGTCACGAGAGCGCTGCCCGCCGTTGAATCCACAATGCCGGCGCCGAGTGGCGCTACGGCGAACACGTCGTAGACAGTTTGCACGCCTGACTTCCCGCGGGTAAGGCCAGCCCGCATCATTGCGGCAGCGGTGAAGGCGATGTCTGCTTTCGTAGCGCTTCTAAAGGCGTCGGTGCAGAGGTTGGCGAGGATGGTGCTGGCTGTTATATCAGTAAAAGTATTTGGAATGTCTCGCGTCACCACGGCCAGCGGCTGGTCGACGCTGTAACCCCGCGACGCGAACACGACCTCGGTTACAGTCGTCTTGAGCTTGTCTATCTCTTCGGAGATGGCCCGGTCACCGAGGATAGTCGCGTCGATCGGGTAGAGCTGGTAGGACTCGACCGTGAGCTTGCCGCCGTCCAGCGTGAGCACCAGTTCGCCGAGGTTTTCTCCATACTTGCCGGTCTGAACCACGGGCGTTCGGCCGTTGACGACGATCGCCTCTTGCAGTGCGGTGTGGCTGTGGCCACCGATCACCACGTCGATGCCCGGCACAGCCTTGGGCAGTCTCACGTCCTCGCCGTCGGTGAAGGTTCCGTCCATCCCATTCATCACACCGCCGTGGCTGAGCGCGATGACCACATCCACGTTCTCCGTCTCGCGGAGAACCGTCACCACCTCCCTGGCGGCCTCGATGGGGTCGGGGAACGTAACCGCGCCCGCGCCGAAGGCAACGGCCGCAGCCTCCTTACCGATCACGCCGAAGAGGCCGAACCGGATGCCTCCGCGCTCGATCACAAGATGGCGGCGGACCACTCCGTCCTTCGTCAGGCGCTGGAGTTCGGCTAGAGAGGCGTCCTCCTTAGAGAAGTTGGTATTCGATGCGAGCACCGGCGGAACCCGGCCAGCTTTGGCGGCCGCGTCGATGGACTTGCTCAGGCCATCAGGTCCGAAGTCGAATTCATGGTTGCCGAATGTGGTGGCGTCGCAACCCATCCGGGATAGGAGTTCGAGTTCGGCGCCGGTCTCGCGCGTAATGGCGCCAAACGCGGTCCCATTGCTGTAGTCACCACAATCAAGTACCAATATGGGACCCTGATCTGTACGCGCCGCCTTCCTCTTCGTGATCAAGGTGCTCAGACGCGCGAACCCGCCCCGGGTCTTGTCTTCATTGAGTTGGTCTGGCGCGTAATCCGAGGAAGGCCCCATTCCAATAAAATTGGAGTGAAGGTCATTGGTGTGCAGGATCGTGAAGGTTTTCTTCCCGTCCACCGCTGCGGCTGGATCGCCACGCAAGAGGACCATGGCACCGGCCGCCGCCGAGCCAGCTAGGACATCGCGGCGGGAGGGCGTATTCTTCGATACGAAAGTGAAGGGTTTCGTCCCGTGAGGAGCGATCGGCTTCATGTTCGTGGTCCTTTCAGCCCGCGACGATCTTGGAGCGGATATCGGACATTCATCGTACGCCGCAACATCGTTCTTGCCGAACATGAGCGCCGGACCCGCCATGCCGTGATGATCAAGGACGACAAGGTTTTTAGGGTATATTCCTATGGTTTTGAATTGCTCAAGATTCCATCTTGATGTTTAGCTGTTGCGTATTTCTTGATTTTCGCACCGAGGACGGGACCGCCCTTCGCCAGCCCCGAAAGCCACCGAACGGGGCCTAGCACCTCTTGCGGACATTGACCCCGCCAAATATCTCATCGCCCGGACGTGACCAGACCCCTCATCCTCCAGGTCCTACCCGCCCTCGACACCGGCGGCGTCGAGCGTGGAACCGTGGAAATCACCGAGGCCATCGCGCGTGCCGGCTGGACGGCGCTGGTGGCGAGCGCCGGGGGGCGGATGGTCGCGGAGGTGGAGCGGGCAGGGGGGCGGCATATCACGCTGCCGCTGCGTGCCAAGGGGCCGGTCGGTATCCTCGCGAATGCACGGCGGCTCGCCCGCCTGATCGCGGCCGAGCGGGTGGACATCGTTCACGCCCGCTCGCGTGCCCCCGCCTGGTCGGCCTGGCTCGCCGCCCGGCGTGCCGGAGCCCGGTTCATCACCACCTATCACGGCGCCTATGGCGAGGACCTGCCGTTCAAGCGCCACTACAACGCGGTGATGGCGCGGGGGGAAATCGTCATCGCCGCCAGCCGGTTCATCGCCGGGCTCGTGGTCCAGCGGCATGGCGTCGATCCTTCCCGCGTCCGCGTCATTCCGCGCGGCATCGATCCGGCGGTGTTCGATCCGGACGCGATAAGTGCGGAGCGCGTGACCCGACTGCGCACCGCCTGGTCACTCCCGAACGACGTGCCCGTGGTGGTCCTCCCCGGCCGGCTCACGAGTTGGAAGGGCCAGGAGGTGCTGATCGACGCCGCCGCCCGCCTCGGGCGGCGCGATGCGCGCATCGTGCTGGTCGGCTCCGATCAAGGCCGGACGGCCTATTCCGAGGGATTGCGCCGCCGCGCGGCTGCGGTGGGCCTCGCCGATCAGCTGCACCTCGCGGGCGAGTGCGACGACGTGCCGGCTGCGCTGTCGCTGGCCGATGTGGTGGTCCATGCCTCGACGGAGCCGGAGGCATTCGGCCGGGTGGTGATCGAGGCCCAGGCGATGGGCCGGCTGGTGATCGCCTCCGACCTCGGGGGTCCGGTCGAGACTGTGATCGAGGGCGAGACCGGCTGGCGCGTGCCGCCAGGCGATCCCGCGGCGCTCGCCGCCGCCATCGACCGCGCGCTGGCGCTGCCCGAGACGGTGCGCCGGGAGATGGGCGCCCGGGCCCGGGCGGGCGTGCTCGCCCGCTGCACCACCGCCGCCATGCAGAAAGCGACGCTCGACGTCTATCGCGAAGTGCTTGCCCGAGCGCCCGGCTGACCCCATAGACGCACCGCACCCGAGGAGCCGACCGCCCATGCCCGCCATCACCCTGCCCGACGGCTCCGTCCGCCGCTTCGACGGCGCGGTGACCGGCGCCACGATCGCCGAGGCGATCGGGCCGGGGCTGGCGCGCGCCGCGATCGCCATGAAGCTGGACGGCAAGCTGGTCGATCTGGCGAGCGTGATCGAGGACGATGCCGCGGTGGTGTTCGTCACCCGCCGCGACCCCGAGGCGCTCGACCTGATCCGCCATGACGCCGCGCATGTGCTCGCCGAGGCCGTGCAGGGCCTGTTCCCCGGCACCCAGGTCACCATCGGGCCGCCGATCCAGGACGGGTTCTACTACGATTTCGCCCGCAACCAGCCGTTCACGCCGGAGGATTTCGCCGCGATCGAGGCGCGGATGCGCGAGATCATCGCCCGAGGCGCGCCGTTCCGCCGTCAGGAAATCGACCGCGACGAGGCGATCGCCTTCTTCGAGGCCAAGGGCGAGAAATACAAGGCAGAGCTGATCCGCGACCTGCCGGAAACCGAGACGATCAGCCTCTACTCCCAGGGCGACTGGATCGACCTCTGCCGCGGCCCGCACATGCGGACGACCGCCGACGTCGGCGGGGCGTTCAAGCTGATGAAGGTCGCCGGCGCGTATTGGCGCGGCGATCATCGCAACGCGATGCTGAGCCGCATCTACGGCACCGCGTGGCGCGACCAGAAGGAACTCGACGCCCACCTGCACATGCTGGAGGAGGCCGAGCGGCGCGATCATCGCCGCATCGGCAAGGAGATGGACCTCTTCCACATCGAGGAGGCGGCGGTCGGCAGCATCTTCTGGCACCCCAGCGGCTGGCGGCTCTATCGCATCGCCGAGGACTACATGCGTCGCCGCCTCGATGCCGACGGCTATCAGGAAGTCCGCACCCCGCAACTCGTCGATCGCTCCCTATGGGAGAAATCCGGGCATTGGGAGAAGTTCCGCGAGTACATGTTCATCGCCACCGTAGAGGACGAGGACAAGACCCTCGCACTGAAGCCGATGAACTGCCCATGCCACGTCCTGATCTTCCGCCAGGGCGTGCGCAGCTACCGCGAACTGCCGCTGCGCCTCGCCGAGTTCGGATCGTGTCATCGCTATGAGCCGTCGGGCGCGCTGCACGGCCTGATGCGGGTGCGCGCCTTCACCCAGGACGACGCCCATATCTTCTGCACCGAGCAGCAGA
>JBAWFF010000473.1:0-6625 GCA_049591635.1 Acetobacteraceae bacterium
CTGTCGCGCCTTGACCACATATGACACGCTGACCCCGAAACGGTCGGCTGCTTGCCGTGCGCTCAGCCCATCAGCCGCCAGCACCCGCTCTCGCAGATCCTGCGAGTAGGCCTGTCCACGACGCCACGACAACATCCATCCCTCCGGTCCGTCCCGGAGACCGATGAATCACACATGGCGCCCGCGCCGGAAGCCCCTTTCTGCCGATTCCAGACCGCGTGGAGAGGGTTCGGGAAGCCAACGAGATCGCCGCGCCAAATTGCCGCAGAAGGAATATTATGGAAAGTAATGGGCACGTTAGCCGTCCCAGACACTGGCCGGCATCGGCAGGCCCACAAGGTCCGCGTCGGTCAGCGGACCATCCGGCTCGATCCGCGCCATCTCCAGGAGCATCATCCATTGGCGCACATGCTGGCCGGCGTGCCACGTCGTGCGTTCCAGGTAGTCGTGCAGCTTCTGGGGACCGTAATAGGTCTGCACGGTTTCGGCCGCCGCTCTGTCCTGCGTACTGTCCCACCACGCCGAAAGCCGCCGGCGGACGGTTTCGCCGTATTCGACGATGTCGGCCGTGGTCCGCATCGCATCGGGCGGCCTGGCCGTCAGCGACTCGTAGGTGAGCGAGGCCCCGCCCACCACGTCGAGGAACGTGTCGGGGACGCGAAAGATATGGTGGCCGAGCACGCGATAGGTTCGGGGCCGGTTCGGCACCTCCTTGTCGAGCATCGCGTCCGGCATCTGGCCGATGATTCGCGCCGCCGTGGAAAGGAAGCGGTGGAGGCGTTCGACAAGCGCGCCGGGCGCCAGGGTGGGTCCGGCCGCCTCGTGCAAGCCGAGGAACTTGACCACATCGGCGAAGTTCTGCGCGAACACGAACGCATCGCCGCGTGAGAGCACCGGCACGGATCGCGCTCCGAGCCGCCTCAACTCGGCGAGGCCGGCCGCGTCCTCAAGCACATTGATCGACTCGAACTCGATCCCACGGACCGAGAGAAACTCTTTCAGTTTCAGGCAGCTGGTTCACCCAGGCTGCCAGAATGCCTTCAATGGCGGCGCGTCTGCCATGTTGGTCCTCCGCGCGATGGTAGGCCTGTCCAGCTTGGTTGACCGTCAGCGGTGCGTCAACCTGCCTACCCGATCGGCCGAGCCCGGGTCACGTCGAGCGGGCGATCGATCAAGGGCTCGACGCGGTCTAGAAACCGCACCGTGTGCGGAAACTCCGCGTGGAGCTCGAATGCCGCTTCATCCGTCCAGCGCGAGTGGACATAGAACAGCCACGGATCGCGCATCGAACGATAGGCGTCGATCATCAAACAGCCTGGCTCCGCGCGGGACGGGCCGACGACATCGCGCAGCGCCGCCGCGACGGCATCCTCCTGCCCCTCACGGGCATGGAAGCGGGCGAATATGAAGAGTTCCGTCGGGTCCTCCTCTTACGGTTACCTCTTGCGAAGCTGGAATTCGAAAGGCATATCTTCGCTATATCTTTAGGCTGCCACATGCTTTCAGAAGCCACCCCTTACCCGATCGCCGCGATCACCGAAGCGTCCATCGCCGAGATGGTCCACGCCTTCTACCGGAAGGTGCGCGCGGATGCGATCCTCGGTCCGGTCTTCAACGGTGCTATCGCGGAGGCCGCGTGGCCCACGCATCTGGACACGATGTGCCGGTTCTGGTCGGCGGTCATGCTGACCTCGGGGCGCTACAGCGGCAACCCGGTCGCCAAGCACCAGGCCGTGACGGCGATCGAGCAGCCGATGTTCGACCGCTGGCTCGCGCTATGGCAAGAGACGGCGTCGGAGTTGTTCATCGCGTCGATCGCCGCCGAGTTCATGCTGAAGGCGACCCGTATCGGCGCGAGCCTGCAAATGGCGATTTTCCGCCGCCTTCCAGCGAAACGTCGCATGTGAAGGTCACAGAATTCCCCTGTCCGCCGCGCGCAACCCGGCCATGAGAGCGTCGTCGGCATAGCGACCCGGGCTGAGGGCGTGCGCGTAGGCCGGGAGGTCGCTACCGGCGATCCAGGCGGCGCAGAGCGCGCCGGTCGAACAGGCAGCCATCGTTCCGAAGCCGGACAAAGCGCCGGCGATGAAAGCGCCTGGTGTCCGCATCGGACCGATCAGCGGCCAATTCTCCGCCGTCATGGTGTAGTGGCCGCCGTAATGGCGAGCGCCGCGCGGCAGGCGCCCCAAATAGGCCCGCAAGGACGGATTGAGCCGGCTCGCGGCGCGCAGCAGGATCTCGGGGTAATGCGGGTCAAGCGGCGGCTCGGCCTCCGGGTCGCTGCTGGATTGGTTATAGGCCCAGCCGATCTTGATCCAGCGTCCGCCGTCGCCGCCCTCGGGGCGACAATGGATGCCACCCGGCATCGGCTCCAATAGCGCAGCGGTTTCCGGGTCGGCGGCGAGCAGCCCATGCTCTTCCTCGGTCCAGGTGATGGTCTGGCCGTCGAGGTCGATGGAGAACGGCATGGCGCGGGGGATCGCCGCCTCGCGGTCCTCGAAAGCGATCTTTTGCTGATAGATGTTGCTGACCGGCAAAGCCTCTCCGAGCATCGCGGCGATCCGACCGATGAACGGACCCGCCGCGTTCACCACACGGTCGGCGCGAATGCTCGTTCGTCCGTCCGGCCCTTCCACTTGGAGCCGGAACCCGTCACCGCTCTCAATGGCGCTCACGCGTCCCCGCCGGAGGCGACCGCCGCGAGCCCGGATCGCTTCGAGCATGAATTGCCCAAGCTGCTGGCCGCTGATGTCCCCTGCCCGCCGGATGTGGATGATGGTCGCGATTTCCGGCGAAAAGCTCGGGAAATGCGTGCCGATCAGGCCGCGATCCATAAGGACGTCGACGCCGTCTGGCGCTGTCCGCCAATCGCTCGACAGCGGCGGCCGGTAGCCGGCGCCCCGCGACGAATCGTGGAAGCGCAGCCGGGTTCCGGCTTGCTCGCCGTAGCCGCGATGGAGGTCGTCGATCAGATCGGGTGGCGCGGCCCGTCGCGTGGCGAGCGCGTAGCCGCGCCGCGTCATGTGGATACGATCGCCGCTCGCGCGGGCGATGTCCTCCAGCAGATCGATCGAGTGGTCGGTGTACGCGGTCATGACCGGGTGCGGCCACCAATTGCGATAATTCTCGCCGGATTGCGCGGAGGTGAGCGCCATCGGATCGGCCGCATCAATCAGGACGAGGCGGGTCACGCCATGTCGGATCGCGAGATAGTAGGCGACGGCGATACCGATGCTGCCGGCGCCGATGATCGCCGTGTCGCAGTTCTCGGCGCCGGCGGTCATATCTCCAGTACCATCCCGTCATGCCCCGCCTCCACCCCGCGCGGCAAACGACGATCGAGCCACGCCCAGTCCAGGTCGATCCCCATGTGGGTCAGCACCGTCCGCCGCGCGCCGACCCTCGCGGCCCATTCCAGGACCAGATCAACATGGGCGTGGGTCGGGTGCGGGGCACGACAAAAGCAGCCGACGATCCAGGTATCGACGCCCGCGAGCGTCGCCAACGCCGTCTCGTCGAGGCGCACGACGTCGGTCGAGTAGCCGAAGCCGCCGACCCGCAGGCCGAGCGTCGGGGCGAAGCCGTGGTCCTGCTCGAACAGCGCGACGTCGAGGCCACCCATGGCGACGGTCTGGCCCGGGGTAACTTCGCGCGGCTCCAGCACCGGGCGGAAGAAGTTCGGCGGCTCCCATGGGCGGAAGGCATAGCCGAAGCGCCGGCCCAACTCGTCCAGCGTACGCCTCGTGGCGAACGCTTCCAGTGGCCGGCCGGCGGTGCGGTTCAGCGCGCGGACGTCATCGATCCCGGTGATGTGGTCGGCGTGGGCGTGGGTGTAGACGAGGGCGTCGACGCAGCCGATCCCGCAGGCGAGAAGCTGGACTCGCAGTTCCGGCGCGGTGTCGACCAGCAGCCGGGCGCCGCGATCCTCGATGACGATGGAGGAGCGGGAGCGCCGGTTGCGCGGCTCGGCGGGATCGCACGCGCCCCAATCCCCTGCCCCGTCCTTGCCGCCGATCATCGGCACGCCGGCCGAGGCGCCACACCCCAGCATCGTGACCCGCATCAATCGGCCTTGCCGAACAGGCGCAGGAAGTTCGCCGTGGTAAGCGCCGCGAGATCGGTCAACGACAAGCCGCGGACGGTGGCCAGCGCCTCGGCGGTGTGGCGGACATGCGCCGGCTCGTTGCGCTTGCCGCGCACGGGGACCGGAGCGAGGTAGGGCGCGTCGGTCTCCACCAGCAGACGTTCAGCAGGAAGGTCGCGCGCGACTTCTCTCAGTTCACTCGATTTCGGGAAGGTCAGGATGCCCGAGAAGCTGACGAACCCACCCATTTGCACCGCCGTGACGGCGAGCCGGCGAGAGGAGCTGAAGCAGTGCAGGAGAAAATCGAAATCGCCGCTATCGCGTTCTTCTTGCAGGATTCGCGCGATGTCGTCGTCAGCGTCGCGCGCGTGAATGGCGAGCGGCAGGCCGGACAGCCTGGCGGCGCGGATGTGGACGCGGAAACTCTCCTGCTGCACGTCACGCGGCGCGCGGTCGTAGAAATAGTCGAGACCTGATTCGCCGATGCCGATGACGCGTGGGTGCTCGGCCATGCGGGCGAGGGTCGCCGGATGCGGGATCGGCGCCTCGGCGGCGTGGTGCGGATGGACGCCGATCGTGCACCAGACGTTGCCGTGCGCCGCGGCGAGCCCGATGGCGCGCGGCGCTTGCTCCATCGAGGTGCCGATGGTGACCATCTCATGCACCCCGGCCGCCTCGGCGCGGGCCAATACGTCGGGCAACTCGTCGGGTGTGAAGTAGTCCAGATGGCAGTGCGAATCGACCAGCATCAGCGGCCTACGCGGCGACTTCAATGTAACGTGGGAAGACGCCGCGCGGCGGCGGCAACGGCGTGAGATCGGCCAGCGGCGTCGCCAGCGCGGCGAAATCGCGGGCGTCCCCTGGCACGCCCAACTGGTCCAGCATCCGCGCCATTGATTCCGGCATGAACGGCTGGAGCAAGGTCGCGGCCGCGCGCAGCGCGTCAACCAGCACGCGCAGCACCACGCCCATCCGGGGGAGATCGGTCCTGGCGAGCGCCCACGGCGCCTGGCGGTCGATGTAGCCGTTAGCGGCGCGGATGACCTTCCACACCTCCTCCAGCGCCTCGTGGAAGGCCTGGCGGTCGATCCGCTCGCGCAGCAGGCCGGGCAGCGTCGCGGCGGCATCCGCCAACGCCAGATCGTCTTCGGTCGCCGCTCCGCCGGCGGGCAGCACGGCACCGGCGTTGCGCGCGATCAGGGTCAGCGTGCGTTGCGCCAGGTTGCCGAGGTCGTTGGAGAGATCGACGTTGATCCGGCTCACCAAAGCTGGGTGGCTGATCGTGCCGTCGGCGCCGAACGGCTTCTCGCGCATCAGGAAGTAGCGCAGCTGATCGAGCCCGTAGGTCTCGGCGAGCTTGCGCGGCTCGATGACGTTGCCGAGCGACTTGCTCATCTTCTCCCCGGCCGCGAGCCACCAGCCGCTCGCGGAGACCCGCTTCGGCACCGCGATCCCGGCCGCCATCAGGAAGGCCGGCCAATAGACGGCGTGGAAGCGGAGGATGTCCTTGCCGACCAGATGGACGTCGGCCGGCCAGAAGCCCCAGCGCGGCGCGTTGGTATCGGGGAAGCCGCAGGCGGTGATGTAATTGACGAGCGCGTCGAGCCACACATACATGACGTGGTCGGGCGCGCCGGGGACCGGGATGCCCCAGCTGAAGCTGGTGCGGCTGATCGAGAGGTCGCGCAGGCCGCCGCGTACGAAGCTGATGACCTCGTTGCGCCGCCCCGATGGGAGAACGAAGTCAGGATCCTCGTAGAGCTTGAGCAGCCGATCCTGCCATTCGGACAGTCGGAAGAAATAGGACGGCTCGCGGACCCAGGCGACCGGGGCGCCGCTGGCGGCGACCTTGTTGCCGTCAGAGAGGGTCGTGAGTTCGGACTCGTCGTAGAACGCCTCGTCGCGGACGGCGTACCAGCCCTCGTAATGGCCGAGATAGATTTGCCCGGCGGCCGCCAGACGCTCCCACAGCACGGTGCAGGACGTCTTGTGGCGCGGCTCCGTGGTGCGGATGAAGTCGTCGAAGCTGATGCCCATCCGCACCGCCATGTCGCGGAAATCGGCGGAGACCTGATCGGTGAAGCTCTGCGGGTCGATTCCCGCCTCGGCGGCGGCGCGTTCGACTTTCTGGCCGTGCTCGTCAGTGCCGGTCAGGAAGAAGACGTCGTGCCCGTCCAGGCGCTTGAAGCGCGCCATCACGTCGGCGGCGATCGAGATGTAGGCGTGCCCGATATGCGGGGCGCCGTTGACGTAGAAAATCGGCGTCGTGATGAACGTGCGCTGGGTCATGCTGTCCCTTGGAACGGTTCGGCAAGCAGCCGCAAGCCGGTCAGGACCGCCTGGCGCCTGTCGAGTGCGAACCGCTCGGTTTCGTCCTGCAAGCGGGTCAGCGCGTGCCACACGTCCGCCCAGGCATCAAGGGGATGCATATCGGCGAGCCGCGCCTGCTCGGGATCGGCCTGACCCCGGGCGGCGGCGCGCACGGTGGCGGCGATGGCGGCGCGCAGCAGGTCCATGAAGGTCGAGAACCCGCCATCGGCG
>JBAWFF010000474.1:0-12149 GCA_049591635.1 Acetobacteraceae bacterium
CCGCCTGTTCGCCGCCGAGGGGTCGGACGCCGTCTCGCTCGCCCGGCTGACGGCGGCGGTCGGGCTGCCCCCCGGCACGGTCACCACGCTCTACGGCTCCCGCCAGGCGGCGTTGGGCGACGTGCTCGACGCCTACCTCGCCGACCTCAACACCGCCGTCGGCGCCGCCCACGACGAAGCCCACGCCGCCGGCGCCGACCCGACGCCGGAGCGGCGGCTGGAGCTGGTGGTCCGCGGCTTCGTCGATGCGACCGCCCGCCACGCCGACGCCCATCGCGCCTTCCTGGTCTGCGTCCACCGGCTGGAGGAGACGGAACGGCGCTCGGCGCTGCTGCGCTATCAGCTGGTGCTGGAGACCGTGCTCGAGGTGCTCGCCGCCGCGATCCCCGGCCTCGCCAAGGACGCCACGGCGAGCGAGACGCTGCTCGGCACCATCCGCATCCTGCTGAGCGATCCGTGGCGCTGGCAGGCTCCGCTCGGCCCGCCCGAGCGCCAAGCCGAGGCGCGCCGCATCGCCGCCATCCTGCTCGCCACCGCCACCGCCGAGACCAAGGGCTACTGGCCGGCGTTCGGCAAGACGACCGGCACCGACCCTTCGCTGAAGACGGTCACGCTCGACCTCGGCACCGCCCGCGCCCGCCTCGGCGACGTCGTCAAGGCAGCCGAACTCGGCGCCGACATCACCCTCACCCGCTACGGCCGCCGCGTCGCGCGAGTGGTCGGAATCTAGCGAATTCGTTTCATCCGCTGGTGCCAGCGGTTCGTGGTCAGCGGCCGGATCGTCGGCGCCCAGCTGCCGCGCTCCGACATCGCGAGCCAGGCCGGACTGTCCACGATATCCGGCGAGTCGACTTCATAGATCGCCATGTAGCGCGGCACGCCTTCCCGCGTCGAGGACTCCAACTTGTATCGCCGGCAACTCCTGACTCCGGGCACGGTCAGGATGTCCGGCACGTGCTCCTCATCATAGACCCGATTGAACGCCGCCTCGTGCTCCGCCGGGATATCCATCTGCACGACGAACACGTAGGGAACGTATCCATCGTCCGCGCTGTCCGCCATCGCGAATTCCTCCCTCGAATAAAACCGTCGTAAGCGCTGACTCGAATCACTCAGCTCCCTCTCCGCCTGGGCGGAGAGGGTCGGGGTGAGGTGGGAGCGAGGCGAGTTCATCGAGCACGCGGCGCAAGACCCCGTCCAGGTTTCCGATCACCTCGTTATTCCAGAACCGGATAACGCGATAGCCGTGCGCCGCGAGTTCGGCTGATCGGGCCATGTCCTGCGTCCATGCGCCTCCGTACGATCGTCACGGCCTATCCCCACCTCACCCCAGCCCTCTCCGCCCAGGCGGAGAGGGAGGAGAAACCCGCGAGATGATCCCGGAATACGGCAAACGATGTGTGAATAAGGCCCTCCGAATCACCCCCGACGCCGCAACGCCGAAACCGACCCCAGGCTCTGAAACGCCGCGACCCCGCTATCAACCCGCACCCGGCGCGGCGGCACCCGCCCCCACGGCGCCTGCTCCAGCCACAGATTCCCGTCGCTCCCGAGCACCAGCACATGCGATGTGTCGAGCCCCTGAAAATCCCCCACGTCGCTATCGACCTCCTCGCGGACTGGCGGGACGTGGCCGAACGGGCCATGCTCCAACCACAGCTTGCCGTCGCTTCCGAGCACCAGCACGTCGATGGCACTGAGCGCCTGAAACCGGCTGACCGTGTCGTCGACGTGCTCGCGCGCGGGCGGGACATGCCCGAACGGCGCATGCTCCAGCCACAGCTTGCCGTCGTTGCCAAGCACCAGGACGGTCTCGCCGTCGAGCGCGTGAAAATCGCCCGCGCTGTCGTCGATCTGCTCTCGCGCTGGGGGAACCTGCCCGAACGGCGCGTGTTCCATCCACAGCTTGCCGTCGCTTCCGAGCACCACGACGGTGTTCGCGTCGAGCCCCTGAAAGCCCGCCACCTGATCGTCAATCTGCTGTCGGGGCGGCGGAACATCCCCGAAGGGGGCGTGCTCCAGCCATAGTTTCCCGTCATTGCCAAGCACCAGCACCTGTTGCGCGTTGAATGCGCGAAACCACTGTACCTGGCCGTCGATTTGCTCCCTGGCGGGAGGCACATCGCCGAACGGCGCGCGCTCCAGCCACAGATCACCGCCGCCATCGAGAACCAGCACGGTCCCGCTATCGAGCCCCTGAAACGCGGCGACTCCGCTATCGACAAGCTGGCGAGCAGGGGGAACACGGCCGAACGGCGCGTGCTCCATCCAAAGGTTGGAGTCCGTCCCGAGCACCAATACGTTGGCCATGTCGCATCCCTTCCATCATCAGCCGACGTGCCGGGCGGCGCGAGGAAGTGGCCGCTCAGGCGCGGACGGCCACGCGCCCGACATTGACACGTTAGAGCAAGATCGCCTCCGCTGGCGCGGCGCTGGGGTCGTCAGGATCGACGAGCCGCAACTGAAACACGATCTCGCCTTTGGCGTTCCGCCCGGTCTCGATCCATCCGTTCATGCGATAGAACCGTTCGGCACGCGTGCCTGGGTCCGTGCTCAATGTGGCCGTGCTGAAACCGGCGGACCGCACGGTGTGACATGCGCATGCCAACAAGATGCGCCCGAGGCCACGGCCTTCATGCACCGGATCAACGAACAAGGCCCATATCGAACCGTCACGCGGATCACCGGCCGAGAACCCTTGAACTTGGCCCGCGTCATCGGTCCATACCCACATCTCGGCCGTGTCGATGAACGCCATGCAATCGGCAGTTGTCACGGAGTTCGGGTCAGACAGGCGATTCTCCCACACGCCATGGCGGATTTCCATGATCCGCGCGACGTCGGCATGCGTGGCTCTTCGGGTGTTCGGCGAGGGCATCGCTGCGACCGATCTATCGACCGGCACCCGGCTCAGCGACAAGCCCGAACGGCGCGTACTCCATCCAAAGCGTGGAGTCCGTTCCGAGCACCAATACGTTGGCCACGCCGCGCCCTTTCCTTCGACGAGAACAAGGGTAAGCCGATCTGCGGGGCGGTGCGAAGACGCAAAACAGGGCTTTCACCATCGTCGTCGCGAGCCGCCGCTTGGCGGCGTGGCGACCCAGGCGAGAGGCACCGCGCGAGCCGCCTGGATGGCCACGTCGCTGCGCTCCTCGCCCAGGGGCCCATCGCTGTTGCTTCCCGGCCGCCCGCGTCCGTCAGACGGACGCCCGCATGACGCTTTGCTGTAGCGCGGCGCAAAGGCTCTTTCGACCATTCGCCTCAACGAACACGTCTATGCGCGTAACCGTAACGGAGCGCCCCGCGCGAAGCACGGAGCCCTCGGCCAACAGACGGTCGCCCGCGGCGGGCCTTAGGAAGTTGATTTTATACTCCAAGGTCACGACCTCGCTGCCAACAGGCAGCAGGCTGAGCGCCGCGTACCCACCCGCGGAGTCGGCGACCGCGCCGATGACGCCACCATGGAAGAAGCCCTGCTGCTGCCCGACTGTCTCCGAGAACGGCAGCTCGATCGTGCAGCTGCCCGGCCCGAGGGCCGCCAGTTCCGCCCCGATCGCCCGCATGAGCCCCTGACGGGCAAAGCTCGCGCGCACCTGGCTCTCTTTCTCCGCCGAAAGCTTTTCGGGCTCGGTCTGTCGTCCGGTCATCGCACCCGCACTGCCCCTTCACGATGCGCGCCAGTCTAATGGCAAGCGGCCGAAACCGTGACTCACATTCGTCATGGGCGCGAAAGCGCATAGGGGCTGAGATAACAAGTTTCATCGTCATGCCCGGGCTTGACCCACGGCTGTCCGGTTCGAGCTTCAGTCGTACACTCGCCATTTATCGTCACGCTCGGACTTGATCCGGGCATCCAGCGGACGTTCTTGCAGGTGGCAAGTACGCTGGATTGCCGGATCAAGTCCGGCAATGACAGTGCACATGGGATGTACGAACCGCCTGGATCCCCGCTTGCACCGAGGGTCGGGATGTGCCCGCCCGGCTCCTTTGTCCGCTTTGCCTCAACCGGGCTATCACGGTTCGGAGGAGCCGGGCAGCGTCGAGGGGACGAGTTGCAATGGAACAAGACCACCTATTCGAGCGCCTCTGGAACGGCCAAGCCGCGATGGAGGAGTGGACCGCCACCGTAGCGGGCGGCGCCGCCAAGGCGGTCGCCGACGATGTCATCGCCATCCACACCGGCTACCTCTTCGGCAACGCGACGGCCATCCGCACCCGCGACGGGCTGGTGCTGGTCGACACCGGAAGCCGGGAAACCGCGAGCCAGACCCTCGCCACCTTGCGCCGTTGGGACAGCGCCCCGGTCCACACAATCGTCTACACCCACGGCCATATCGACCATACATGGGGCGCGAGGCTCCTCGACCACGAAGCCGATTCAAGGGGGATCGCGCGGCCGCGCATCATCGCGCACCGCAACGTCCTGCATCGCTTCGACCGTTACGACGCGACCCAGGGACTGAACACGCTGGTCATGGGGCGTCAGTTCAACCAGCCCGGCTACACTTTCCCGGACCATCATCGGCGGCCCGATCAGGTCTACGACGACGCGCTCGGTCTCACCGTCGGCGGCGTTCGGATCGAACTCGCGCATGGACGCGGCGAGACGGACGATGCGACCTTCGTCTGGCTGCCCGACAAGCGCATCCTGATCAGCGGCGATTTCGTGATCTGGGTCTTCCCCAACGCGGGTAACCCACGCAAGGTGCAGCGCTACGCGCCAGACTGGGCCGCCGCCCTGCGCCACATGCGGGGCCTCGCTCCCTCCGTGCTGATCCCCGGGCACGGACCGGTGGTTTTTGGCGAGGTGCGCGCTGCCCAGATGCTAAGCGACGGGGCGGAGGTGCTGGAAAGCCTCGTCGCCCAGACGGTGACCTTGATGAACAACGGGGCGTCCCTCGACCAGATCCTGCGCGCCGTCTCGGCACCGCGAGATCTTCTCGCGAAGCCCTACTTGCTGCCGAAGTATGACGACCCGGAGTTTGTCGTCCGCAACATCTGGCACCTCTACGCGGGCTGGTTCGACGGCGATCCCGCGCATCTCAAGCCCGCGCCGGCAGCCGAACTGGCGGGTGAGATCGCCGCCTTGGCGGGTGGCGCCGAGACACTGGCCGCACGCGCGACGGCGCTGCTCGACGCCGGACAGACACGACTGGCGGCCCATCTGATCGAATTGGCGAGCACTGCGTCGCCGGACTCCGCGGCGATCCAGGCCGCGCGAGCCAACGTCTACGCGCGATGCGCGGAGGCGGAACCATCGTTGATCGGCAAGGCGATCTTCGCCGTCTACCAACGCGAGGCGAAGGCGCGATCAGCCGTCTGATCGCGCCGAATTCAGCGCCACCGCCGCCCGAATCAGCGTCTTGAAGGCATCCGCATCCACGTCATCGCCCTCATGCAAATCCACGGCGCGCCTGGTGTTGCCTTCAAGGCTGGCGTTGAACAGCCCCGACGGGTCGGCGAGCGAGGCGCCCTTGGCGAACGTCAGCTTCACGACGCTCTTGTAGCTCTCGCCGGTGCAGATAATCCCATCATGGGACCACACCGGAACGCCGCGCCACTTCCACTCCTCGACCATGTCAGGATCGGCCTGCTTGATGAGCGCGCGGACATGGGCGAGCGTCTTACCCCGCCAATCGTCCAACTCCTTGATCCGCGCGTCGATCAGCCGAGACGGCGCCTCACCCATGGGCGTCACGCGGCCTCCACCCATAGACCTTCTCCAAATTTCCCCCCATCAGCTTCACCCGGTCGGCATCCGACAGCCGCTCGGTCACGCGGAACGCCTCCACCCCATCCCGATACGTCAGCAGCGCCGTCGCGCGCGTCCAGTCCGTCCCCCACATGCAGCGGTCGAGGCCGAACGCGTCGATGATCCGCAGCACCGGGTCCCAGATGTCGTTGTACGGGAACGCCTCGTGCGACAGCGTGCACGCTCCGCTGATCTTGATCCGCGCGTTCGGATAGTTCGCCATCGCCAGCACCTTCGGCAGCTCGGCCCACGGTTCAGCCGGCGGCGGCGGCGCGAACGGTTGTTGCAAACCGAGATGATCGACGACCATCACGGTGTCCGGGTTGCGCGCCAGCAGCCCGTCCGCCTGCGCCATCCGTCCCCAACACAGCAGGTTCACCGGCAATCCGTGCTTCGCCGCCGCCGCCAGCGTCCGGTTCGGTCCGGGATCGGCCGGGTCGGGATTGGGGGTGTCGCGCAGCATGATCCGGATGCCGACCGTCCCCTCGATCTTCTTCCAGTCCGCGACGACCTCCCCGATCGCGGGATCGGTCGTATCGACGGGCTTGATCACCGCGAAGCGTCCCGGATAGGCGGCCCGCACCGAGAGCGCATAGCTCGGATCGAACCGGTACAAGCTGAACGGAGACACCAGAATCGCCGCATCGACGCCGACCGCGTCCATCGCCGCGATCATTTCCTCGCCCGTCGCCGAGGCCGGCCCGGCCAGATGTCCCTTCCAGGGCCGTGCCGGATGGTCGCGCTCGTAAGCGTGCACCTGGACATCGATCGTCGGCATGGCCCGTCTCCTCGCTTCCGTGCCGGAAAGCATGACCGCGCGCCCCGGCGCGTCAAGACGCCACGCTAGATGATGCCTCGCTCGGCGCACCTCCGCCCCTCGACGACACGCTTCCAACCGAAACGCGCCAGGTCGATCGTCTGATAACGCCCATCGAGAAGAAGCTCGCTGATCGCCCGCCCGCACCCGGGCGCGTGCATCAGGCCGTGCCCGGAAAACCCCGCCATCAAATGGAAATTGTCGATACCACCGACCCGCGGCCCGATGATCGGCGTGGCATCGAACTCGTTCTGATCGTACAGCCCCGCCATCGTGGTCCTCACCTTCGTCCGCTCGAACTGCGGGAACCGCGCCGCCAGCGCCGGCCACACCACGCGCTCGAAATACCCATGATCCACGTCGAAGTTGAAACCTCGCGGCTCATCGAGCGACGGCACGCCGCCGGTATATCCCTTGCCTTCGGGACGGAAGGCCAGGCGGTTCACATCCTTGATGTAGGGAAGCGGCTCGATCGATTCTTGCGTCTCGAAATAATGCTCGAAGCGCCGCATCGGCTCGATCGGCACGGTCCATCCAACCATCGCGCAGATTTCCTTCGCCCACGCGCCGGCGGCGTTGATGACGGCGTCCGCTTGCACAAGCGCGCCCGACTTCAACCGAACGCCGCGCACCGCCCGGCCGGCGACCTCCATTCCGACCACTTCGTCGCTGATGAACGCGGCGCCGAGCGCTTGTGCCTTCCTGCGAAATCCGTGCAGCACGCCGTGCGGATCGAGCCACCCGTCGTCCGGGGAATGCACCCCGGCACCCAGATCACCGACGATCATGGACGGAAAGCGCTCCTTGAGACCCTCCCGGTCGAGCCAGTCGACGCGCACGCCATGCGCCGTCTGCGTCGCGAAATTCCGCTCCAGCACGCCGACCGCGCTCGGCGGCACGATGAACAGATAGCCGTTCTTCTTGAATCCGATCGAAGCGGGTTCGCCGGCGACCGCCATCGCGGTGTCGAACCGCTCGAAGAACGGGATGCCGTAGTTGGACAGCGCGATGTTCTCGGGCAGCGAGAACAACCGCCGCACCCCGCCCGAGGCGCGCGGCGTGGAGGCCTGACCGTAACCGGGATCGCGCTCGATCACCGCCACCGTGCACGGGCGCGGATGGCCGCGCAGGAAATACGCGGCGGCGGACCCGATGGCCCCGCCGCCGACGATCACGACATCGGCGCGCATCCGCCGCGGGCGGTCAGTGCTGCGCCGCCAGCCGCACCCCGCCCGGTCCGATCAGCCCCGGATACGGCGCCTTGAAGCGATACACGGTCCCGCTGACCGCGCCTTCCATGTAGATGTACTGGTTGTCCGGCCCGCCGAAGGCGAAGTTGGTGGCCGACGCATCGCCGTTCGGCAGCGGCACGTAGCCGAGGATGACGCCGCGCGGGTCGTATTCGATGATCCCGCCGATGCCAAGCTGCGCCCACAAATCGCCGTGCACGTCGTAGTGGATGCCGTCAGGCCCGCCATTGCCGGGATTGTAGCTGCCGGCCGTGGCGAAGAAGAACGTCAGATGCGCCGGGTCCTTGGCGCACAGCGTGCACGCCGCGTTGGGTCCGTTCAGGAACGAGTAATACAGCATCCGGTTGGCGGCGTAGTCGGCGATCGCCAACGTGGAATCGTCGGGCGAGACGGCGACGCCGTTCGGGAATTGCCCGGTCGAGATGATGCGCCGCAGGACGCCCTGGTTGGAGTATTGATAGACCGCGCCCGATTTGTCGGCGGCGTCCGGCCCCGGCCCGGTTCCCCACGGATCGGTGAAATACAGATTGCCCTCGGCATCGAAGTCGAGGTCGTTCGGGCCCTTGAACAACTGGTTGCGGTACGTCGTCACCAGCGAACTCAGCTCCTTCGTCTTCGGGTCATAGACCATGATCCCAAGATGGCGGCTGGTCAGATACAGCTTGCCGTCGTGCCAGCGCGTCCCCTGCGGCTCGCAAGCGAACCCGACCGAAGCCGGCGGATTGCAGTTGACCACGGGCACGAGCTTCGCATCCGGCGTCAGGTAGGAGATCCATCCGGTGCCGATGGCGACGAACCAGAAATTGCCCGCCTCGTCGAACGCGCCGCCTTCCAGGAAGTCGCCCTGCGGGGTGTCGTGGATGTCGGCGAACAGCGAGACTGGCCCGACACCGGGCGGCGGCGGCGGCAGCCCCCAGGGCCGCGCCGCTTGGGGCGCGGACGTCCCCGCGGGCATGGCGCCAGCGGAAGCGGCGGGCGACTGCGCGGACGCCGCGCCGACCGATACGAGCGCACCCGAGAACGCAAGCGAGACGGCGAAGGCCGCCTGTCGCAACCTGACTGTCATGATGCTTCCCCCAAATGCTCAGCTCCACACGCAATCCGTGGCAGCGCGAGTACTAGAAATCGCACCTTGATAGCCGTCAACTACCGGAAGGCGAGCCGCACGCGATCGTCAGGCCGCGCGCCGGCGGCGAAGACCGGCGAGACCGGCGAGGCCGGCGCCGAGCAACCAAGGACTGGCCGGTTCCGGGACCGCGCTGACGGGCGCCGCCGGCACGAGCAGCACGGTGTAATCGTCGGTCTCGGCCGTGCCCGCGCCCGTGCCGCCCGGAAAATCGACCACCGCCGCTCCGCCGGAAAACAAGTCGAGACTGGTGACGTCGGCAAAGCTCGCCGCATCCGTCAGCGCCGCCGGAAATCCGAAGACATAGTCTCTCGGATCGTCGACGACAGTCAGGAAGCTGGAGCCGCCGTCCTGGAAATAGGCGTAGCTCTCGCCGGTGCCGGTGAATGAATGCGATCCCAAGGCCAAGGAGGCGCCGGCGATGGAGCCGGACAGCGCGGTCACGTCGAAGGATATGTCGGAGGTAACGTTCGATCCCGGCGCGGTGAAGGTGAGCCCGAGATTCGAGAAGTTGAACCCGATCCCGCCCGCCCCATCCTGCGGGGTGACGGTGACCGCGTCCGGCAAATTCACGGTCTCGAAGGAGGCGCCGATCGAATTGCTTCGCCATGAAAAGTCATCGAACCGCAAGGTGCCGATCGCGCAGGTGAAGCCCGACGCCGTGTAGACATCCAATGTCGCGTTGGTGCACGGCGCCGCCATGACGGCGGGGCCGTGCAGCAATAACGGCGCAAGCACCCAGGGAATTTTCTTCATTTGGCGCTTCCCCATGATGTCCAGATAATGTCCAACGATAAACCCAGGCAGGATACGTGTCAATATAATTACGACGATATTTCAACCGAGAATAGGATTGCGATGGGCGCTCATGTGTGCGACTATTTCCGGCAGGACGTTGGAGTTCGACAATGAAATTCCCCTTCGCGTTGGCTGCCGTGTTGCTGGCCGCGACGTCCCTCCCCGCCGCGAGCGCCGAGGCCGCGGCCTATTCGTTCACCAGCGCGCCGGTCGCCGTGGACACCCAACTCAGCTTGGGGTTCACCTTCACCGCCAACACCACGTTCAACGTCACCTCGCTGGGCTACTACGACGATCTGGGCGACGGATTCCTGACCGCTCATGACGTGGGCATCTTCCAGGGCGACGGCGCATCCGGCCCAGGCCCGCTCCTGGCTTCCACCACGCTGGCGGCGGGCACCTCCGGCACGCTCGGCCCCAACGATTTCCGCTACCAGGCCATCGCGCCGCTGACCTTGACCGCCGGACAGACCTACACGATCGCCGGCCTCAGCCCGAACGTCGGCGTCAACGACGCATGGGTGTACGGCGGTCCGTCCGAGGTCACCGGGTTCAGCGTCGATCCCGACATCACCATTCCGCTGGACGCGGCGCGCTACATCTACTTCCCGCCCGGCGGCGTGTTGACCGACCCGAGCGATCACTTCTCCGACTATCAATTCTACGCGGTGAACTTCAACGGGCCGACCGCCATCCCCGAACCCGCCGCCTTGGCTCTCCTGCTCGTCGGCATGGGCGGCCTGGCCGCGGCGAAACGCAAGCGCGGCTGAAACCCCGCCCTACTCCGACGGCAACATCGGCCTCCCCTCGTGGGCGACCAGCAAGTCGTGCATGTCGTTCGCGTGCTCCTCCTCGACGCCGAGGATCCCCTCCAGCATCACCCGCGTCGTCGTGTCGTCGTCGCCGAAGTAGCGGATCAGCTCGCGGTAATGCTCGACCGCGATGCGCTCGGCGACCAGGTTCTCCCGGATCATGTCCACCAGCGTCTCGCCTTCCGCGTATTCCGATGCCGATCGGGTCGCCAGCCCTTCGGGACTGAAGTCCGGCTTGCCGCCCAGTTGGTTGATCCGCTCGGCCACCGCGTTCATGTGCTCCTGCTCCTCGCGGGCATGGGTGGCGAACTCCGCCTTCACCCCTTCCGACGAAATGCCGGTCGCGGCGATCGAGTGCATGGTGTAGCGCAGGACGCAGACGATCTCGGTCGCCAGCACGGTTTGCAGGATCGCGATCGTCTTCTTCACGTCGCCGCCGTAGGCCGGCGTCACCGCGCCCGAGCCGAGGTGGCGGCGGGCCATCGCCCGCAGGGTCTTCACGTCGCTGATAAACGGCTTGGACGATTTGCTGGGCTTGGACGACCCGACTGCTTCCGGCATCGCGGCGATCTCCGATTAGGGGCAAGCGTCCGTAATCCGTTCTTCCGCGCACGGCCAGTCGCCCGCGGCCGGATGCCGAATTCGTGAGATCGCGCGCGCCTCACGCCTCCGGCGCGGTGCCGACATAGCGGAACTGGTGCAGCACGTCGCCCGGCGGATACTTGGGATCGTACGCGACCTGATAGATCGACACCACCTTGGAGGCGAGGTCGCCGTTCGCATCGAACGACATCTCGCCCTGCAAGGTGGCCAGCTTGGTCGTCAGCATGGCCGCGCACACCGCCTCGCGGGTGACCGGATGGCCGGATGCCGCGACACGCTCGATCGCGTTCAGGACGACCTGCACGCCGTCATAGTAGGTGATCGTGTAATCGGCGGCCTCCTGGTGCATCGCCGCGCGAAACCGCGCGGCCCAGGGCTGCACCGCGGGCTGATCGAGCACATGCGCGGCGGCCGAGGTGGCGTACCAGCCCTGGATCGCCGGCATCGCCCCGCCGGTCAGCATGTCGGGCGTATGCACGCCGTCCCCGCCGCCCTTCGGGACCCCGGGAATGATGTCGTAGGATTGCTTCACCACCTTGGCGCCGGCGAGCGGGTCGCCGCCGTAATAGAGACCTTCCGCACCCACGCTCTTGGCGCGGGTAAGAATGGCGGTGTAGTCGGCGTTCAGCGGGTCGAGGCGGTCGCGGATCAGCACCGTCATGCCCTTCTTCGCCGCCTGCCCGGCGAAGGCGTTGGCCATCCCCACGCCATAGGCGCCGGTATCGTCGAACACGACGATCTTTTGGACCTTCAGCACTTCGGCGAAGTAGTTCGCGAGGCCCGGACCCTGATAGGCGTCGGTGGTGACCGTGCGGAAGAAGTTCGGCACGCCGCCCGGATGATACGTGCCCCAGAACCTTCGATCGTTCAGGTCCGGGTTGGTGGCGCTGCCGCTGATCATCGCCATGCCGCCCTGGCTGAGCACCGGGCACATCGCCTTCGCCGAGCCGCTGTTGACCGGCCCCACCTCGGCGATCACCGTGGGATCGGT
>JBAWFF010000475.1:0-1884 GCA_049591635.1 Acetobacteraceae bacterium
CTCGCGTCGCGCGCGAGTTCGGCCATCGCGGCGAGCGCCGGCGGGGCGGCGGGCGCCGCTATCGCCTCCTCGATCGTCATGCCGTGATGGGCAAGCACGTCGGCTGGCAAGAGGCAGCGCTGGCGGCGCGCCAGCGCTGGCGTCGCGCGCAGCACCCGGGCCGCCCCATAAGCAGCGCCAAGACCGCGAAGCGCTTCGGGATCTGCCGCCCCCAGCAGCCTTCCGGCCGCCACCGCGAGGCTGCCGTCGGTGTCGTCGAGATAGCGCCGCCACGCCTCCCGCGTCGGGATCGGCTCGATCTCGGCCTCGCGCGCGTCGATCATGGCGCCGAGGTCGCGCCGGTCCAGCGTACCCGCGTCGAGCGCCGCGCCGAGCGGGTCGGCGATGTCGTGATGGCGGCGGGCGCCCTCGACCACCTCGCGCCACCATTGCAGGCGGATCAGCGCGAGCGTCGGTTCGGACACCGCGGCCCGCGCGCGCGCGAGTTCGTGGTTGAACGCGTACAGCACGAACAAGGTCTCGCGTCGCTCGGCTGGGGCGAACAGCGCGGTCAGAAAGCGGTCGGGATCGTTGCGACGTAACAACGCCGCCGCGGGACTCAGCCTTGACGCCTCTCCGGGTGGGCCATAGCTAACCATCGCATCCCATTACTGGCGGAGATTGTCCTATGGCGTTCGAACTTCCCAAGCTGCCCTATTCGCACAACGCCCTTGCCGCGCGCGGCATGTGCCAGGAGACGATGGAGCTTCACCACGACAAACACCATCAAGCATACGTGACCGCGCTGAACGGGTTCGTCGAAAAGGACGCCAGCCTGCAAGGCAAGTCCCTTGAGGAGATCGTGAAGCTTTCGCACGCCAAGCCGGACATGGCGGGCGTCTTCAACAACGCCGGCCAGCATTGGAACCACACGCTGTTCTGGCAGGCGATGAGCCCGAACGGCGGCGGTATCCCCGGCAAGCTGGAGCAGAAGATCAACGCCGATTTCGGTTCGGTCCAGGCGTTCAAGGACGCCTTCAAGACCGCCGGGGCGACGCAGTTCGGCTCCGGCTGGGCGTGGCTGGTGCAGGGCACGGACGGCAAGCTGAAAGTGACGAAGACGCCGAACGGGTCGAACCCGCTCGCCACCGGCGAGGGCAAGGCGCTGCTCGGCTGCGACGTATGGGAGCACAGCTACTATCTGGACTTCCGCAACCGCCGGCCCGACTACCTCGCCAACTGGCTCGACAAGCTGGCGAACTACGAGTTTGCCGCGACGCAGATGGGGTAGGGACCGCCATCCTTTCTTCCGTCATGCCCGGGGACCGGGCATGACGGAAGGGATGTTACGACGCCTTCGCCTTCGGCGGCTTCGCGTCGTTCGCCGCGACCGGACGGACCACCGTGGTGATGGTGTCGCGCATAACGGTGACGCGGACGTTGGGTGCGATCTCCACCTCCACCTCGGCGACCGGCTTGCCGCCTTCGGCCGTCGGCGGCACCCGCGTGACCACGCCAACGATGCCGCCGCCCGTGACGACCCGGTCGCCGCGCTTTAGCGCGCCCAGCATCCGCTTGGTGTCCTTCTGTCGCTGTTGCTGCGGACGGATCAGCAGGAAATAGAACACGACGAAGATCAGCACGAGCGGCAGGAACTGCGTCGCGCTGCCGAGCGAGCCGGCAAGGTCCTGGGCGTAGGCCGGAGTGATGAACATGCGGTTGTCCTGAGGGGCCGGGTTGCGGCGATCGGGGCGGGACCATACTTTGCGCCCCCCTCCCGTCAAGTTGTCTTAGGACCTATGGATCAGCGCCTGGTCGACCTCGCCGCCCGCATCGCCGCCGCGCTGGAGCGGCTCGCGCCGCCCGCGCCGGCGCCGCTCGATCTCGATGCGGCGGATGCCTTCG
>JBAWFF010000476.1:0-12465 GCA_049591635.1 Acetobacteraceae bacterium
GGCTTCGTGCCGCTCGCCGGGAGCGCCGAGCCGCCGCCGCGCACGCCGACCGGAATCGCCGAACTGGACCGCGTTCTGGGCGGCGGGCTGGTGCCGGCTTCGGCCGTGCTCGTCGGCGGCGATCCGGGGATCGGCAAGTCGACCTTGCTGCTTCAGGCGGCGGCGAAGCTGGCGGCGACCGGCCGGCCGGTCCTCTACGTCACCGGCGAGGAGTCGATCGAACAGATCCGCTTGCGCGCCCGCCGCCTCGGTGTCGCCAACGCGCCGATCTCGCTCGCCTCGGCGGTGAATTTGCGCGACATCGCCGCCAGCCTGGAGCGCGAGCCGGCCAGCCTCGTCGTGATCGACTCCATCCAGACCATGTGGTTCGACCAGATCGACAGCGCGCCGGGCACCGTGAGCCAGGTGCGTGCGGCGTCGTTCGAGCTGATCCGCCTCGCCAAGACGCGCGGCTTCGCTCTCGTGCTGGTCGGCCACGTCACCAAGGATGGTGCCATCGCGGGGCCGCGCGTGCTCGAGCACATGGTCGACGCCGTCCTCTACTTCGAGGGCGAGCGCGGGCACCAGTTCCGCATCCTGCGCGCGGTGAAGAACCGCTACGGCGCCACCGACGAGATCGGCGTGTTCGAGATGACCGAGCAGGGTCTCGCCGAGGTCCCCAATCCGTCGGCTCTGTTCCTCGCCGAACGGCGCGGCAACATCGCCGGAAGCGCGGTGTTCGCGGGGCTCGAGGGTTCGCGGCCCGTGCTGGTGGAGGTGCAGGCGCTGCTGGCGCCCAACGCGCCGGGCACCGCGCCCCGCCGCGCGGTGATCGGCTGGGACGGCGGGCGGCTCGCGATGCTGCTGGCGGTGCTGGAGACGCGCAGCGGGCTGCGGCTCGCTGGCTCGGATGTCTACCTGAACGTCGCCGGCGGCCTCAGGATCACCGAGCCGGCGGCCGATCTGGCGGTCGCCGCGGCGCTGGTCTCCGCCTCGACCGATCAGCCGACCAGCGCCGGGATGGTCTATTTCGGCGAGGTGGGGCTGTCGGGCGAGATCCGGCAGGTGGCGCAGGCCGACGCCAGGCTGAAGGAGGCGGCGAAGCTCGGCTTCGATGGCGCCTGCCTGCCTCGTCGCGTTGCCCGAGGGGGACGTGCGCTCGCCGCGCCCGACGGTCTGGGCTTGCATGAAATCGGGCATTTGTCCGATCTGGTGGCGCGGTTCGGTGGGAAGACGCCTGGATGACTTGGGTCGACGCCGTCGTTCTCGCGGTGATCGTGATCTCCGGGCTGCTCGCGTTCCTGCGCGGGCTGGTGCGCGAGGTGCTGGGGATCGGTGCCTGGATCGGCGCCGCCATCCTCGCCGTCTGGGCGACCCCGTTCGTGCGGCCGCGCTTCCAGGACTGGTTTCGCGACCACCCCGGCTTGGCCGAGCCGATCGCCTACTTGGTGCTGTTCCTCGTCTGCCTGGCCATCCTGCTGTTCATCTCGCATCGGATCAGCCGGGTGGTGCGTGGATCGGCCCTGGGCGGGCTTGATCGCACGTTGGGGCTGGTATTTGGCCTGGCACGGGGTGCCGCGCTGGTCGTTCTTGCCTATATCATCGCTGGATGGCTGGGCGGGCCGATGGAAACCTGGCCGCGGGCGATCCTGGAGGCGCGGTCGCTTCAGCCGGCCTATGAAGGCGCCGCCTGGGTGGCGGGGCGCCTGCCCGTCGCGTATAGGCCGCGTGTCGATGCGCCGCCGAGCGGACGGCAGCCCACGGCGGACGCGTTGTTGCGGGCGGTTCCGCAAGGGCGGGCGACCGGGCCGCGGCCGACCCGGCAGTAGGAGAGCACCGCATGGCGTTTACCACGGTGGGCAAGGAAGACGACGACAAGCCGCATGAGGAATGCGGCGTGTTCGGAGTCTGGAACGTCCCCGATGCCTCCGCCGTCACCGCGCTGGGGCTGCACGCGCTTCAGCATCGCGGGCAGGAGGCGACGGGGATCGTCAGCTTCGACGGCACGCGGTTCCACTCGCACAAGGGAATGGGCCTGGTCGGAGACAATTTCGGCGACGCCAACGTGATCGCCTCGCTCCCCGGGACCAGCGCGATCGGCCATAACCGCTACGCCACCACCGGCGGCACGATCCTTCGCAACGTCCAGCCGCTGTATGCCGATTTCGAGTTCGGCGGCTTCGCGGTCGCGCACAACGGCAATCTGACCAACGCGCATATCCTGCGCCGCAACCTGGTCCGCCGGGGGTGCCTGTTTCAATCGACAACGGATTCCGAGGTGTTCATCCACCTCATCGCGATCAGCCTCTACTCGACGGTTCCCGACCGGCTGATCGACGCCTTGAAGCAAGTGGTCGGCGCCTACTCGCTGGTCGCGCTGTCCAACGAGGCGCTGATCGGGGTGCGCGATCCGCTGGGCGTGCGCCCGCTCATCATGGGCCGGGTCGGCACCGATCCGCTGGCCGGCTGGGTGCTGGCGTCGGAGACCTGCGCGCTCGATATCGTGGGCGCGGAGTTCGTGCGCGACGTGGAACCGGGCGAGATCGTCATCATCGACGCGAAGGGCGTGCGCAGCATCAAGCCGTTCGGACGCAAGCCCGAGCGGTTCTGCGTGTTCGAGTATATCTACTTCGCGCGACCCGATTCGATGATGGAGGGCACGCCGGTCTACGCCGCGCGCAAGGCGATCGGGGCGGAGTTGGCGCGCGAATCGGGCGTGCCGGCGGATATCGTCGTGCCGGTGCCCGATTCCGGGGTGCCGGCGGCGATGGGGTATGCGAAGGAGAGCGGAATCCCGTTCGAGCTTGGCATCATCCGCAACCACTATGTCGGGCGCACGTTCATCGAGCCGACCGACGCGGTACGCCACCTGGGGGTGAAGCTGAAGCACTCCGCCAACCGCTCGGCGCTGGAGGGAAAGCGGGTGATCCTCGTCGATGATTCGATCGTGCGCGGGACCACCAGCCGCAAGATCGTCGAGATGGTTCGCCAGGCCGGTGCGCGGGAGGTCCATCTGCGGATATCGTCGCCGCCGACCACGCACTCCTGCTTCTACGGCATCGACACGCCGGAGCGGAGCAAGTTGCTGGCGGCGAAGTTCTCGATCGACGAGATGGCCGAGCAGATCGGCGTCGATAGCCTCGCGTTCCTGTCGATCGACGGGCTGTACCGCGCGTTGGGGCGTGAGGAGGGGCGCGATCCGGCGCGGCCGCACTATTGCGATGCGTGCTTCACCGGCGACTATCCGATCAGCATTCCCGATCAGGCCGACAACGCCGAGCGCCAGCTCAGCCTGCTGACCGAGACCCAGTGACGTCAACGACCCCCGGGCCGCTCGCGGGCCGGGTCGCGCTGGTGACCGGGGCGAGCCGGGGCATCGGCGCGGCGACGGCGGTGGAACTCGCCCGGCTTGGCGCGCATTGCGTCATCACCGCGCGTACCCAGGGTGGGCTGGAGGAGACCGACGATGCGATCCGCGCGCTCGGCGGATCGGCGACCTTGCTGGCGCTCGATCTGCGCGAGTTCGAGCAAGTCGATGCGTTGGGACCGAGCATCGGCGTGCGGTTCCGCCGGCTGGATGTGCTGGTCCATTGCGCCGGGGCGCTGGGCCGGCTCGCGCCGGTTCCGCATCTGTTGGCTGGCGAGTGGGATGAGGCGATCGGGGTGAACGCGACGGCGGCGCTGCGGCTGATCCGCACGACCGACGGGCTGTTGCGCCAATCGGATTCCGGGCGCGCGGTATTCGTGACAACGATGCGGGCACGGGCGCCGAAGGCGTATTGGGGCTGCTATGGCGCGGCGAAGGCGGCGCTGGAGCATCTCGTGCTGAGCTGGGCCGATGAGGTCGGGACGACGACCCCGATGCGGGTGAACCTGTTCGATCCCGGAGCGGTCGCGACACGGCTGCGCCTCGCGGCGTTTCCCGGGGAGGTGCCGGATTCGCTGCCGCGGCCGGAGGATGTCGCGCCGGCGCTGGCGGCGTTGTGCCTGCCGTCGGAGACGCGGAACGGGGAGATCGTCGCATTGCCCTGATCCGCTTGGCCGATGACCGCCGGATCGGCCGCCTCATGCTGTTGTTCGCGATCGTCTATATCGTGGAGGGCATCGGACAGGCGGATTTCGGCATCATCGCCCAGCCACTGACCTGGTACCTCAAGACCAGCGGCTGGACGCCCCTGCAAGTGACGGCCTATCTGGCGATCTTCAACCTGCCGTGGGTCATCAAGCCGGTTTACGGCATCGTATCGGACTTCGTACCGCTGTTCGGCTACCGGCGGAAATCGTACTTGCTGATCGCCTCGACCGTCGCGGCGGCGGCTTATGCCTGTGTCGCGCGACTCGCGGACCCGGGTCCGATCGCGCTGTTTCTGTCGTTGACCGCCTATGCGATGGCGATCGCAAGCACGATGTGCGGGGCGTTGCTGGTGGAGAACGGCCAGCGCTTCGACGCCAGCGGCCGCTTCGTGAACCAGCAATGGCTATGGTTCAGCGTCGCCACTCTGCTCTCGGCCGTGATCGGCGGGCAACTGGTCCAGCATCTGACGGCGATCAGTGCCTTGCACGCCGCCGCCGCCATCGGCGCCGTCGCGCCGATCGCCGTGATCGCCGCCACGCCCGGCCTGGTTGACGAGGAGCGGCGGCCGGTCGCTCTCGCGGAACTGCGACAAACCTTCGCCAGTCTGCTCGCGGCGTTCCGGTCGCGGCGGCTGTGGCTGCTGGGCGGGTTTCTGTTCCTCTATTCCTTCAGTCCCGGCTTCGGCACGCCGCTCTATTTCTACATGACCGATCACCTGCGTTTCCCGCAATCCTATATCGGCGAACTGACGGCGATCTCCTCGGCGGGATGGATCGTCGGGGCGCTTCTGTACCGCCGGCTGCTCGACGGGATGCGGCTGCGCGTGCTGCTCAACCTGAGCATCCTGCTGGGCACGGCGAGCTCGCTGAGCTTCCTGCTGCTGTCGAGCGAGGTCAGCGCCGCGCTGGTCAATTTCGGCGCCGGGGTGGCGGCGATGGTGACCAACGTCGCGACGCTCACGCTGACGGCGATCTGGTGTCCGAAGCGGTCGGAGGGGTTCGTCTTCGCCGCGATGATGTCGATTATCAACCTCGCCGCGCCGGCATCCAACAATGCCGGCGCGTTTCTGTACGAGCACGTCTTCCACGGCCGGCTGGCGCCGCTGGTGATGGTCTCGGCGGCGTTCACCGCCTTCGCCTTCGTGATCGTGCCGCTGCTGCGGCTTGGCGATCTGCGCGAGCGGGCGGTCGCCTAGCCGGGGCCGGGTAGTTCCAGGACATACCGCTTCGCCGCCGCCCGCATCCCTTCGCGCTCGTAGAATCGATGCGCCTGGAAATTGTCCAGCGCGGTGTCGAGCGCGACGGTGCGAAGGCCGAGCGTGCGCGCCTCCTCCGCGACGGCGGCGAGGAGCCGCGCGCCCAAGCCGGACCCGCGCATCGCCGACACCGTCACCAGGTCATCGACGTAGAGGAACCGGCCGCGGATCAACGTCTCGGTGATCCGATAGCCGGCGACCGCCACCGCGTTCCCGCCGTGCCACGCCGCCAGCAGCCGATAGCTGTCGCGCGCCTGGCGGCGCACCCGCGTGAGCAACTCCTGGGCGGAAGCGATGCGCGGGCGAAGTTCGCGCATCGGTTCGTAGCAGGCGAGAATGTCGGCATCGCTTTCGGCGTGGCGGAGGACCGCGTCGGCGGCGATCATGCCGCCTGCTTCGCTTCGACCGGATACTGGCCGCGGAACGCGATCTGCAACCGGTTCCACAGGTTGATCATGCCGATCACGACGGTCAGATCGCCCGTTTCCTTCTCGTCGAATTGCGCGCGGACCTCGTCGTACACATCGTCGGGCGCATGGGTGTCGGCGATCAGGGTCACCGCCTCAGTCCATGCGAGGGCCGCGCGCTCGCGCGGGCTGTAGAGGGGCGATTCCCGCCACGCGTTCAGCAGGTAGAGACGCTGCTCCGTCTCGCCGTGCCGGCGGGCGTCCCGGCTATGCATCTCGAGGCAGTACGCGCATCCATTGATCTGCGAGGCACGCATCTTGACCAGTTCCATCAGCGCCGGCTCGAGCCCGCAGCCTTGCGTGTAGGCCGAGACGCCGCGCAGCGCCTTCATGGCCTCGGCTCCGGTCTCGCGGAAGTGCAACCGTTCCTGCATCGTCGTGCTCCGTGTCGGTGTTCGCGGACCGGGAGATAGGGGACGGATGGCATGGTAGATAGGGCCAAGAAATGCTAATCCGAGTGGGCCATGCGAGATGACCTCGCCATCGAGCTGGATCGCCTCATGGGCGCTCCGCTACAGGTTCAGCTCTATGCGCGCGTCCGCGAGGCGATCGAGGCGGGAACCCTGCGCGCGGGCGCGCGGCTGCCGTCGGCGCGCGGCCTCTCGGTTCAGCTCGGCGTGGCGCGCGGCACAGTCGATGCGGCGTTCGGCCGTCTGATCGGGGAAGGCTATGTCGTCCCCCGTGGACCGGCGGGTACCTTCGTCGCATCGGAGTTCGCCGCGCGGACGGCGGCTCCGCGACAAGATGTGGCCGGTTTATTGCCGGCCCCGGGTCAAGCAGTCGTGCTGCCGTTCCAGCTTGGTATTCCGGCGCTGGATGCGTTTCCGCGCACCCTATGGTCCCGACTGATCGGGCGCGCAGTTCGCGGCCTCTCGCCTTCCGCCCTGGCGTATCCCGATCCGGCCGGCTGGCCCCCGCTTCGCGCCGCGATCGCGGCGTATCTCGGGGTCTCGCGTGGGGTCGCGTGCGCGCCGGGACAGGTGTTCGTGACGGCGGGCTATCAAGGGGCGCTGGCCTTGATCGCACGCGCCCTATTGCGGCCGGGCGATCGGGTCTGGATGGAGGATCCGGGATATCCTTTCGCCCGGCTGGGGCTTGAAAGCGCGGGTGCCACCCTGATTCCCATCCGGGTGGATCGCGACGGGCTCGATGTCGCGGAGGCGGCCAGGCGCGCCCAGGATGCGCGGTTCGCCGTGGTGACGCCGTCGCATCAAAGTCCGCTCGGCGTCTCCTTGTCGCTCGCGCGACGGCTGGCGCTGCTGCGCTGGGCCGCCGCGGCCGGCGCTTGGGTGATCGAGGACGATTACGACAGCGAGTTCCACTATTCGGCGTCACCGTTGCCGGCGCTCAAGAGCCTCGATCGCGAGGAGCGAGTCCTTTACGCCGGCAGCTTCAGCAAGGTCCTGTTCCCCGGATTGCGACTCGGCTACCTCGTCGTGCCGGGCAGCCTCATCGACGCCTTCGCGCGGGAAGTGAAGCCGTTGCAGGGAGGGAGCGCGGTGCTGGAACAAGCCGCCGTCGCCGCCTTCATGGCGGAAGGATATTTCGCGCGCCATCTGCGCCGGATGCGCGGGCTTTACGCGGCGCGGCGCGGCGCCCTCGCGCGCGAGTTGATGGGCGGCTTTGGCGATCGAATCCACCTGGACCTCCAGGCTGGCGGTCTGCACCTGTTGCTCCGCCTTGCCGCGTCGGTCAGCGACGCGCGGGTTGCCGAGCGCGCCCAGGGCGAGGGGTTGGCGGTGCAGCCGTTGTCGTTGTGCGCGATGGAGAACGACAGCGGCCCCGGGCTGCTGCTCGGCTTCACGAACATCGCCGAGGTGGAGGCGCCGCGCGCGGCACGCCGCCTCGTGCGCGCGATCGGCGATCTGCTGTGACGGCCGGCGCGCTGTGCCTCAGCTCTTGCCCGCCGCCTGTTCCTTCGCGAGTTTGCGTGCTTCCCGCCTTGCCTTGTACCACGCGCGGATGTCGTCTTCGGTCACGAAGCCCTTATGGTCCTTGTCGATCGCATCGAAATTGGCCGAGACCGTGTGCATGTGGCTCGACGCGCGAGCCTGATCCGCCGTCAGGTGGCCGTCATGGGTCGTGTTGGCGGCCTGGAAGCGCTTGTCCATCGACATGTAGACGCGCTTCGCGTGGGCCGGATGCTGCTCGGTGCTGGCGGCGGCCGGCACAGTGGGTGGCGCAGGCGGTGTGGCTTGCGCGGCGACCGGGGCCGCGGCGGCGGTGAGCAGCGCGAAGGCGGCGAGCGACAGAGTTAGGCGCATACGGTCCTCTCCTGTGCGAGATGCGCCGTGGTTCTAGCGGGGGATTCGTGAGGGTTTGGTAAACGCGGACGGGGCGGAGGTTTTGATTCTCCGAAAGGCCCTCTTGCTCTCCTCGAGGACCAGTCTAGGGTGCCGTGTGTGCTAGAGCGCGCGCGGCGACGCATGATTCGTGCGACGTTCAGTATCCGCGTCTGAATAGGGATCGGAGTTTGGGCCGGGTCGATCTGGATCGGGCATTGCGCCAACTTACCCGAGAAAGGTTGTCGGCGAAGGAGTGGGCCAGGTTCTGGATAGATCTCCACGCCTTGCCGGATCGCTCGGTGGCGGTTCTTGGGGCGCCGCTGTAGATGTCTTGTTGCAGACAAAGATCGAAGCGAGATTTATCCATCCATTGGGAAAATATGAGTTCGACATCTTCCACAGGGGCGGTCCGCTGAATGATCTGTACGGCGGAAACCTTATCGCTCTAGCGGTAGGCGTGGTTGGCGACATAACTTTTAAGGACTTGGAGCTTGTACGAATGATTCGAAACCTATTTGCCCATGCAATGAAGCCGCTCGACTTCAATCACCCTGCGGTTGTCCAAGCAATTAATGAGTTTGGTGTACTGAGGTGGTACAGATCGGGCAAGGGTCCGAGGATGCGTATTGGCTTTCACATCGATGACGGAACTCCGAAATCGTCTTACATAAACGTATCGTTTTTACATAGTAGGATAGTTCTATCGGATGATCCTAAGGGTCTTGTGAAACCAACCCCACCTTGACTATGCCAGCGGCTGAAAGTCCCGACCCTGCGGGCCGCCGATACGCCCCTGCGGACCTCGGATCGTGGGTCCGTACGACCACGAACAATCTCCCGGCGAGGGTATGGGGCGAGGATGACGGCGTCCGCGCCCTCGGCGGCGAACAATCTGGCGCCGACGCGGCAAATCTCGCCCCGGCGCTCGGCGCCGCCATCGCGCCGCAACCTGGCCCTGGGAGGGTTCCATCGGTCGGTCGAAGGGCGGTCGGAAAGGACGAAGGTGAGAACGGTCATTGGCGCTGTCGTCTCACGATTGTTCTGATATGGCGTCGGAGTAGTTTCAAGACCCGTGCGGTGTGTCCACGAAATGCTGCATGTGCGAAGGCGACGTGCGCACAGAATGCTGCGGTTGCGAACGTGATGTGTCCACGAAATGCTGCACCCGCGAAGGCGATGTGTCCACGAACTCGGCGCGAGCGGCGGCGAGGTGGCTACATCGCGGGCCTACACCACCCCCTTCTCCCGCAGCGCGGCGATCGCCGCCGGGTCCATGCCCAGCCGGCCGCGCAAGACCTCCTCGGTGTGCTCGCCCAGCAGCGGCGGGGCCAGTCGATAATCGGCGGGGGTTTCCGACAAGCGGACCGGATTGGCGATGACCTTCACGGGCACCCCCGCCCCGTGCGCCATCTCGACCACCATGCCGCGTGCCTGGACCTGTGGATCGGCGAAGACCTCCGACAACCGGTTGATCGGGCCGCAACCGATCTTCTGCGCCTCCAGCCGTTCCACCCACCAAGCGGTGGTCTGGCCACGCAGGACCGGGGCCAGCGTATCGGTGACGTGCTGGCGGTTGCCCACCCGCTCGGCGTTGGACGCGAAGCGCGGGTCCTCCAGCAGGTGCGTCAGGGCGAAGCTCTCGCAGAACCGCTTGAACGTCGGGTCGTTGGCGATCGACAGGACGATGTAGCCGTCCGCGGTCGGAAACACTTGGTACGGCACGATGTTTGGGTGCTGGTTGCCCAACCGTTCCGGGTTCTCCCCGGTCGCCAGGTAGTTCATTCCCTGGTTGGCGAGCCAGGCGACGTGAGTATCCAGCATCCCGATGTCGATCTGCTGGCCCTGCCCGGTCGCGTCGCGATGGCGCAGGGCGGCCAGGATGCCGATGCAGCCGTACAGGCCGGAGAACAGGTCGGCGACCGGCACGCCCACCTTCTGCGGCAGGCCGTCGGGCTCCCCGGTCAGGCTCATCACCCCGCCCATCGCCTGGATCAGGCTGTCATAGCCAGGGCGCGGCGCGTACGGGCCGGTCTGGCCGAACCCGGTGATCGAACAGTAGATCAGGCGCGGGAACCGGGCGTGCAGCTGGGCGTAGCCGAGGCCGTACTTGTCCAGCGCGCCGACCTTGAAATTCTCCACCAGGACGTCGGACTGCGCGATGAGCTTGAGCGCGATCTCCTGACCCTCGGGGCGGGCGATGTCGAGGGTAAGCGAGCGCTTGTTGCGGTTCACGCCCACGAAATAGGCGCTTTCCGTGGTGCCGGGCATCGTCGGGGGCGCGAAGCCGCGGGTGTCGTCGCCGGCGCCCGGGCGCTCGATCTTGACCACATCGGCGCCAAGATCGCCCAGCATTTGCGCGCAGGTCGGGCCGGCGAGGACGCGGGTGAGGTCGAAGACGCGCAGGCCCTTTAGGGGGCCGGAGGGGTCGCTCATGCCTTGCTCCTCGCTGGACGGGCGAACATGCGGGAGCCGGGCGGTATTCGACAAGACCGAGCGGCGGGGTTGCCGCAAACCCCGGCCACCGCCTATGACCCGCTGTTCAGTCAGGAGGTAACATGGCCGACTCCGCCGAGCTTCCCGCGAACGAGGCCGTCCTCATTCGCCAGGCCGAGATCCTCGCCCGTCCGATGACGCCGGCGCGGCGGATGGCGGACTGCATCCGCGCGCTCGCGATCGACGCGGTGGAGAAGGCGAAGTCCGGCCATCCCGGCCTGCCGATGGGGATGGCCGACGTCGCGACGACGCTATGGACGCGGTTCCTGAAGTTCGACGCGGCCGACCCACGCTGGCCCGACCGCGACCGCTTCGTGCTCTCCGCCGGGCACGGCTGCATGTTGCTCTACGCCTTGCTCTACCTCGTCGGCGAGGAGGGCATGGGGATCGAGGACATCGAGCGTTTCCGCTCGCTGCATTCCGTCACCGCGGGCCACCCCGAATACGGCGACCATCCTGGCATCGAGGCCACCACCGGCCCGCTCGGCCAAGGGGTCGGAATGTCGGTCGGCATGGCGCTGGCCGAGCGGATGCTCGCAGCCCGCTTCGGCAAGTCGCTGGTGGACCACCGGACCTGGGTGATCTGCTCGGACGGCGACCTGATGGAGGGAATCAGCCACGAGGCGATCGGCATTGCCGGGCATCTGCGGCTGGAGAAGCTGACGTTCCTGTGGGATAACAACAACATCTCGATCGACGGCAACACGGCGCTCGCCCGTAGCGAGGACATGCAGAAGCGGTTCGCCGCCGAGGGCTGGGCGACCAAGGCGGTCGACGGGCACGATCCCGCGCAGATCGCCGCCGCGCTGTCCTTCGCCGTGCGCTCGAAGAAGCCGACACTGATCGCGTGCCACACCATTATCGGCCTGGGGGCGCCGACCAAGGCGGGGACCAGCGCGGTTCACGGCACTGCTCTCGGCGCCAAGGAGGCGGCGGGGGCCAAGGAGCTTCTGGGCTGGAAGGAACCGGCCTTCACCATTCCCGAGGATCTGCTGGAGCGCTGGCACGCGATCGGCCATCGCGGTGCCCCCGCCCGGCGGGCTTGGCTCAAGCGGCTCACGCGTCACCCCACGCGCGGGGAGTTCGAGCGCGCGATCGCGGGCAAGCTGCCGGACGCCTGGCACGAGGCGGTGGCGGCGATGAAGCAAAAGATCGCCGAGGAGAAGCCGAAGCTCGCCACCCGTGCGTCGAGCCAGAAGGTGCTCGAGGCGCTGGTGCCGGCGACGCCGGAACTGGTGGGCGGCTCGGCCGACCTCACTCCGTCGAACCTGACCTTCGTGGAGGGGATGGGCGTCGTCGCTCCCGGCAACTACGCCGGGCGCTATATCCATTACGGCATCCGCGAGCACGGAATGGCGGCCTGCGCCAACGGCCTCGCCCTGCATGGCGGGATCATCCCCTACGACGGCACGTTCTTCATCTTCAGCGACTACATGCGTCCGGCGATCCGCCTTGCCGCGCTTATGCGCCAGCGCGTGATTCACGTCCTGACGCATGATTCCATCGGCCTTGGCGAGGACGGACCGACGCACCAGCCGATCGAGCAATTGGCCAGCCTGCGTGCCATGCCGAACCTGCACGTCTATCGGCCGGGCGACGCGCTGGAGACGGCGGAGTGCTGGGAACTCGCGGTCCGCCGCGTCGAGGGGCCGAGCCTGCTCGTGCTCAGTCGCCAGGCGGTGCCGGCGATGCGGTTCGATGCCAGCGAGAACCGCTGCGCGCGGGGCGGTTACGTTCTCGCGGAGGCCGAGGGGCCGCGGCGCGGCACGATCATCGCCACCGGGACCGAGGTCGCGATCGCGATGGACGCACGGGAACAACTCGCCCGCGAGGGCGTTGTGGTCGCCGTGGTGTCCTTGCCGTGCTGGGAGTTGTTCTCCCAGCAGGACGATGCCTATCGTGCCGCCGTGC
>JBAWFF010000477.1:0-13543 GCA_049591635.1 Acetobacteraceae bacterium
CGATCGGCACCGACTACGCGGTCATCGCCATCGATGCGCTTGCCCTCGTCGTCATCGTTCTCGGAACGGTCGAGGCGTTCGTCCGCGGCATCGCGGCCATCTGCGCCTCGCCCGACGGCCACAGGCGCCGCGATATCTGGCTACGCTATTCCCGCTGGCTTGTCGTCGGCCTGACGTTCCAACTCGCCGCCGATATCATAGAGACATCCATCACCACCGATTGGAACGCACTAGGCCGGCTCGCGGCGGTAGCGGTGATCCGGACGTTCCTCAATTTCTTCCTCGAACGCGATTTGAGCGAGGTGCGCGAACGGCAGCATGTGACGGGCTCCTGATTTCGCCTCCCGGCCGGCCTCACTCGGACGACAACACGGGCGGCGGCGGCGCGTAGTGGTGCACCACGAGCGAGCCTCCCGCCGACAGGACGACGAGGCCCGCGACGAAGGTCAGGGTGCGGTGCGCCCCTCGCCGCTTGGGCCGCGCGGGGCGCTCCTCGCGTGGATACCAGTGCTCGTCGAACCAGACAGAGTCCGGCATGAATGGCATGAGGCCGATGAACGGCTCGATGCCGCGCGCGCCCGGATTGAACCGGCGCCGCTCGTCATCGAACTGTGGCGTACGCATGACCCGACTCCTTTCCAACGGAATGCGATTGTCCACAACGGAAATTGGGAGTTCGCGATCCGCGAGGCCGTGATCGAGGTCACAGAAAGCGCGTGGAAGCGCCCAGCGGGTGCTTCACGGAACCGTTGGCATCCAGACGCCGGCGACCGCGTAGACCTCGCCCTCGCCCGGCCAGGGGGGCATGACGGCGGCGATCGCCACCAGCGTCTCGGTGCCGTCGCAGCGGAACTGGAAATGCGTTCCCGTGGGGATGCAGATCGAAACGCCAGGCGAGACCTCGGTGACTTCCTCCTGCTCGCCCAGCTTGCGCCACATCCGCCCGTGGCCGGAGACGAAGTACCAGACCTCCTCGATCGTCCGATGCGCGACCGCCCGCGCGACAGCGCCCGATGCCAACGAAAACATCGACAGCGCGCCGCGCGACAACCCGCACAAGACACGCACCTCGCTGCCGTCAAGCGCGGTCACGTCAGGCGCGGTGCTGATCCGCTTGGTCTCCAGGCGCATGGACTCAGCCCCCTATCATTCCACATCCCAAGCATAGTGATCGTGGGAGAACTGATCGAGCTGTCGATCCGCTACTACATGGAACTGCTCGGCTAGACGCGCTCGGGTGCTGTCAGGTGACGACCGCCAGCACGCGAACACCGCCCTGCGCGCGACCCGAAGTCGTTTTCTGGATGACGTCGAACGCGTGGACACCGCCGACCTGTTCGCCTTCGCCGAATTCGGCCAGGATGCTCAACGGGACCGGGTGACCGGCATGGATCTCCAACGGAACACGCTTGGCCGCCCCGCCCGGGCCGCCGTCGATCGCGAATGCCTTGAGCGGCACTTTGGAGACGTGCAGCGGAAGCTTGCCGTAACGGCCCTTGCGCAGGAACGACAAATCGGCCTTGGTCAGTCCCGCGTCTCCCGTGGTGTCGCGGATTTCAAGGACGACCTTCTCCTCCCCCTTGCGAACCGCGGCAACGGCGTTGAAGGGGAACGCCACATGCCTTGGCCCCCTCTTGGACATGGACATCGCGGCGGCGAAGATATTGTGCTGCGCCACGTGGCCATCCGTCTGGACCAGCGAGACGAAGTCGGCAGTGGTCGACCCGATCAGCGACTTGCCGTCGGACTGGACGGGTGGATTATCCAATGAGCCCCGACTGCCCCAACAATTGGCGATCAGGCAAGCGTGCCCATCCGGGGAGGAACCCATGCCCGGATAGGGCTTGAACCCATAGACCTTGATGGTGGTCGAACCTCCCTCACTGGACGACTGCCCGGTCAGGTACTTCGTGCTGGAGCCGTGGGCGATCGGCAGGGCGGTATCCGGACCGACGATCGTCGCCGGATCGCATATCCAGACTTCGACGAACAGCAGCGGGACGTACTCTCCAGCGGACGATTTATCGAGAACGTCCACCAGGATGAGGCACTGTTGATTATTGGGAGTGTAGGTACTGGGATCGACCGCCCCTCCCCCGGGGCCCGAGTCGAGGACGACCCCAGGACTCGACCAAAAATCGGCTCCGGGGGGGAGCGGGCGATGGTCGTTGTCACTTACCTCGTAGGGAATGTACAGGTCGTTGGACATGACGAGCTCCTTGGGTGGAACTTCAAGGCGACCGGCACCCGCCGGGTGGGCGAGCATGAATGTCAACCAGAAACTTTCGCGCGATATGTGATCCATTTCACGAGCTTCAGATATTACATAGAACACACCCTGGGCGCGATTCCCAGGGCGGCCGCCGCGCTCAGCCATTGAATGCCCGTCGGGGCTTGCCTGCCCGGCGGCATGTGACAACGATGGCAGACAGTGGCGGCCCGCCCGGGAACGAGGAAGCGCATGATCTTCGAGACGAAAGTCGCGGTGCTGGTCCTCGACGACCTGCCGGTCTGGCAGAAGCTGAACGTCACGGCCTTCCTCGCCACCGGCATCGCCGCCGCCGCGCCCGAGGCGATGGGGCAGCCGTACGAGGATGCGGCCGGGCGTCTGCACGCCAGCCTGCTCGGCCAGCCGATCCTGATATTCGCCGCCCAGCCGTCGGGCCTGCTGCGCGGCTGGCGCGTCGCGATCGAACGCGGGCTGACCCGCGCCGTCTATGTCCGCGCGATGTTCACGACCGGCCACGACGCCGCCAACCGCGCCGCCTTCAAGGCCGAGCCCGCGGACACGCCCGACCTCGTCGGCCTGGCGCTGCGTGGACCCAGGAAGGACGTGGACAACGCCACCAAGGGCGCGTCGCTACACGCGTGAGCGGCTGCGCTCACCCCATCCCCTTGGCCGCCAGTTCACCCCTGGCCTTCTCGCTCTTGCCCAAGTCGAGGCCCATGCCGCGAAGGACGTTCGGCGCCTTGGTGAACTGGATATCCGCGTACTCCACGACCTCGAACCGGTTGCCCCACGGATCGAGGAAATCCAGGAACGGTCCCTCGAGCATCGTGGCGCCCGCCGCCTCGGCCAGCCGCCGCACGTCCGAGCGGTCATCGACCACCAGCCCGAAGTGGCGATGTCCGGGGGGCTGGCGAACCGGCCCCTCCATCAGGGCGATGAACTGATCGCCCAACTCGATAAAGGCGGACCGCTCGCCTCTCCCGCGCAAGGTGAAATCGAAGATGCGTCCATAGAAAGCCAGCGCCTCCTCGATGGTGCCGACTTCGAGGGCAATGTGGTTCAGGCCGATCGGCCGCGCCTTTCGTCCCGGATTTGCCTCGTCCATCGCTCGATCCCCCTTCGCCATTGCCCCGCCTCCACGCCTTCCCTATAGACCCCGCGACCCAGCCAGGAGCGCGTGATGGCCGATCGGACTGCCGCCGAGGACTATAAGGTAAAGGACATCTCGCTCGCCGAGTGGGGCCGCAAGGAAATCTCCATGGCCGAGGACGAGATGCCCGGCCTGATGGCGGTCCGCAAGGAATACGGCGCCGCCAAGCCGCTGAAGGGCGCCCGCATCGCCGGCTGCCTGCACATGACGGTGCAGACCGCCGTGTTGATCGAGACGCTGATCGCGCTCGGGGCCACCATCCGCTGGTCGTCGTGCAACATTTTCTCGACCCAGGACCACGCCGCCGCCGCCATCGCCGCCGCCGGCCTGCCCGTCTTCGCCTGGAAGGGCATGGACGAAGACGAGTTCTGGTGGTGCATCGAACAGACCGTGCGTGGTCCGAACGGGTGGACGCCCAACCTGATCCTCGACGACGGCGGCGACCTCACCAAGCTGATGCACGACAAATACCCCGAGATGATGGCCGACGTCCGCGGCCTGTCGGAGGAGACGACGACCGGCGTGCATCGCCTGCGCGACATGGCGCGCGACGGCACGCTGCTGGTGCCGGCGATCAACGTCAATGACAGCGTCACCAAGTCGAAGTTCGACAACCTCTACGGCGTGCGGGAATCGCTGGTGGACGGCATCCGCCGCGGCACCGACGTGATGATGTCTGGCAAGGTCGCGGTGGTGGCCGGCTTCGGCGATGTCGGCAAGGGCTCGGCGGCGAGCCTGCGCAACGCCGGCTGTCGGGTGATGGTGACGGAGATCGACCCGATCTGCGCGCTGCAAGCGGCGATGGAGGGCTACGAGGTCGTGACGATGGACGATGCGGCGCCCGTGGGCGACATCTTCGTGACCGCGACCGGCAACGTCGATGTGCTCACGCTCGACCACATGCGGGCGATGAAGCACCGCGCCATCGTCTGCAACATCGGCCACTTCGATTCCGAGATCCAGATCGAATCGCTTCGCAACTATCGCTGGGAGAACGTCAAGCCGCAGGTTGACGAGGTGGTGTTCCCCGACGACAAGCGCCTCATCGTGCTGTCCGAAGGCAGGCTGGTGAACCTCGGCAACGCCACCGGCCACCCGAGCTTCGTCATGAGCGCCTCGTTCACCAACCAGGTGCTCGCCCAGATCGAACTGTTCACCGCGCCCAAGGGAAAGTACGAGCGGCAGCTCTACACTCTGCCGAAGGCGCTGGACGAGAAGGTGGCGGCGCTGCACCTCGGCAAGGTCAATGCGAAACTGACCCGCCTGACCCCGAAGCAGGCCGAATACATCGGGGTGGCGCCGAGCGGGCCTTACAAGCACGACCTCTATCGGTACTGAAACCGGGTCCCCTCCCCTAACCCCTCCCGCAAGGGGAGGGGGAGTAGAAGGCGCCGTACTCCGTGCGCATCCCCCTCCCCTTGCGGGAGGGGCTAGTCTAGGGGAGGGGTCGCGCGAAGAGTTACGTCCGCCGCACCCGATAGAACTGCGGGATACCCTCCGGAATATCCGCGAGGTTCGCCCGATGCGTCGTCGGCTGGAAATACATCCCCAGCGGCGCATAGGACGGATTGGCGAAGAACGCCGTCTGCATGTCCGCGGCGCATTTCTGCTGGGCGGCAAGGTCAGGGGCGGTGAACCAGGCAAGCCGCGCCTCCTCCATCTTTGGGTCGGTCGGCCAACCGAACCAGCCCTTCCCGTCCGAACGGATGGCGATGTCGGATGCCGGGGTGACGTTGCCGACGCCGCCCAGGAACGTGAAGAAGATGTTCCACCCACCCTGGTCGATCGGGTTCTTGCTGGCCCGGCGCTGCACGACGGTGCCCCAGTCGAGCGATTGGTACTCGACGTTGAAGCCCATCTTCTTCAGCATGTCGCCGCCGACTTGCGACTCAGCGTTGATGGTCGGGAAGTTCGACGCGGCGAGCACGACCACCTTTTCGCCCTTGTATCCGGCGTCCTTCAGGGCCTGGCGCAGTTTCGCCTGATCCTTCTCTCCGCGTATCGCCTGGGCGATGCCGACGGTGCTCGCCATCGGGCTGCCGGGGACGAACAAGCCCACCTTGTCGAGGATCAGGGTGGGGTCGGCGCCCGCTACCGTTTCCATGTATTCGCGCTGATCCACCGCCGACAGCACGACCTGGCGGATCGCCGGATTGTCGAAGGGCGCGAACAGCGTGTTGAACCGCATGCAGCCGATCTCGCCGGTGTGGTCCTTCACCCCGGTCACCAGATCATGGTTCTGCTTGAGCAGGGGGATGAGGTCGATGGTCGGCTGCTCCCACCAATCGAACTCGCCCGCGTTCATCGCCGCCGCGTTGGTCGCCGGATCGGGCGAGACGGTCCATTCCACGCGGTCGAAGTTCACCGTCTTCGGTCCCGACGTGTACTCCGCCGGCCCGTCGGAGCGCGGCACGTAACCGGCGAACTTCTCGTAGACGACCTTCGCGCCGGTGATGCGCTCTGCGGCGACGAAGCGGTACGGTCCGCTGCCCATCACCTCCTTGACCTGCTCGAACGGGCTGGTCTGGGCCAGCCGCTCCGGCATGATGCACGCCATGTTGGTGATCGTCGCCAGCGCGTCGGGCACCAACGGGAACGGCGCCTTCAGCCGCAAGCGCAGCACCTTGTCGGACGGCGCCGACATCTCGTCCATCGCCGCCATCAGCACGCCGCCGAACACGTCCCGCTTGCCCCAGCGGGTCAGCGAGGCGACGCAGTCGCGCGCCAGCACCGGCGTGTTGTCGTGGAATTTCAGCCCATCGCGCAGGGTTATGTCCCACTGCTTGCCGTCGGCGCTGAGGGTATGGCCCGCCGCCATCTGCGGATGCGGCCGGTACTTGTTGTCAACGCCGTACAGGGTGTCGAAGACCATGAAGCCGTGGTTGCGGGTGACGTCCGCCGTGGTCCAGATCGGGTCGATCGAGGCGAGGTCGGCCTGCGGGATGAACTTGAGGACCCGCTGGCTTTCGGCGCGGGCGATGCGCGGCGCGGCCAGGACGGCGGCACCCGCCACCGCGCTCTTCAGGATATCACGGCGTTTCATGACGTTTGTTTCCCTCCCTGTCGTTCTGTCCGACGTGCCCCGAATCGCAGCACCGCGTCAACCAGCGCCTCGACGTCGTCGCGCCTGGTTCTGTGGTTCACGATCGCGGCGCGGATCGTGAGCCTCCCGTCGAGCGTTGTCGTCGATGGCGCGACGATCCCGGCCTCCTGCAAATCGGCCACCAGCTCGGCATTCTGGCGGTCGTCATCGTGCGGGAAGCGATAGCGGAAGCAGACGATGTTCAAGGCCACTGGCGCCAGTCGCTCCAGCGATGGCTGCGCGTCCACCAATTTGGCCAGATGCCGCGCGATCTCGCACGTATGCAGGATGGCGGCCCCGATCGCGTCCGCGCCCCAGGTCTTGAAGGTGAACCAAACCTTGAGTGCGCGGAACCCGCGCGACAGGTCCGGACCGTAATCGCATGGCCACGGCGCGCCACCGGAGAGGCCGCGCGCCTCGTGGCGCAGATACGCGGCCGGAGCGGAAAAAGCGTCCTCCGCGTGGGCGCGGTCGCGGACGATGATGCAGCCGGCGTCGTAAGGCACCTGTCCCCATTTGTGGAAATCGAACGCGACGCTGTCGGCGTGTTCGATCCCGGCGAGCATCGGGCGCAGCGTCGGCGACAGCGCGGCCAGCGCGCCGAATGCGCCGTCGACATGGAACCACACCCCCTCGCGCCGGCACAGCGCGGCGAGGCCGGATAGATCGTCGATCGCCCCGATGTCCACGCTGCCCGCCGTCCCGACGACGAGGAACGGATGCCGCCCGGCGGCACGGTCCGCCGCGATGGCCTCGGCCAACGCCGGAACCACCATCCGCCCCGTCGCGTCGATCGCGATCAGGCGCAGCGCCTCGCTCCCCAACCCCGCCATGTCCATCGCCCGCCCGACACAAAGATGCACGGCGACCGAGGCGTACGCCACCAGCCCGGTTCCAGCGACGCCCGCGCGCCTGATCCCGTCAACGGCGTGGGCACGCGCTATCAGCACGGCGATCAGGTTGGCGGCCGAGGTGCCGGTGACGAGCAATCCCCCGGCCGTTTCCGGCATGTCGAACAGATCGGCCATCCAACGGACGACCTGGCGCTCCACCTCGATCGGCGCATGATCGCGCCCGCCAAGGTTGGCATTCAGCCCGGCCGCCAGCATCTCGCCGACGATCCCCGCCGGATTGCCGCCGCCATGCACCCAGCCCATGAACCGCGGATGCACGTTGCCGGTGGCGTACGGGAGAATCAATCGCTCGAATTCGGCGGCGACGTCGGCGAGATCCGCGGCGTTGCGCGGCAGCGGCGCCGAGAGTTCGCGGCGCACTGCGGCGGGCATCGCCTGCCAGACTGGCCGGTCGCGAATGTCGCGCGTGTAGTCGAGGATGCGATCGAGGCTCGCGTGCGCGGCGGCGCGAAACGCCTCCCAGTCCCGCGGATCGAGGGGAGAGGCGTTCGTCACATCGCCCTTGATTTGAGGCCGAGAGGCCGCAGCACCCATCCAAGAACCACTTTCAGTTCCGGCAGGACGGGACTGCCGGAGCACAGAATGGCGGAAATATAAACGCCGGCACCGATGAGCGCCGACACAAGGAGGCGCGGCAGCGCCGCGGCGACGCCGACGCGGTCAAGTCCGAGATGGACCAGCAGAACCGCGCCGATCATCAGCAGGCACGCTGCCGTCGGGGCGGCCAGCTGACGCAGGAAATCGTGCCACTTGATCCGCGCGGCGCGCAGCGTCTCTCGCACGAGCCAGACCACGACGAACGGATAGACCAGTACGTAGACAGACGCGACGCCGACGGTGCCCCCAAACCGCGCCCCGAGCCACAGGAATGGCACGAGGACCATGATGTTCGCGCAGGAATAGCCGAAGAGGAACCACTGTCGCCTGTGGGAGGAGAGCAAGGGTGGCAGTAGAACGTCGACCGAGCGGTAGGTCGCGAAACCACACAGGATCTGGAAAATCGGTACCATGGACACCCAATGCGGCCCGAGCATGACCGAGACCAGGTCCCGGGCCTCGATCAGCATCCCGATACAAATCGGGAACGAAATCACGGAGACCAATCTGACGGACTGCAACAGGATGTCCGCTTGATGCCCCTGGTCCTTTTGTAGCGAGGCCATGACCGAGGTGGCTAACTGACCGATAATGCCGCCAAGCCGGTCGACGGGCATCAGCGCGAGATTGCGCGCCATGAGGTAGAACCCGAGAGGCGCCTGTCCGAGAACCTTGCCGACCACGAACTCGTCTACTCGGCTGCGCAATACGAAGGTAAGCTTCGTGCCTAGCGCGGCGAGGCTGAAGCTGACGATGGCGCCGAATTGGCGCGTGCCCAACCGCCAACCCGGCCACCAGCGACAAAACGCATAGCTCGCGTAGGTCGTCACCAATGCAGTCGCCAGCGCCCCGTTAACCAACGCCCAGACGCCGCCGCCCGCGAGAGCGGTGACGATCGCGACGAGGGCGCCCAGGATGCTGCCGAGCATCTGCGCCTTCGCCACCTTGTCGAGCTTGATGTCACGCCTGAGCAGCCCGTCAGGGACCACGCGAGCGCAGATGAGCAAGAGCGACAGGCTTGCTACCCGAAGGACGGGGCTGAGCCCAGGCGCGGCAAACCACGCTTCGAGTGCCGGGCTCGCGAGGAACAACCCGGCATAGCCCGCTGCCCCGAGCAGCATGGTCAGCCAGAAGCTTGTGTTCAAATCCTCCGGATCGATATCGCGGAACTGGATGATCGCGGCCCCCAGACCTAGCTCGGCGAGCGCGGATATCAACTCCGTCCAGATGGTCGCCAGGCCCGCGAGGCCAAACTCCCTGGGCAACAGCAGACGGGCGAGGACGATCGTGTTTAGGACTGAGACGACATTGATGCCGGCTCGCGTCCAAACTAGCCAGAACAGGGAGCGGGCAACCAACTGACGCATTCAGGATATTCGGCCTCTCGGTGCGGCGGCGTGCTCGTGGCTGGCCGGAGGCGCCGGTTTCAGTCGGCGCGGCGCGTTCCAGCGAACATGAACCAGCCCGCAAGGTAATTGAATCTGTTTATACCAAGCAGGCCCGCGAGTTTGCGGGGATCGTTGCGGCTCCAGCGCAGCCGGCGCAGGTAGTCGCCAAATCCCGTCTGGGTCATGACCGGCGTTGCGACGCGCCGCACTTTGGAGATCGAAAGCAGGTCGCCATACCGTTCACACACTTCGGACTCATGGCGAAAGCAGCGTACGTGTTCGTCGTTGAGGAAGTTCGGGACGCTGCATATGCAAGGTGTGCCGGGACGCCAGTTCCGGATAACATCGAGGTCGTCCTCGATGTGCTCCAACACCTCTGTGCAGACTATCGCATCGTAGTCGGATTCGTAGGCAGCCGCGGAGCGGGCGTCGGCGACAAAGAACATGTCCTGGCGGCCGGTTCGCCTGCCCGCTCGTCCCACCGCCGTCCGGCTGAAATCGAACCCACGGTAAGACACGGAGGGAAGCTGCTCTTGCAGCATCTGCGCTAGCACGCCGCTACCGCATCCCACTTCTAGAATGAGTGAAGGTCTAATATCGTTCAGCTCCTTGAGGATGGCCCGAAAGAGCGCATAGTATCGTGACTTTCGATAGTTCTTGCTGTAGTGCGCGTCCACGCCATGAAACTCATCATAGTATTCTGCGGGAAGCTCGCTCGTCATAAATCATGATCCAGCTGCATACAGTGCCGAAGGGCGCCACGGCCGTGCGCGCGCACTAATCATGCGGGCTTGGAAAATGTCAACCTGGAACTTACCTCGTAACCAATCCTACACGAGACAGGGTCGCAAGGATTCCGTGGACTTTCGTTCGTTCGCACGCTACTTGCCCTGTGCGATGCGGCGGGGCTTGCGGAAGTTCACATGAATTCTCGGTTTCGGGTTGGAATTGTTGGCAGCGGCGCGGTCGCCCGCGTGTGTCACGTCCCGGCTGTATTAGCCAGTCCGCTCGCGACATTGACCGCCTTAGTCGACCCCGTCGCCGAGCGGGGGCGAAGCATTGCTCGCGACTACGGCATCGCACCCCTGATAGCGTCGTCGCTCGAGGAAGTGCTCGACAAGGTGGACGGGATCGTCATCGCCACCCCGAACAATACCCATGCTCCGCTTGCTCAACAGGCGATCCGCGCGGGCATTCCGTGCCTGATCGAGAAGCCGCTGTGCATCACCGAGGATGAGGGGCGGGAGATCTGCGAGGCGGCCCGGGCGCGCGGCGTCGTCGTCGCCGTCGGCTATTGTCAGCGCTTCGATGATGGCGTCGTGTTGGTGAAGGAATTGTTGGACGAGGGCAGCCTTGGCTCGGTACGGCAGTTCCATTGTCAAAGCGGCAGTATCGGCGGATGGTCTCCCGAGTCCGGCTATATTCTCGATCGCAAGAGCGCCGGCGGTGGCGTGCTGACGGTGAACGGCAGCCATTATATCGATCGTCTGTTATACTGGTTCGGCTATCCGGACGACGTGTTCCTGCGTCATGACGGCGTCGCGGGTCCCGAAGCGCACTGCTTTGCCAAGCTGCATTACAATTCCCGCGGTCTGCGCATCGACGGGTCGATGCTGTTTTCCAAGCTGGTGCGCCTCGATAGCGGTGTCGCCTTGAGGACCGAGCGCGGCGTCCTTGCCACCGGGGGTAATGGAAGCCCCGTCCTGTGGCGGAGTGGCGATTCCTCCATCGTCACCGCGGAGCTCCGCCCGAGCGCCCCCCCGAGCTGGCGGCCGGAGGCGAGCCTGTTCCAGCGGCAGCTGGACGATTTCATCCAAGCGTGCCGCGGAGAACACCCGCCCGCGGTTCCGGCCGAAGTCGGCGTGCAATCCGTGCGCCTTCTTCAAGAGTTATATCGGTCCCAGAATGTAGCGTCAGCCGCGAGCGTCGCCGAGGAGCTGGCCTGATGGCTGGTCCCGACATGACGGTGGCGATCCTGGGCGCCTCCGGTTTCGTTGGCGCGACCTTGACCGAGCGTCTGATGCATGCCGGAATCAAGGTGCGCGCGTTCGTCAACACGTTCGGCAGCGCGTGGCGGCTCGCTAGCCGCGGCATTCCCATGCAGCGGCTCGACATAATGCAGCGATCCGGAATTCCGGAGGCGCTTGCCGGTTGCAGCCATGTCGTGAACTGTACTCGCGGCGGGGACGCCGTTATGGCGGAAGGGTTCGGCCACCTCCTGGATGGTGCGAGAAGCGCCAAGGTTCGTAGATTCGTGCATCTCAGCAGTGTCGCCGTCTACGGCGACCCGCCCCCATCGACCGCGACGTCTGAAGACGCACCGGCCAATCCGCCGAAGGGATCGTACGGCTGGATGAAGCTACAGCAGGATATCCGCGTCGAGCGGGCGCACGCGCGCGGTCTGGATTGCATCACACTCTGTCCGCCCAATATCGGCGGTCGGTACTCCTCATTCTATGCCGGGCTGATCGATGACCTGCGCCGAAATCGCTTCGTCATGCTCGGGGACGGCACCGCGCCCATTAACGTCGTGGACGTGGACAACCTCTGCCACGCCATCGAACTGGCGTTGACCGCGGCGCCCAACGATGGACGACGTATCTTCATCACCGATGGGCCGCATGTTTGCTGGCGCGACCTGATCGATGCGTTGCTGCCGCTTGCGGGTTGCGGCGAGCCTGTACCGTCGCTACCGCGCGACGATCCGTTCTGGCATGCGCGCCCGGCCAAGACGGTCCGATCCAATCCCCTGCATTCGCTGCGCCACCTCGTCTCCTCCGACGTCAGGCAAGCGCTGCGTCAGGACCCCCTGCTTGCCAGCATCGACTCGACAATGCGCTCGCTTGTCGCGTCCGTGCCCGCGATCGAGGCAAGACTCCGGGACCGTATCGGTGGCCCGATTCCGGTCGAAAAAGTCGGCCTGGGGCCGCGCTATGACTCGAACTACAGCCGCCAACAGCTGCGGATGGTCGTGCATGGGCTAGCACGAGCCGAACGGCTGCTCGGCTATCAGCCGGAACTGAGCTTCGCGGCTAGCATCGCGCAATACAACCGATGGTATCGTGAGACATATGCCGTGGACGAGGCACACGCCCCGCTCGTTTCCGAGATGCGCGAGATGCTCGCGCAACACACTGCGTAACGCGGAGAAGGCGCGGGCTGACCAGCCCGCGCCCACCTACCGCAGCTTCGCCAGCGCCCGCTTGGCGATCACCCCCACCAGATGCGCGCGATATTCCGCGCTCGCGTGGATGTCCCCGTTCAGATCACCCGCCGGCGTGCTCACCCCGGCGATCGCGTCGGCCGACAGGTTCGATCCCAGCGCCCGCTCCATCGCGGTGTGGCGGAACACGCCGTTCTGCCCCGCCCCCGTCACCGCGACGCGCACGCCGTCGGCCGTCTTGGCGACGAACACGCCGACGATCGCGTAGCGCGAGGCGGGGTTGCGGAACTTCTCGTAGGCCGCCTTCTCCGGCACCGGGAACGATACCTCGGTGATGATCTCGTCGGGCGCGAGGGCGGTCGCGAACATGCCTTGGAAGAACTCGTCCGCCTTGATCGCGCGCTTGTTGGTGCGGATCGTCGCGCCTAGCGCGAGCGCCGCCGCCGGATAATCCGCCGCCGGGTCGTTGTTGGCGAGGCTGCCGCCGATCGTTCCGCGATGGCGCACCTGATCGTCGCCGATCAACCCCGCGAGTTCCGCGAGCGCTGGGATCGCCTTCGCGACCTCCGCCGAATGGGCCACCGCGGCGTGCGTCGTCATCGCCCCGATCGCCACGCTCTTGGCGTCGACCTTGATGCCCGACAGCCCCGCCTTGGCGAGATCGACGACCTTGGACGGATGGTTCAGCCGCTGCTTCAGGACGGGGATCAACGTCTGCCCGCCGGCCAGCGCCTTCGCCTCCGGGTCACCCGCGAGCATCTTCACCGCCTCGTCGACGCTGGCCGCCCGCTGATAGACGAAGTCATACATCGTGTTGTTCCTTCGCTTGCATCACTGGCGCTTGCGTCACTCGGCCGCCATGCGCGGCCGGCCGGCCTCGAGGATCGCCCAGATCTTCTGCGGCGAGGCGGGCATGTCGATGTGGCGTACATTGTAGTCACGCAGCGCGTCCACCACCGCGTTGATGACCGCGGGCGGGCTGCCGATCGCGCCCACTTCGCCGCAGCCCTTCACGCCCA
>JBAWFF010000478.1:0-12662 GCA_049591635.1 Acetobacteraceae bacterium
GCCCAGGAGCACGAACCGCGCCCCCGCCGGCGTGGCGGCCAGGATCGCCGCGGTGTGGCGCGCGTGCGCACAGGAGACGACCGCAGTGGCATCACTGAGCGCCGCCCCCAGTGCGACGGGATCGCCGAGGTCGGCGAGACGTGGCGATGCGGCCAGCCCGGTCCTCGCCCATCGGCCCGGATCGCGAACCACCGGCACGACCACCCGCTTGGCGCCGAGCAGCGCCCGGCACAGCGCGGCTCCCGACCGTCCGGACGCGCCGACGACATGGACCCGCTCAGCCGCCATCTTTGCGTACACTGGCCCCACGATTGCCCCACGACCGTGTACATCGCGCGTTGACCAGTCCGATTTCCGTGTACATCGCCGGCACTCGCGAGCGGAATCCGCGTACACCTAAGCCCCTGGCCGCGCGACTCCGTGTACACGCGAGCCCTTGTTGCGCCCACCAACCGAAGGCGGGATGATGGCCCAAGCGGCAGCCTGTGCACATTGGGGATCCAGGGGGTGGCGACAATGCCCTACGAAGGCATGATAGCGGAAACCATCGCGATCAACGGCGACAAGAACGAGCCGATCTCGGCTTATGTCGCGCGCCCGCTCGGCCCCGGTCCGTTCCCTGGCGTGGTGCTGCTGCATCATGCCCCCGGCTGGGACGAGTGGTATCGGGAGACCACCCGAAAGTTCGCGCATCACGGCTACGCCGCGATCAGTCCCAACCTTTACCACCGCGCCGGCGAGGGCAAAGCCGATGACGTCGCGGCCAAGGTGCGAGCGGAGGGCGGCGTTTCCGACGCTCAGGTCATCGGCGACACCGAAGGCGCGGTGGCATGGCTGCGCGCGCAGCCATACCTCAACGGGAAAGTCGGAGTATTCGGCACCTGCTCGGGCGGCCGCCAAGCTTTCTTGTTCGCGTGCCATACCCGTAACATAAACGCCGCCATCGAACTCTGGGGCGGTCGGGTGGTGATGAGCAAGGAGGAGCTGACGGCGAAGCAGCCGACCGCCCCGATCGAGTTCACGAAGGACCTTTCCTGCCCTTTGCTCGGCCTGTTTGGCAACGAGGATCGTTCGCCGACCCCGGGGCAGGTGGACCAGCACGAAGCCGAACTCAAGAAGCACGGCAAACAGTACGAGTTCCACCGCTACGACGGCGCCGGGCACGGTTTCTTCTATTACGACCGACCGATGTATCGCATCGAGCAGGCGGTCGATGGCTGGCAAAAGGTATTCGCGTTTCTGCGGAAGCACTTGGCCGGGTAACCGCCGGCATGTGCACCTCGATCGTTGAGGTCGTCAGCGCGGACGGCGCCGGCAAGGGCGGCGACGGTTGGTTCAAGCTCACCCACGCGGTCGTCTCCTACGACCACCCGCACCACGCTCTGCTGGAGGAGGCCATCACGATCGACTTCGTGAACGCGGCGCGTGGTCCGGATGCGCGGGCCGCCGTCGAGCTTACCTTGCAATCGGCCAAACGGCTGAGCGGCGCGCTCGCCAAGGCGATCGCCGCGGCCGAGATCGAGGAAGATGCCCGCTCGCGCGGTTCGCAAGCGTCGCCATGCGGATAATCGACGCCCAAATCCACCTCTGGGGAACCGGCCTGCCGAGCAACCTGTCGCATCGGCAGGTGACGGAATTTACCCCCGAGGAGGCCGTCGTCCTGATGGACGAAGCAAACGTCGATGCGGCCGTCATCCACCCGCCGGGCTGGGACCCGGGGTCGACCGACATGGCCTTCGCGGCGGTGCGGACATACCCAGGCAGGTTCGCGATCATGGGTTCGGTGCCGCTCGATCGGGCGGACTCTCGCGCACGCATCGCCGGCTGGAGGGCGCAGCGGGGAATGCTCGGTTTGCGTTACACGTTCCTCGGCGATCCGGCGCGGCGATGGCTGCACGACGGCACGATCGACTGGCTATGGGCGGCGGCCGAGGAGGCCGGAGTCCCGATCGCGGTGCTGGCGACGGATTCGCTGCCGGAGCTTGGCCGGATCGCCGAACGCCACCCGGGGCTTCGCCTGACGATCGACCATTTGGGTGGCAGAGGCGGCCTGACCACCCTGAAGGACGCCGCGGCGATGACCCACATGCCGGACCTTCTGGCCTTGGCGAAGCACCCCAACGTGGCGGTCAAGGCGACCGGCGCGCCGGGCTATTCCAGGGAGACGTATCCGTTTCCGGCAATGCACGTCTATCTGCGCCAGATCTACGATGCGTTCGGTCCACGTCGGATGTTCTGGGGCACCGACATCACGAGGATGCCGTGCTCCTGGAACCAATGCGTGACGATGTTCACCGAGGAACTGCCGTGGCTCGACGAGCACGACAAGAGTCTCGTCATGGGAGACGCCCTCCGTGCTTGGTGGGGCTGGGACCGAACGGCCTGACTGGCCTCGCTGCCCGCACGAGCACGCCGCTTGCGCGCCGACCCCCGCCCACTATGGTGCCACCCACAACCGCCGCAGAGACCCAAATCATGCTGACCCGCCGCGCCCTGATCGCCACCACTGCCGCCGCCGGCACGGCGGGACTCTCGTGGAGCGGCGCGAGCGCCCAGACGCCGCCCAACATCGCGGTGATGGCCAAGCAGATCGACGATATCATCAGCTTCGATCCCGCCGAATCCTACGAGTTCACCGACAACGAGGTGGACGGCAATTGCTACCGTAAGCTCATCATCCCCGACATCACCGATCCTACCCGGATCGCCGCCGACCTTGCCGAGAAGTGGGACATCAGCGCCGACGGGATGAATTTCACCTTCCACCTGACCGACAACGCGCATTTCGAATCCGGCAAGCCGGTCACCGCCGAGGACGTGGAGTTCTCGTTGCGCCGCGTCGTGGTCCTCAACAAGACCCCGGCGTTCATCATCACCCAGTTCGGCTACACCAAGGACAACGTCGAGCAGCTGATCCGCGCGACCGATCCGCGCACAGTGGTGATGCGACTGCCGACCCAGCAGGCGCCGAGCTTCGTGCTCTACTGCCTCACCGCCAATGTCGGCTGCATCGTCGAGAAGGCGACGGCGATGGCGCACGCCGAGAACGGCGATCTCGGCAACGGCTGGCTGAAGACGCATTCGGCGGGCGCCGGGCCGTTCAAGCTCACCTCGTGGCAGGCCTCCGATCATGTCATCCTCGACGCCAGCCCGAATTCGGGCATCAAGGCGGGGGTGAAGCGCATCGTCATTCGCCACGTCAAGGACCCCGCCGAGCAGCTCCTGTTGCTGCGCAAGGGTGGCGTCGACATCGCGCGCGACCTTGAAGCCGATCAGCTCAAGACGATCGCGAACAACGCCGACTTCCATACCGACGCGGCACCCCAGATGTTTCAGGCGTACATCGCCATGAACCAGTCGATGCCGCAACTCGCCAAGCCGGAGATCCAGCAGGCGATCAAGTGGGCGATCGACTACGACGGGATCAGCAAGAATATCACGCCGCAGACCTGGGTCGTGCAGCAATCGTTTCTGCCGCGCGGCATCCCCGGCGCGCTCACCGACCAGCCGTTCGAGCGGAACCTCGCCCACGCCAAGACGCTGATGATCCAGGCGGGAATGCCGGACGGGTTTTCGGTGACGATGGATTTCATCTCGACCCCGCCCTATGACCAGATCGGCCAGGCAATACAGGCCGATCTCGGCAAGATCGGGATCAAGCTGCAACTGCTGCCGGGCGAGCAGAAGCAGGTCATCACCAAGACCCGCGCGCGCACGCATCAACTGGCCATGCTCGCCTGGGGTTCGGATTATTTCGATCCGAACTCCAATGCCCAGGCATTTTGCGCCAATCCTGACGACGGCAACGACAGCAAGCTCAAGATCCTCGCCTGGCGCAGCCATTTCGTGAACAAGCTTTTGACGACCGAAGCCGAGTTGGCGGCCAAGGAGGTCGATACCGCCAAGCGCCTCGCGATGTATGGCGACATGCAGCAGCAATTCTGGGACGTCGCCCCATTCGCGATGCTCCTGCAAAGGAACGCTGTCGCGGCGATGGGGAAGAACACGACCGGCTTCAAACTCGGCCCGATGCCGGACTTCACCCACTATTCCGACATCCGCAAGACTTGAGGGGACGCCGCGCCCGGCTTTCGGCGGTCCTCGCCACATTCTCGTCGGTTCCGATCACACTGTTCGGGCTGATCCTTATTACCTTCCTTATCGGCCGCGTGATGCCGATCGACCCGGTGATCGCCATCGTCGGCGATCATGCCCCGCCCGACGTGATCGCGCGCGTGCGCGTCGAGCTTGGCCTCGACCGTCCGCTGCCCGTGCAGTTCGGCATCTACCTGCTCCGCCTGCTGCACGGCAATCTCGGGCGCAGCGTGATGACCACGCATACCGTGACGCAGGACATCGCGACCTACTTCCCCGCGACGTTCGAGCTGGCGACGGCGGCGATCCTGCTCGCGCTGGTCATCGGCATCCCCGCCGGCGTCATCGCCGCCGCGCGGCAGGGTTCCCGCTTCGACCATTTCGTGCGCGTTGTCAGCTTGGCCGGCCAGTCGATTCCGGTGTTCGTGCTCGGCCTGATCTTCCTGCTGGTCTTCTACGCCAAGCTCGGCATCGCGCCGGGTACCGGGCAGATCGACGTCATGTACGACGGGATGGTGCCGCGCGTGACGGGGATGATGGTCGTCGATGCGATGATCGCCGGGCAGTGGGACGTGGTGCGCGACGCGTTGGCCCACCTCGCGCTGCCGGCGTTGGTGCTCGCCTATTTCAGCCTCGCCTACATCACCCGCATGACACGCGCCTTCATGCTGGACGCGCTCGCCGGCGAGTACATCGTCACCGCGCGCGCCAAGGGCCTGTCGGGCGCGCGCATCCTGTGGCGGCACGCCTTCGCCAACATCGCCGTACCGCTGGTGACGGTGATCGCGCTCGCCTATGCTGGACTGCTGGAGGGCGCGGTGCTGACGGAAACCGTGTTCTCCTGGCCGGGGATCGGCCTCTACCTCACGGTATCGCTGCTCAACGCCGACATGAACGCGGTGCTCGGCGCGACGCTGGTGATCGGGCTGATCTATGTGATCCTCAATCTGCTCGCCGATCTGTCGTACCGCGTGCTGGACCCGCGCACGCGATGAGGCGCGCGAGACCCTCACCCGGCGCGAAGACGCGCCGACCTCTCCCGCGAAAAGCGGGAGAGGTGAAGTGTGCTCAAGTCACCTCTCCCACTCTTGTGGGAGAGGTCGGCGTGCGCTTGCACGCCGGGTGAGGGTCGAGCCCAATGACCCGCACCTGGCTGCTCACCGACACGCCGGCTTCGCGCCGCCAAGCCGCCTGGGGCCGACGCTATCGCTCCTGGCTCCTATTCCGACGTAACGGCCTCGCGCTCGCTGGCCTGATCACTGTCCTGATCCTGATCGTCGCCTCGCTCGCGGCGCCGCTGCTCACCGGGCAGGACCCGGACGCGCAAAACCTCGCGAACCGCCTCGCACCCCCGTCGGCGTTGCACTGGTTCGGCACCGACGAACTCGGCCGCGACCTCTACACACGCATCCTGTACGGCGGGCGGATCACGTTGGGGATGGTGGTGGCCGTCGTCGGCATGGTCGCCCCGGTTGGGCTGATCGTCGGCTGCGTCGCCGGCTACCTCGGTGGCCGCGCTGATCGGCTGCTGATGCGCGTGACCGACGTCTTCCTGGCCTTTCCTCGCCTGATCCTCGCTCTTGCCTTCGTGGCCGCCCTGCGCCCGGGCATCTCCAGCGCGATCTTCGCGATCGCGCTCACCGCCTGGCCGCCCTACGCACGCCTCGCACGGGCCGACACGCTGACCATCCGCAACGCCGATTTCATCGCCGCCGTGCGGCTGACCGGCGCCGCGGCACCGCGCATCGTGCTCCGCCACGTCATGCCGCTCGCCGTGTCCTCGGTGATCGTGCGGGTAACGCTCGACATGAGCGGGATCATCCTCACCGCCGCCGGCCTCGGCTTCCTCGGCATGGGCGCGCAGCCGCCGATGCCCGAATGGGGCACCATGATCGCGGCGACCCGCGGCTATATCCTGGAGCAGTGGTGGGTGCCGACGATCCCCGGCATCGCGATCTTCGTCGCCGCCTTGGCGTTCAACCTGCTGGGCGACGGGCTGCGCGACATCCTCGACCCCAAGCAGCGATGAGCGCGCCCCTGGTGGAGATGGCGGGCCTGCGCGTCGCCTTCACGACTCCCACGGGCGTCAGCGAGGCGGTGCGCGGCGTGTCCCTGATGCTCGGCCACGAGAAGCTGGGCATCGTCGGCGAAAGCGGCTCGGGCAAGTCGCTCACCGCGCGCGCGATCCTGCGTCTCCTGCCGCGCGCCGCGCGCCTCGATGCCGACCGGCTCGCCTTCGACAACATCGACATCCTGACTGCAAGCGAGCGGGCGATGCGCCGCATCCGCGGCCGGCGCGCCGGGCTGATCCTGCAAGACCCGAAATTCTCGCTCAATCCGGTGATGACGGTCGGCGCGCAGATCGCCGAGGCAAGGCGGGGCGGCGCCCGGGAGTCGCGGCGCGCGACCCGCGAGGCGGTGGTCGCGCTGCTCGACCAGGTGCGCATCCGCGAGCCCGCGCGCGTCGCCGGTCTCTACCCGCACGAATTGTCGGGCGGCATGGGCCAGCGGGTGATGATCGCGATGATGCTGGCGCCCGACCCCGAGCTGCTGATCGCCGACGAGCCGACCAGCGCGCTCGACGCCACGGTGCAGGCGGAGATCCTGCGGCTGATCGAGGACCTCGTCTCGCGCCGCGGCATGGGCCTCATCCTCATCAGCCACGACCTGCCGCTGGTCTCGCATTTCTGCGACCGGGTGATGGTGATGTATGCCGGCAAGGTGCTGGAGGAACTGCCGGCCGGCGAACTCGCTCGAGCCCAGCACCCCTACACGCGCGGCCTGCTCGCCTGCCTGCCGTCGCTGACCCATCCGCGTGCCCCGCTCGCGACATTGGCCCGTGATCCCGCCTGGGCCGCGTGATGATCGAGGTCGAGGACTTGCGCGTACGCTTCGGGCAGACCGAGGCGGTGCGTGGCGTTTCGTTCGCCGTGCCCGAAGGCGCGAGCTTCGGCATCGTCGGCGAAAGCGGCTCCGGAAAATCGACCGTGCTGCGCGCGCTATCGGGCCTCAATCCCAACTGGACCGGGCGGATGCGCGTGGCTGGCCAGGCCCTGGGAACGCGGCGCGGCCGGGCGTTCTTCCGCCGGGTGCAGATGGTGTTTCAGGATCCGTACGGCTCCCTGCATCCCCGTCAGACGGTCGATCGGGCCCTGTGCGAGCCGCTGCTCGTCCACGGTCTCGGCGACATCGACCGGCGCGTCGAACGCGCGCTGATCGAGGTGGCGCTGCCGCGAGACGCCCGCTTCCGCTATCCCCACCAACTCTCCGGCGGCCAACGCCAACGCGTCGCCATCGCCCGCGCCTTGATGGCCGAGCCGGAGGTGCTGCTATTGGACGAGCCGACCAGCGCGCTTGACGTATCGGTGCAAGCGGAGGTGCTGAACCTCCTCGCGGACCTGCAGCGGCACCGTGGCCTCACCTACGTGCTGGTCAGCCACAATCTGCCGGTGGTGGCCCATCTCTGCTCGAGGATCGGAGTGATGCAAGCTGGGGAGATGGTGGAGCAGATCGGCGTCGAGGAACTGCGGGCAGGGCGCACGCGGCATCCGCATACCGCGACGCTGCGCGCGCTGAGCGTCGAGCTCGAGGAGCCGGACGGGCGCCCGCGATGACGCGAAAGTTCGTGCGGCGCGGATTGACATGGCAGAATTCTATTGATATCAACATAAGAGGCCAAGGCGCAAGATAAGGACAAGCCATGCAAATCCAACCCTATCTCTTCTTCGATGGACGCTGCGAGGAGGCCCTAAACTTCTATCGCGATGCGCTCGGCATCGAGACGACGATGCTGATGCGCTTCAAGGACATGCCGCCGCCGTCGGAGCCGCGGGCCGGCGGACAGGGTCCGAGCATCCCGCCGGGCACCGAGAACAAGGTGATGCACGCGAGCTTCCGTATCGGCGACACGGTGGTGAACGCATCGGACGGGCACTGCCAGGGCAAGGCGGTCTTCGAGGGATTCGGCTTGGCGCTGCATGTTGCCGACGAGAAGGAGGCCGAGCGCGTGTTCGCGACGCTGGGGCAGGGAGGCGAAGTGCGGATGCCGCTTGGCAAGACCTTCTTCTCCCCGAGCTTCGGCATGACCACCGACCGCTTCGGCGTACTGTGGATGGTGATCGTCGAGCCGTAGGCCGGACGAATCCGCTTGTATCCGTGCGGAATTGGACTATGTCCTGATCCGCACGGATGAGGCCGCATGAAGCCACACAATTCGACCACCCCGCGTAAAGTCGCCTCGCCGATCGCCAAGGGCCCCGATCGGCTGGACGCGTCCCGGTTCCTGCCGGAGAGCCGCCGCCGACTCGGCGCCCCCGCGCTGCGGACGTTCCTCGCCATCGCCGACCTCTGGGGCCTCAATGAGGAGCAGCGCCGCCTGCTCCTCGGAATGCCGTCGCGATCCACCTACCACAGCTGGGCCCGCATCGCGCGCATGCATGGCGAGGTCACGCTCGACGTCGATGTGCTGGTGCGGCTCTCCGCGCTGTTCGGCATCTACCAGGCGCTGCGCATCCTCCACGCCACCGAGCAGGAGGGCACGGACTGGCTGAAACGCCCGCACGACGCGACGATCTTCGGCGGCCAGCCGCCGATGGCGCTCCTCACCACGGGCACCCAGGACGCCTTGCTCTCCGTCCGGCGTTTCCTCGACGCCGCGCGCGGTGGCCTCTACATGGCGCCGAACGCCCTCGACGCCGCGTTCACGCCTTACGACGACTCCGACATCGTCTTCGCATGACCGAGGCATACGCGCCGGCGCCGCTTCCCTCGCTTCGCCTGGTTCCCTCCCGATTTCCCCCTATCGGCTTGTTCGACACCGTCGCGACCGCCGCCGATTTGACGGCGGTGATGGAGCTTGTCGGCTGGACCAACGACCGTCTGCTCGCCGAGCGCGTCGCCCGCCTGCCGCGCGGGGAGTGGGTGTACGGCCGCGCCAACGCCAGCATCGTGATGGCGGCCTTCCTGCACGTCGCGCCGAGCGGGATGCGCTTCAACGGCCCGGACCTCGGCGCCTGGTACGCCGCCGCGGTGCTGCCGACCGCCGCCGCCGAGGTCGGCCATCATCTGCGCCGCGAGGCGGTCGCGACCGCGCAAGCGGAGATGCGCCGCGCCTACCGATGCTATGCCGCACGCCTCGAGGGCGCCTATCGCGACCTGCGAGGCCAGGCGCGGGCTCGCCCGGACATCTACGCGCCCGATAGCTACGCCGCCTCGCAAGTATTCGGAGAGGCGGTTCGGCTGTCCGGCGACGCCGGCATCCTCTATGACAGCGTGCGTCACACGGGCGGCCTGAACGTCGTCGCCCATCGGCCCCGCAACGTGCTCGACATCGTCCAGGCCGAGCACTTCGAGATCACGGTGCGGGCAGCGGAGCGGCGCATCGACGTGCGGAGACTGGCTGCATGATGACCAAGATCGCCGGAGCTGTCCAAGCCGAACGCGCGCGCGCCGTCGCTTTGTTCGACCAGCTTCGCGCCGACGGCGCCGATCCGCCGGGCGTCTCGCGCGACCCGTACGGGGAGGGCGAGCAGCGTGCCCACGCCACGATCGCCGCCGAGGCCGAGCGCCTGGGGCTCGAGATCGCCCGTGACGCCGCCGCCAACCTCTACATGACGCTGCCCGGCCGCGACCGCATGGCGCGATCCGTCATCGTCGGCTCGCATCTCGACAGCGTCCCGCACGGCGGCAATTTCGACGGGGCGGCGGGCGTCGTCGCTGGACTGGTCGCGATCGCCACGTTGCGCCGCCTCGGCATTACCCCGGAATGCGACCTGACGGTGATGGGCATCCGCGCCGAGGAGAGCATCTGGTTTCAGGTCTCCTACATCGGCAGCCGCGGCGCCCTCGGCACCTTGCCGGACAACGCGCTGGCGGCGTGCCGTACCGATACCGGGCGCACGCTTGCCGAGCATATCGCCGAGTGCGGTGGCGATCCGAACGCGCTGGAGGCGCGGCGGCGCCACCTCGATCCCGGCCGCCTGCGTGCCTTCCTCGAACTGCACATCGAGCAGGCGCCGCAATTGGTCGAAGCGGGCAAGCCGGTCGCGATATGCACCGGAATTCCCGGCAACGTGCGTTTCCCCGACGCGCGGATCGAGGGCAGTCACGACCATGTCGGCCTGCCGCGCCGCTTCCGCCGCGACGCAGCGATGGCCGGTGCGGAATTCGCGATGGCGATCGAGCGGCTGTGGGAGGAGCGCGACGAACGCGGCATCCCAATGGCCGCGACGATCGGGCGCTTCCACACCGACGCATCGGTGCACGGGCTGACGATCGTGCCGGGCGCGTTCCACTTCAGCCTCGACGTCCGCGCTTACGATCCGGCGGTGCTGGAAGAACTCGAACGCGACATCCTGGCGATCGTCGCCGGCATCGAGCAGCGCCGAGGCGTGCGCTTCCATCTCGGCCCGCGCGCGTCCGCCGCGATCGGGCCGGTCGATCCGGCGATCCGTGCCGGCCTCACCCGCGCCGCCGCCGCGCTGGATATTCCCACTCTGAACGTCGGCAGCCCCGCCTCGCACGACGCGGCCGCGTTCGCCGCTTCCGGCGTTCCGATGGGCATGATCTTCGTCCGCAACGCGAACGGCAGCCACAATCCGCGCGAGGAGATGACGATCGACGACTTCCTGGCGGGAACCGCGGTGATGACGCGGTTTCTGGCGGACACGCTTGGTTAGCCGTGATGCTCGCAACGTTCGGTGCGTTCGGCGGCGAGATCGTCGAGGATCGGGCAATCGGGGCGGTCGTCGCCGTGGCAATGCGCGGCGAGGTTCTCGATCGCGGCGCGCATCCGTTGCAGCGCGCGAATCCGCTCGTCGAGATCGGCGACATGGCGCAGCGCGACAGCCTTCACGTCGGCGCTGTTCCGCCCCGGCTCCCGCCAAAGCGCGAGCAGCCTCGTGATCTTATCCACGGAAAACCCGAGCGAGCGGGCCCGGGCGATGAAGCGGAGCGTCTGGATGTCCGCCGCCTCATAGGTCCGGTAGTTGCCGGCGGACCGCGAGGCCGGCCGGATCAGGCCGATGGTCTCATAGTAGCGGATCATCTTCGCCGACACGCCGGACGCAAGCGCGGCCTGCCCGATCGTACCGCCAGGCCGCGCCCGAATGCCCGCCTGTAATGCTTGGGATGCCATGAATGCCCTCCGCCGACACAGGGCTTCACATGGACCTTCCCATTATAGGAAGGTCAAGGGGGCACAGGCTTTCGGACCTGATGATGCGGTTGTGATAGATTAGCGAGGGAGCTTGTCGCGATAGGCTTGGACTATGATCAACCCGCCCTCGGCGTCTCACAGCCATGTCTTCCTCGGTGAGGGCCACGAGATCGCCGAACGCCGGGCATGGGCGGTGATCTGGCTGTGCGGCGCGATGATGGTGTTGGAGGTGGTAGGCGGAGCTTTGTTCGGCTCGATCGCCCTGGTCGCGGACGGGCTGCACATGAGCACGCATGCCGGGGCGCTTCTGCTCGCCGCGCTCGCCTACGGCTATGCCCGCCGGCACGCCGACGATCCAAAATTCACCTTTGGCACGGGTAAGCTCGGCGACCTCGCCGGGTTCACCAGCGCCGTCATCCTGGCGATGATCGCGGTGCTGATCGCCTACGAAGCCGCGCGGCGGTTCATCGCGCCCGTCCCAATCGCCTTCCGGGAGGCGATCCCGATCGCCGCGCTCGGGCTTGCCGTGAACGCAGGCAGCGCCTGGCTGCTAAGCGGCGGGCATCATCATCACCATCATGGCCACGCGCACGACCATTCCGAGCATCCCCATGACCACGCGGCCGAGCGCGACAACAACATGCGGGCCGCCATCGTCCACGTGATGGCCGACGCCGCCGTCTCCATCCTGGTCATCGTTGGCCTCGTCCTCGCCCGCGCCTTCGGCTGGCTTTGGATGGACCCCCTAGCAGGTCTGATCGGCGCCTGCGTGATCGCGAGCTGGTCCTACGGCCTGGTGCGCGACACGGCCGGCATCCTGCTCGACGTCAACCCGGATCGCGCGATGGCGGACGGAATCAGGCAGGCCATAGCAGCCGAAGGCGACGCGTTGGCCGATCTGCACGTCTGGCGGCTCGGTCCGGGCCACTTGGGCGCCATCGTGTCGGTTGTAACCCTGCGCCCCCGGGAAGCGGCGTTCTACCGCGAGCGACTGGCCCGTTTCCGCTCATTGTCGCACCTCACGATCGAGGTCCAGCACCCGGGCTAATTCCGAACGTTCCGACCGACCCTCACTTTAGGAACCCGTTACCGCACCTGTGCCACCCGCAGCGTGTTCGTCGTCCCCGAATGCCCAAACGGCACCCCCGCGGCGACCACGATCTCCGAGCCGTGCTCGGCCAACCCGTCGGCCAGCGCGGTGCGGACGGCGCGAGTGACGGCTTCGGTCAGCGAATGCACCTCGGGGCTGACGACCGCGTGGACGCCCCAGACCACCGCCAGGCGCCGCGCCGTCTCGGCATTCGGCGTGAACCCGATCACCGGCGAATCGGGCCGCTCGCGGGCGACCCGCAGCGCCGTCGCGCCGGACGCCGTGTAGGCGACGATCGCGGCGGCACCGATCGTGTGGCAC
>JBAWFF010000479.1:0-24926 GCA_049591635.1 Acetobacteraceae bacterium
CGGCAGGTTCGCACGCGCGCGCCGACGCCCCCAAGCAGTTCCGCCCAGGCCGGGTCGGCCTCGGCGATGGTCCCCGCCGTGAAGCCGAGCGCGTCCTGGTAGAACGCGCTCGCTCGCGACACATCGGCGACCGTTCGCCCGACGCGCAACAGGCGCAATGCGCGCGCCGTCATGGGCGCTCCGCCCCGCGCTTGTTCACGTAGATCGCGTAGAGCGTGTGCGACGCACAGAGGAACAGCCGGCTGCGGTGGCGTCCGCCGAAGGTCAGGTTGGCAACCGTGGACGGCACGAGGACCTTGCCGAGCAACGCGCCGGAGGGGTCGATGCAATGCACGCCGTCGGCGGCGCTACTCCATAGATTGCCGTCCTCATCGCAGCGGAACCCGTCGGCGAAGCCGGGCTCGATCGTGTGGAAGACACGCCCGTCGGCGAGGCCATCACCGGCGACGTCGAAGACGCGGATGTGGCGCACCGGGTTGGTGGCGAACTGCTTCCCGCTCTCGGCGACGTACAGCAACCGCTCGTCCGGCGAGAAGCAAAGTCCGTTGGGACCGTCGAAATCGTCCGCCGCGATGACGAGCGTGCCGTCCCGCGGGTCGAGCCGGTACAAGGTCGGCGACAGCTCCGGCGCCTGTTTGCCCCCCTCGTAGTCGGTGTTGATCCCGTAATGGGGGTCGCTGAACCAGATCATCCCGTCACTGCGCACCACCACGTCGTTGGGCGCGTTCAGCCGCTTGCCCTGGTAGCGGTCGGCGAGCACGGTGATCGTGCCGTCAAGCTCGGTACGAGTGATGCGTCGGTGCTGGTGCGAACAGCCAATCAGCCGGCCCTCGCGGTCGCGGGTATGGCCGTTGGGGAAGCCGGCGGGTTGACGGAACACCGACATTCCGCCGGATTCGGTCCAACGCATGATCCGGTCGTTCGGCAGGTCGCTGACCAGCAGGCAGTCCTGGTCGGCGAACCACACGGGACCCTCGAGCCAGGCGAACCCGTCGGCGAGCTTCACCAGAGGCGCGTTCGGCAGCACGAAGGAATTGAAGCGCGGATCGAGGATGGCGAAGCCGTCCACTTTGCGTCACTTCATGTGGCACGGCCGGCGGACCGGCGGGACGTGCAGCTGTACCGTCATCAGCACCGCCGGCTGATCGCCGATCACACCCGAGCGGTGGCCCTTGCGCCCGTTCGCATCGGCCTTGCAGCCCTGGTCCTCGCCCAGCGACAGTTCGCCCGGCCCCATCTCGACCCTGGTTCCGTCCATCGCCTCGACCCACCAGCGTCCCGACAGCGGGACGATCCATTGCGGGGCGGGGTTTTCGTGCCACTCGCCGACCCAGCCGACCGGCTGGACGGTGAACACGGTCGTCGCCTCGCCGCGCGGCTGCTGGTCGTTCCATTGCGGTGCCGCCCCGCCGACGCCCTTCAACTCGAAGCTGTCGAGTTCGCAGCGGACCTGGTGGCTCACGCCGTCGGCGTCGACCCAGAGGTGCCAATAGGGAATCTTGGGCGGCGGCATGGCGTCTCCTGGATCAGTGCAGCGGCCCCGGCGTGGCGCTGAACGGGGCGGAGGTCAACGGGTGCTCCACCACGGCGGAGACAGGCGCGAGTTGCAGCCCGATCACCACGAGCAGCAGGCCACCGACCAGGCCGAAATTCTTGAGGAACTCCCAGAAATGGACGTTGCCCTCGGTGTCCGGTGTCCAGAAGCCGCGGAACCTCCAGAACTGATGATAAAGGACCCCGGTCACGACGCAGAACCCGGCCAGGATGAAGGCGGCGAGGCGGTCGTGCCAGCCGATCACGATGCAGATGGGCGTGAGCGTCTCCACCACGATCGCCACCACCAGCATCAGCCGCGCGGCGCCCGCAGGCACCGAGGAGGTCGCCTGCTTCATCGCCGCGTTCCAATGGACGATCTTGTCGGCGGCGCTGAACGGAAACAGCACGACCAGGCAGATGCGCGCGATCAGCGGCACGGCGACCAGGTTCAACCACATCATCAGGGCGTGCTCCCGGCGGCTGGCATCGACGCGCCGAGCCGCTCGGCGATGCGATCGGCGACGCGCAAGGCGTTGGCGATGATGGTCAAGGTAGGGTTCACCGCGCCGATCGAGGGAAAGAAGCTCGCGTCGGTGAGATAGAGATTGTCCAGCTCGTGGGCCTTGCAGTCGAGGTCGAGGACCGAGCTGGCGGGGTCGGTGCCGAAGCGAGCGGTGCCGGCTTGATGCGCGGTGCCACCGACGGGGATGTCCTTGCCGAGATAGAGCCGGCGTTCCAGCAGGACGGGGTGGGCGCCGTTTCGGCTCATCATGTGTTCCAGCTTTTTCTTGAGCCGGTGATGCGCCTCCATGTCGCCCTCCGTGATGTCGAGCACGACCCGGTCGCCATCGTAGAAGACGCGGTTCTCCGGGCGCGGCAGGTCCTCGCTCGACAGCCAGAAATCCATCGAGTGCCGCGCCATGACATCGAACGGCATCTCCGGCAGCCAGCCGAGCCATTCGGGCAGGGCCTCCCCCCTGACCTGGTCGGCGTGCGACGTCGCGCACATCTGGATCAGGCCGAGCGGGTAGCCCCAGTCATCGGCGCCGAAATAATAGTCGCTGACCGCGAGCGTCTTCTGAAACACCGTGGGGTTGGGCTCGCGCAGCAGCGCCATCAGCACCGACTGGTTGTGGCGCATGTAGTTCCGCCCCACCTGGTCCGAGCCGTTGGCGAGGCCGTTCGGGTGGGCGGCATTGGCCGAACGAAGGAGCAGCAACGCCGAGGACAGCGCCCCGCAGGCGACGACCACGATGTCGGCCGAATAGACTTCCTCGCGGCCGTCGCGCGTGACCCGCACGCCGGTGACCGTGCGGCCCTTTTCATCGGTCTCGAGCGTCGAGACGTAGGCATTGGTGAGCAGGGTGAGGTTGGGGTACGCGGCCAGCGCTGGATCGACGCACATCACCTGGGCGTCGGCCTTGCCGTTGAGTAGGCAGGGGAAGCCGTCGAACATGTCGCAGCGGATACAGATGCTGGTCGGGGTCGCGCGGCCGTCGCGCTCGTCGAGCAGGATCCCCAGCGGCAGGTGGAACGGGTGCAGCCCGTCGGCGGCGAAGCTGTCGCTGAGGTCCTGGATTCGCGGCTCGTGGGAGACCGGCGGATAGGGAAAGGGGCCGCTGGAAGGGGGCTCGTTCGGGTCCTCGCCGCGCTGGCCGTGCACATGGAACAGCCGCTCCGCCGCCGCGTAATACGGCTCGAAACTGTCATACTTAAGCGGCCAGGCCGGGGAGATCCCGTCCTTGTGGCGGATTTCGTCGAAGTCGCGCTCGCGCATCCGGAACAGGGCCGCGCCGTACATCTTGGAGTTGCCGCCGACGAAGTAGTGCAGGCCGGGATGGAACGCGCGGCCGTTCTTGGCGTACCAGGTCTCCTTGGTCTGGTAGGTGGCGTCCACGAAGACCGATTGGGAACTCCAGTTGTCTCGCGATCGGGGAAGGTAGTCGCCGCGCTCCAGGAGCAGGATGCGTTTGCCGCTCGGCGCTAGCCGGTGGGCGAGGGACGCACCGCCGGGGCCGCTGCCGATGACGATCAGATCGTAGTGGTCGGTTGGCATCGAACCTCCAAGACTGCCGGCGATCGGGCGGGGGCGCAGGTTGGGCCAAATCGGCGGGAAGATGACATGATCTTAAGCCCACGACGAGAGGACGCATGGGATATGCAAGGCGCCCGCATCGTCGATCATCGCACACCCATGTCTGTTGAGGCCACGCTTTGAGCACCCGGACCCGGCTCCTGCTGCATACCGCAATCGTGCTCGCCGGGGTGGGCCTTTGGCCGCTCGCCGGCCACGCGCGCGACAACATGGCCGCCGCGCAGGCGGCCTTGAAGGCCGGCGATCTGCGCACCGCCGCGATCGAGCTTCGCAACGCGGTGCGCGACGATCCGCAGAACGCCGCCGCGCGCTATGACCTCGCGCGCGTGGAGATGCAGCTGGCGGACCCGGTCTCGGCCGAGCGCGACGTACGGGCCGCCCAGCAGCGCGGCTATGACGTCCACCAGACAACGGTCCTGCTTGGCGAGTCGCTCCTGGCGCAAAATCGGCCCGATGACCTGCTGAAGGAATTGCAGCCAAAGGGCCAGGACAAGGTCCTCGACGCCGAGGTGATGATGCTACGCGGGGAGGCGCAGGCCCGCACCGGCAAGCTCGATGACGCCAGGGCGAGCCTGAAGGAGGCCGAGACGCTGGATCCGTCGGCGTTGGGGCCGTGGATCGCGGATGCCAAGCTTGACATGGCCCGAGGCGATGTCGCGGCGGCGTCCGACCGGGTGGAACACGCGCTGTCGGTGCAGCCCAAGTCGCTCGAGGCGCTGGTGTTGAAGGCGAGCCTTCTGCGTCAGAAGGGCGACACCGCGGGGGCGAAGGCGCTGCTCGACAAGGTCATCGCCGATCAGCCTCCGGCGGTGGCGGCGCGGGTCGAGCGGGCCAGCCTTCTGATCGGCCAGGGCAAGGTCGCCGAGGCGAAACCGGACATCGACCAGGTTCTGAAGCTTACGCCGGGCAATCCGCAGGCGCTGTTTCTGCGCGCGGTGGTCCTGCACGAGCAGCACGACGACAAAGGGGCGCAGGCGCTGCTCCAGCGGCTCGAGCCGATCTTCCCGTCCTTTCCGCGCGCCTATTTGCTACGCGCCGCGGTGGAGGAGCAGATGGGCGAGCTCCATCAGGCGCAGGATTCGGCGGCAAAGTACATCGCCCGCGTGCCAGGCGACGTGAACGGCTACAAGCTGTTGGCGCAGCTATATTTGAAGGATCGGCGTCCCGACCAGGCGATCGTGCCGCTGACGCAGGCGGTGGCAGCCGGCAAGGCCGACGCCGCGGTCTATGATATGCTGGGGCGGTCGTACACGGCGGTCGGCAAAGCGGGGCCGGCGGCCGATGCGTACGCCAAGGCTGCCGCCCTCCTGCCCGGCAATGTCGGCGTGGCGACCGCGCAAGCGGCGTCCCTGATCAGGAGCGGCCAGCCGGAAAAAGCGCTCGACGTGATCGAGCAGGCGCTCGCGAAGGCGCCCACCAACGCCGGTTTGCAGGACGCCGCGGTGGGCGCCGCGCTCGCGACCGGGGACGTTAGCAAGGCCAGCAGCGTCCTCGCCAAGATCAAGCAGAGCGCCGGAGACACGCCGGTAACGCAAAACCTGACCGCCATGCTCCAACTCGCCAATCTGGACGCGGCTGGCGCTCAGGCGACGCTTGATAAGCTGATCAAGGACAACCCTGACTTCGTCCCCGCCAAGATCAATCTGGCGCGCGCCCTCATCATGGAGGGGAAGGGGCCGGAGGCCGAGGCTTTGCTCACCGCGATGCTCGACCATTCACCCAACTCCGAGCCGGCGCTGACCTTGCTCGTGGACGAGCGGCTTCGCACCGGGCGTAAGCCCGAGGCCGTGGCGCTTGTGGAGCGCGCCCATGCCGCCGCGCCGACCGATCTCGCGCTGACGGCGCGCCTCGGCGACCTCTACATCAAGACGGGGGCGCCGCAGAAGGCGCTCGATCTGGCGCAGGCGGCGCAGCCCAAGGACGCGGCGCCAGTGCCACAAATGCTGCTGTTGGCGGCGAATGCGCAGCTCGCGTTGAAGCAGCCGGACCAGGCCCGTGATACGCTCACCAAGCTGGTGGCCCTTGAGCCGCGGGCCGTCGCCGTGCGTCGGGAGTTGGCTTCGGTCGAGGTTCAGGCCGGCGACTATGAGGCCGCGCGCAACCTCGTCAAGGAGGGAATGCGGGAAACGCCGGACGTCTATCAGCTCTACCTCGACTACGCGCTGATCGACCTCAAGGCGTCCGGGTTGCCCGCCGCGCTGGCGACGGCGGAGCAGTTGCGCCAGGGGGATCTTGGTTTCGGCGATCTCGCCGCCCTGAAGGGCGATGTCTACATGGCGGCCCAGAAGCCGGAGGAAGCGGCCAAGGCATACGCTGAAGCCGCCCAGACCGCCCCGTCGGACGGCCTGACCGAGCGTCTTGCGGCTGCCTACGTGCGCGCCGGCAAGCCGGACCAGGCGGAGGCGGTCCTTTCTGCCTGGGTCGCCAAGCACCCCGACGACCTTACCGCCACGGCCACGCTGAGCGAGATCAATATCAGCACCGGCAAGCTCGATGCGGCCGAAACCGAACTGAAAGCGGTACTGGCCAAGCAACCGCGCAACGCCACGGCGTTGAACAACCTAGCCTGGGTCTACCAGCTTGTGGGCAACCCCTCGGCCCTGCCCATGGCCGAGGAGGCGTACCTTCTGTCGCCGACGGTGCAAAGCGCGGACACGCTGGGCTGGATCCTGACCCGCGGAGGCAATCCGGCGCGCGGGCTGGTGCTGCTGCGTCAGGCCGCCGCCGGCGGGGACCCACGGGTCGCCTATCATCTGGGTGTCGCGCTCAACGACGTCGGCCAAAAGGACGACGCGGTGAAGGTGCTGAACGCGGTCGTCGCGGTGAAGGGCGATTTCACCGAGAAGGCGGATGCGCAGAAGCTGCTCGGTCAGATCACCAAGGGTTCGTAGTCGAGCAAGAGTGCGTCGGGGGATCGCGTCATGCGCTCGCTGCTCATCGCCTTCGACATGGTGTTCCTGCTGGGGCTCAGCCTCACCCGGCCGTTCGTCGGCGTGCTGCTGTTCTGCTGGATCTCCTTCATGAACCCGCATCAGCTGGCATACGGCTTCGCGAGCCAGGCCCCGTGGGCGCTGATGGCCGGCATCGCGACCGTGATCGGCTGCTTCGTCGCGGGTGAACCAAAGCGGCTGCCGGTGACGGCGGTGACTGTGCTGATGGCGCTGTTCATGGTCGTGATCACGGCGACCACCGCGGTGGCGATGTCGCCGCTGACCGATCAGGTCGTCGCAAAATATGTGCTGGTGATGAAATCCTTCGGTTTCATCCTTCTCACGATCTCGCTGCTGACGACGCGACGGCGCATCCATGCCCTGATCTGGCTCATGGTCATCTCGCTGGCCTTCTTCGGGAGCAAGGGAGGCGTGTTCACGATCCTGCACGGCGGCGGCGGGGGCCGGGTCGAGGGACCGCCCGGCACGATGATCACCGACAACAACGACCTGGCTGTCGCGCTGCTGATCACCTTGCCGCTGATGAACTTCCTGCGGGTGCACTCGGCGGATCGGCTGGTCAGGATCGGGATTGCCGTGGTGATGGGGCTGACATTGCTTGCGGTCCTGGGCTCGTACTCGCGCGGCGCGCTGATCGCGCTGGCGGCGGTCGCTTGCTTCTTCTGGCTGAAGAGCCGGCGCAAGATCGTGTACGGCGTGCTGGTGTTCGGCGCGATCGCCGGAGCTGTCGCGTTCATGCCGCAGGAGTGGGTGGCGCGGATGCAGACCATCCAGTCGTACCAGGCGGACCAGTCAGCGGAGGGCCGGCTGAAGATGTGGCATACCGCCTGGATCATGGCCGAGGGACGTCCCCTGACGGGCGTCGGCTTCATGGGAACCTACTCGCGCAAGGTGGTGGATCGGTTCGATCCGACGTCGGCGGCACGTGCCGTTCACAGCATCTGGCTCGAGCTTCTTGCCGAGAACGGATTTCCGGCGTTCTTCATCTGGCTGGGGATAACCGGGGCCGGCGCGCTCGCCGCCCGACGGATCATTCGGCGCACACGGGACCGCCCCGATCTCGCCTGGTGCGCCGACCTCGCGCGCATGACGCAGGTCTCCATCATCGCCTACGTGGTGGGTGGAACATTGCTGTCGCTCAGCTACTGGGACTTCTATTTCACGGTATTGGGAGTCTTGACGGCCACGGACCTCTATGTGCGCCGGGCACTTGCCAGCCGCGACGAGCTTCCGGGACGCATCAGCCGGCCCTGGCGCCAGTTGGGTTCGGACGCCGGCGGCGTGACGGTGCCGGCCCGATGATCACTGGCCTGCAGCTTCTTGTCACCGCGATCGCGGTGACCTGGCTTTGCCTTTGGGCGACGGACGAGGCATTTGGCCGAACGGGCGCGTGGCGCCCGTTCGACTTCAAGGACGGGGACGAGGACAAACCCAAGCCACCAGATCCTCGCGAGAGGCCGAGGTGGCGTTCCAAGCCGGCCATCGTCAGGGGCCGCAGCGAAAGGCCATGGAAACGCTCCGGCTCCTGACGTTCTCCACCCTCTATCCCAACGCCGCGCGTCCCAACCATGGCGTGTTCGTCGAGAACCGGCTCCGCCATCTGGTCGCGAGCGGCGAGGCGACAAGCACCGTTGTCGCGCCGGTGCCGTATTTCCCGTCGAGCGCGCCGATGTTTGGAGACTGGGCGGTCAACGCGCGGGCACCCTCGCGTGAGGAACGCCACGGGCTGACGGTGCTGCATCCCCGCTATCCGGTCATCCCGAAAATCGGGATGCGGGTTTCGCCCTGGCTGCTCTATCGCGCCGTCTTGCCGTTCATGAGGCGGCTGCTCGCGCGGGGAATGGCGGTGGATGCGATCGATGCGCATTACGTCTATCCCGACGGGGTGGCCGCCGTCTGGCTTGGCCGTCGCCTCGGCCTGCCGGTTGTCGTCACGGCGCGGGGGACCGACATCAACGACATTCCCCGCCACACCGTGCCACGCCGGCTGATCCAGGGGGCGATGGCGCAGGCGTCGGCGCTGATCGCCGTGAGTGCCGCGTTGAAGAACGCGATGGTCGCGCTCGGAGCGCCCGAGGGGGACGTGACGGTGCTTCGCAACGGTGTGGACATCGATTTCTTCCGCCCGCCGACCGATCGCGCCGGGCTGCGCGCGCGCCTCGGTCTTTCGCGCCCCACGCTTCTCTCGGTGGGCCATCTGATCGCGCGCAAGGGGCATCACCTTGTCATCCAAGCGATGGCCGGACTTGCCGGGTGCGATCTGCTGATCGTGGGTGAGGGGCCGGAGCGGCGCCATCTGGCGGCGCTTGTCGCGGAGCTTGGCCTCGGCGATCGCGTGCGTCTGCTCGGCGCGCGCCCGCACGGGGAGATGGCGGATTTTTACGGCGCCGCGGATGCGCTGGTGCTCGCCTCCTCCCGCGAGGGCTGGGCGAATGTGCTGCTCGAATCGATGGCCTGCGGAACGCCGGTGGTCGCGACCAACATCTGGGGCAATCCGGAAGTCGTTTGCCGTACTGAGGCAGGGGTCCTCACGGAGCGCGGCGCGGGCGCGATCGCCGCCGCTGTTGCCGCCCTGCTCGCCAATCCCCCCCCCCGCGCGGCGACCCGCGCCTACGCGGAAGGGTTCAGCTGGGACGAGACAACCGCCGGCCAACTCGCGCTGTTTCGCCGCGTGCTCAGCCGTCCATCGTGGATTGCCGATACGACCGGCTGATGGCAGGGTCGGCGACGCGTCAGGGGCGCCCGCGAGGAGGAACGATGGCATCGGATGCGGCTTTGGTCGATGACGTCGACCAGCTTCCCATCATCGATTTCGAAGCCGCTGACGAGCGGACGCTGGCGCGCCAACTCGATGCGGCGTTCGCCGGGATCGGCTTCTGCTATTTCCGCGGCATCGGCGTGGACGAATCCCTGCGCGAGGCCGTGTTCGCCGCTTCGCGCCGGTTCCATGCGATGCCGCTCGCGGCGAAGCAGGCGATCGCGATGAACGAGTTCCATCGCGGCTACATGGCGCCGAAGACGTCGCTGATCGAAACGTCCTCCGTCGCGCGGGTGACGCGGCCCAACGACAGTGAATCGTTCATGCTGATGCATGAGGTGCCATCGGATGATACGCGGTTCGGGCGGCCGCTGGATGGCCCGAACCAATGGCCCGACCTGCCGGGATTCCGCGAGGCAGTGGAGAATTACGAGCGCGCGATGCGGGCCTTCTGCCACCGCTTGCTCCGTCCGCTCGCACTCGCCCTCGATTTGCCGCCGAACTGGCTGGCTCCCTTCTTCGAGCAGCCCACGACCTTCCTGCGCCTGCTGCATTATCCGCCGCAGGCGCCCGACGCACCCGACGATGCGTTCGGTTCGGCGCCGCACACCGATTATGGCTTCATCACGATCCTGGCGCAGGACAATGCCGGCGGCCTGGAAGTGCGCCGCCGCGACGGGACCTGGCTGAAGGCGCGTCCGATCCCCGGCACATGGGTCGTCAACGTCGCCGACATGCTCGCGCGCTGGACCAACGGGCGGTGGCAATCGACGCCGCACCGGGTGAAGAACCTGTCGGGCGGTGATCGTTATTCCTGTCCGTACTTCTTCGACATGTCGATGGACAGCATCGTCGCCGTGCCGCCGACCTGCCGCGGACCGAAGAACCCGCCGAAATTCCCGCCGGTGCGCTACGGCGATTACCTGCTGGAGCGGCTCGATCGGAACTATGCCTATCGCAAGCCTGCTTGAGGTCGCGGGCCTCGCCTACGCCTATGACGGCGCGCTGGCGGTTCGCGACGTCTCCCTCACGGTGGGCGAACGCGAGATCGTCGCGCTGCTGGGTGCGAACGGCGCGGGCAAGTCGACCACTGTGAAGATGATCGCCGGCGTGTTGCGTCCGCGGCGCGGTTCGGTTGTCTTCGGCGGCGCGCAACTCGCGGGCGCCTCCAGCCACGTCGTCGTTCGGAGCGGCATCACCTTGGTTCCCGAGGGAAGGCTGGTGTTCCCGCGGATGACGGTGCTGGAGAACCTCCAGCTCGGCGCGCACGTGACGGCCCGCGCCCGCGCCGGCGTGGTGATCGAGCAGGCATTCGCGCAATTCCCGCGCCTGGCCGAGCGGCGCGGCCAGCTTGCCGGCTCGATGAGCGGCGGGGAGCAGCAGATGCTGGCGATCGCGCGCGGGCTGATGGCCGAGCCGCGGCTCATCATCCTCGATGAACCCTCGCTCGGGCTTATGCCGACCGTCACGCAGGAGCTGTTCCGGCTCATTGAAGCGGTGAACGGACGCGGCATCGGCGTGCTGCTGGTCGAGCAGAACCTGCACCAGTCACTGCGCATCGCCCATCGCGGCTACGTGCTGGAGAAGGGTGAGGTGGTGCTGGCCGGGACGGGCGAAGAGCTGCTCGCCGATAGCTACGTGCAGCGCGCATTCCTCGGGCGCTGAGCGTCAGGCATCGTCGGTGTCCGGCGTGCCGAGATAGGCGGCGATGACGCGCGGGTCGGCCGCGACCGTCGCCGGCGAGCCGTCGGCGATCATGCGCCCGGCGTCGAGCACGAGCACGCGGTCGGAGACTTCCATCACCGAGGGCATGTCATGCTCGACCAGCAGCACCGTGACGCCACTCGCGCGGATCTGGCGCAGCACCTCGATCATCGCCGCGGTCTCGGTGGGGTTCAACCCCGCGCAGGGTTCGTCGGCCAGCAGCAGATCGGCGCGCGTCGCGATCGCCCGGGCGACTTCCAGATGGCGCAACTGCCCGACGGTGAGCGTGTTCGCCGGCGCCGCGGCGAGGTGGGCGATGCCGGCGAGGTCAAGCGCGCGCCCGGTCGTCGCGGCGACGTCGCGGGCGCCGTGCTTGCCGAACAACGCGCCGATCCGCACATTCTCGAACACGCTGAGGTCGCGGAACGGGCGGGCGATCTGGAAGGCGCGCGCGATGCCTAGTTCGGCGATGCGATTGGTGCCGATCCCGGTGATTGGGGTCGTGCGGAAATGGACCTCGCCGCTCGTGGGTGCGAGGTACCCCGTTATCAGATTGAACAGCGTCGACTTACCCGCCCCGTTCGGGCCGATGATGCTGGTGATCGAACCGGGCCGGATCTGGAAGGAGACGCCGCCGATCGCGACCAGCCCGCGGAACCGTTTGGACAAGCGCTCCACCCGCAGGATCGGCGCCGCGTTCATTCGGCGGCGATCATCGCGGGCCGGGGGCGCCGGAAGAGGGTTCGGGCCAGCCCGATGATGCCGCCAGGTGCCCCGAGCACCAGCACGACGAGCAGCAATCCGGTCGCGAACAAATGGAAATCCAGCAGATTGCCCAGCACGACCTGGGTGATGAACACCAGTAGGAACGCGCCGATCACCGGCCCGGCGAGCGTGCCGATGCCGCCGAGCAAGGAGAACACGACCAGATTGAGGTTAGTGTCGTCGCGATAGACCGAATCGGTGGTGATGTAGCCGAGCGAATGGGCGTAGATCACGCCGAGCATCCCGGTCAGCACCGCGCTGATGACGAACGCGGCGTTCTTGTAGCGCGTGGTCGGAACGCCGAGCATCCGCGCGGTGTCCTCGTCCTCGCGGATGGCGAGCAGGCCGGCGCCGAACTTGCTGCGTTTGATTCCCCACGCGATGAGCAGCACGATCGCTCCGGCGGCGAGATACAACTCGTAGAACAGGACCGCCGGGTCCCACGCTTCCGGCGCGATGTTGGCGAGCGTGAGCCCGAGCGCGCCTTGCAGCGCGTCGACGTTGTTGTTCATCTCGGCGCAGACATGCGAGACGCCCAGCATGGCGATCGCGAAGAACGTGCCGCGTAGGCGCAGGATCGGATAGGCGATCGCGGCGGACAGGATGGCGCAGGCGGCGCCGCCGACGGCGAGCCCGACCACCAGCCGCAGTGCTAGCGGCAGGCCTGGGTAGCGTGCTTCCGCCAACCCGGCGGCGAAGGCGCCGACGCCGATGAACGCGGCGTGGCCGAAGCTGGGATAGCCCGCGAAGCCGCCGAGGATTCCCCAAGCAACCCCGAGTGCCGCCGAATACAGCATCAACTGACCGACGCGCACATAGAAGGGCGGCATCAGCGCCGGCGCGGCGGCCAGCAGCGCCACGCAGAACAGGCCGATCAGCAGCGCCGTCGCGGCGTTCAGGGCGGGGTGGCGCATCATCGCGACGGGCTGAAGGCGTTTCCGAGCAGGCCGTTCGGTCGGATCAGCAGCATGAGCACGAGGATCAGGAACATCGTCACGTTCGGAAAGGCCGGGCCGATATACTGGGCGGTGAGGGTGTTGACGATGCCCAGCAGCAGGCCGCCGATCAGCGCGCCCGCCGGGCTGCCCACGCCGCCGAGCACGACCACGACGAACGCATTCAACGTCCAGAACGCCTCATCGGCGGGGGCGAAGGGCAGGATGATCCCGATCACGATACCGGCCGCCCCGGCGAACGCCGCCGACACCGCGAAGGTCAGCGCGAACACGTGGTTCACATTCACGCCGCAGAGTCGGGCCGCGAGGGTCTGTTGCGCCGTCGCCCTGATGATCCGCCCGAGCGGGGAGAGCTTCAGGAAGGCCGCGAGAAGGGACAGCATGACCAGGCTGGTGAGAAGGGCGCTCAGCCGCACCACGTCGAAGGTCAGGCCGCCCGCATGGAAGGAGGCGAAGCCGTAGCTGGGCGTTATGCTTTTGACGTCCGGCGAGAACGCCCAGACCAGCACGTTCTGCAGCATCAGCGCGACGCCGAAGGTGAGCAGCATGGAGCCGAGATGGGAGCTGTCCACCGAACGCTGGATCAGCAGCCGCTGATAGGCGTAGCCGACGACGAACAGCACCACCATCACCAGCGGCGTGGTGAGCAGCGGGTCGAGATCGAGCGCCTTGGAAAACATCAGCGCCAGATAGGCGCCGATCAGCACGAGGATTCCGTGGCTCAGGTTGATGACGTGCAGGACGCCGAAGATCAGCGAGAACCCGACGGCGGACAACGCGTAGATCCCACCCAGCACCAGCCCGTCGGCGAGGGTCTGCGCGACGAGGTGCATCCGGCTCCGTCCGTTCGGCTCAGGCCTTCTTGTCCCAGGGCGGGGACGGGTAGAGCGGCGCCGCCGAGCGCGCGTCCGCCGGGAAGACGATCTGCATGTCCCCCTCCTGCACCTGGCCGACCATCGCGCCCATGATGATCGGATCACCGTCGCCCTGCGGGGTGAACTTGATCCGGCTGTAGAACGTCTGATAATCGGCCGCGGCGAGCGCGTCGCGCACTGCCTGCGGCTCCAGGCTCTTCGCTTCCTGCATCGCCAGGATGAAGGTGAGGATGCAGGCGGCGGCGCCGGCGGTGTGATAGGCGATCGGGCGGGTGAACTTGCTCTTGTAGTAGGCGGCGAATTTCCGAGAATCGCCGAAGAACTTGTCCTTGTACGGGACGCGCTCGTCCCAATAGGTGATGGTGAACAGGCCATCGGCATACTTGCCCAGCGCCTGGCGGAACGTGGCGAGTTGCGGACCGAGCGTTTGGTAGAGCAGCTTCACGTTCGTGCCGCTGGCGATCATCTGCCGGGCGACCAGCAGCGAATCCTGGTCGTGCATGACGCAGACCAACATGTCGGGCGTCTTTGCGCGCACCGAGCCGAGCACGCTCGAGACGTCGGTGGGCTTCTCGGGAAGGCCATAGCTCTCCAGCATCCTGAAGCCGGCGGCATCGCACGACAGCCGCACGCCCTCGGCGGCGGTCTTCGAGAAGGCGTCGTTGGTGTACATCACCGAGTAGGTTCGCGGCGTCGGCTGCACTGTCTTGAACATCGCCGCCGAGCTGTCGAACTGGCGCGTGGCGCGCGGATACATGCCGAAATTGTATTTGAACCCTCGGGTGAAGATGGCGTCGGACCCGCCCCCGGTCTGCACCATCGGCTTGCGCGCCCGCTCGGTGATCGCCGCCGTCGGCAACACGATGTTGCTGCCGAAGGAGCCGAGGAAGAAATCGGTGCCGGCGTCGATCTGGCGCTGGATCAGCGTGGTCGCCCGCGCCGGATCGGAGGCGTCGTCGAACAGCTTCAGCGCGATCTTGTATTTTTCGCCCGCGATCTCGACGCCGCCGAGCACGTCGTTCAGATAATCCGCCGCCGTCAGATACCCGTTGTTGACGTTCAGGCCGGTCTCGGCCGCGGCGCCGGTCAGCGGGACCGAGCCGCCGAAGACGATCGTCTTGGCGGTCTGCGCGCGGGCCGGCTTGATCGCCGGCGCGGCGAGCGCGGCCGCCCCCAGCATCATCTCACGACGTCGCATGATTCTTCCCCTCGCTTGTTTCCGCGGCACTCATGCCAATCCCCTTCCGCACGGGACCCCGTGGGACAAGTCCGCTCTTCTCCCCGCGCGGATGACCGACAAAACTGTCATGCCCGCGAATGCGGGTATCCACGACTTGACGGTGGCCAAAGGAAGACGTGGATACCCGCATTCGCGGGCATGACGGTGTTGGGTTGGTCCGGATACTTCAAGGCCACGCCTGCTTGAAAAGCCATATACTTCCCTTGCTTGCGCTCAGCTCAGGCTTCCTGGGTAGTCGGCCCAGACGCTCGGTTCGAGTTTCAGATGGTCGGACTTGGGATAGGTCGCTTCCCAATGACGCGCGCATTCGCTTCCGGTTGGGTTCCAGATGCCGGGAAAGCCGCCGACATGATCGAGGAAGCGGTCGAGACGCTCGACACGATTGGCCCAGCCGCTGCCACGCGGATGCAGCACCATCGAGAAATGCCGCCCGCGCTTGTATTGGGCATCGAACTCGGCGCGCCAGTTGCGGAACAGCGAGTCCGCGTTCTCCAACCCGGTCCCCTTGGCGGGGAACATCAGGAAGAACTGGTCGTCGAAGGCGTAGTAATAGGGCAGCGCCAGGATCGCCCGCTTGCTGGCGAAATCAGTCACCCAGTAGTGCGGGATGTCGTCGGCGAGGCCGTTGCCGAACCAGGAGTAGCCGGCGTCGATCAGCAGATCCATCGTGTTGGCGCTGATGGTGCCGCCGGCGAACGGGTCGGCGGGGCGCGGCAGCGAGAACCATCCCGCCGGGCGCCTTCCCAGCACGCCGGCGAGGATCTCGGTGGTGGCGTCGACGCGTGCCCGCTCGTCCTCGCGCGCGAGGCCGCTCACGTCCTCGTGGCGGAAGCCGCCGGCCGCGACTTCATGGCCGGCGTCGGACAGCGCGCCGATCCGGGTGGGATGGATTTCGGCGATAACGGCAGGCACCGCGAACGTGGCCTTCAATCCGTGTCGGCCCAGCACGGCGAGGATGTGATCCAGTCCGCCGTTCGCCGCGAAATACGCCTCGGCCGTCGTCAGCTCCTTGGCGCCGATGCCCTCCGGCCCGCGCGCCAGGCTGAGGTCGACGGTGACGCTGAAGCAGCATCGGTTGCCGTCCGGCCAACGTAGGTCGGCATCCGACAGGCTTCGCTCGTCGGAGATCGTGTAGCCTTGCTTCCAGGGCATCGCGTTCAGCTCCGCGCCGGGGTGGTGGCGATGACGTGGCGGGCGAGTTCCTCGCAGGTCGGAAACCACACGCCGGGCAGCGTCTTCATCCGCGTGATGAGCCTGTCGAGCATGGCGATGCGGAGCGCGCGGCCCGAGACGAAGGGATGCGTGACGACGTTCAGGTAGCCGCCCTCGCGGTATTGCTGGATGAAGGCATCCCACCAGAGATCGAAGACGCGATCGGGATCGGTCAGGCGCTGGGCGGCGTTCTCGCTGCCCATCCAGGCGAAGCTGAAGAACATCGCGTCGTCGATCGCGAGATGGTACGGGATGTTCAACAGCCAGGCCGCATCGGGCGCGTCGCGTTCGTAATACGGCAGATGGTCCGCCGAACCTTCCGAGATGTAGATGAAGCCCTCTTCCTTCAGCAGCTTGAGGCTGTGCGCGCTGCGCGTGCCGACCGGGCGGCGGCCGGTGAGCCGCTCCAATGCCGCGCCGGTCTTGCGCAGATGGTCGCGCTCCAGCTCCGGCTCTCGGGGGACGCGGTGTTCCCACATGTGGTCGGCGACCTCGTGCCCGCTACGCGCCGCCGCGCTCACCGCGTGCGGGTAGAGTTCACAGATGCGGCCGGGGGTGAAGATTGTCGCCTTCACGCCGTGGTGGTCGAACAACTCGATCAATCGCCAGATGCCGACGCGGCCACCGAATTCGCCCTTCGCAAGCTGCATCGGCGGCTCGTTCATCAGCCGGCGCAGCAGCATCGCGTCGAAATCGGCCGTGAAGTTCACCGCCATCTGGATTCCCGGTGGATAGGAGAGCTTCGGGATGCGTTCGTGGTTGGCGGCGAAATCGGTCGCGGCAGCGCCGAGCCCGGCGATCTCCCGCCTAAGGTGGTCATCCATGCGTGGTGCCTCTATCGCGTGCCGTACAGCCGGTCTCCCGCATCGCCGAGGCCGGGACGGATATAGCCGTGCGAGTCGAGCTGCCGGTCAAGCCCCGCCGCATAGACCGGCACATCGGGATGCGTCTCGGCGAGCAGCGCCACGCCTTCGGGTGCGGCGAGCAGGCAGGCGAAGCTGATCTGGCTTGCCCCGGCTTCCTTCACGCGCGCGATCGCCGCCGCCGCCGAATGCCCGGTCGCCAGCATCGGATCGACGATGATGACGACCCGTTCGCGCACGTCCTCGGGCAGCTTAAGGTAATACTCGACCGGCCCCAGCGTGGCCGGGTCGCGATAGAGGCCGACATGGCCGACGCGCGCGGCGGGCACCAGGTCGAGCATCCCATCGAGCATGCCGCCGCCGGCGCGCATGATCGACACGAAGCAAAGCTTCTTGCCGGCCAGCCGCGGCGCCTCGGTTTCCTCGAGCGGGGTGGTGATCGTCACGGTTTCCAGCGGCAGGCCGCGCGTGACCTCGTAGGCCATCAACATGCTGATCTCGCGGGCCAGCCGACGGAACTCCGCGGTGGAGGTCTCCTTGCGGCGCAGCAGGGTCATCTTGTGCTGGACCAGCGGGTGGTCGGTCAGGACCAGGTTGGGATGATGCGACATGGCTCAGCCGGTGAAGTAGCCGGCGGCGGTCTTGGCGGCGATCTCGATATGGGCGTCGCTGGGGATCAGGGCGTCGGGGATCGGCACCCGCTCGATGACCTCGATCCCGCTCTCCACGATCGGCGCGTATTTCATGTGGCTCATCGACACCAGGCGGTCGATGCGGGCGATGCCCAGCCAGTGCAGCACGTCCGGCATCAATTGCTGGAACCGCATGTCGGCGACGCCGGCGACGCATTCGGTGCGCGCGAAATATGCCTCGGCGCGATCGCCGCCTTGCTGGCGCTTGCGCGCGTTGTAGACCAGGAACTTGGTGACCTCGCCGAGCGCGCGGCCTTCCTTGCGATTGTAGACGATGACGCCGAGGCCGCCTTCCTGGGCGGTGGCGACGCAGACCTCGACGCCGTGCGCCAGGTAGGGTCGACAGGTGCAGATGTCGGAGCCGAATACGTCCGAGCCGTTGCATTCGTCGTGCACGCGGCAAGCGATGCGGGTCGCAGTGCGGCCGAGCAGTGCAGGGTCGCCGAACAAGTAGACCGAGGCACCGCCGATGGGCGGCAGGAACACGTCGAGGTCTGGGCGCGTCACCAGTTCGGGAAACATGCCGCCGGTGTGCTCGAACAAGGTGCGGCGAAGCTCCCTCGGGTCGATGCCGAAGCGCGCCGCCACGCCCGGCAGCCACCAGACGGGCTCGATCGCGATCTTCGTCACGCGCACGCTGCCGGACTCGGTGAGCAATTCGCCGTCGGCGATCAGCCGCCCGTCGCGCAACGCCTGGGCGATCTCCGGCATGTGGATATGGGCGCGGGTGACCGCGATGGTCGGCCGGATGTCGAGGCCGGCGGCGATCTCGGCGGCGAACAGTTCGGTCACCATGTGACCGAACGGGTCGAGCGAGACGATCCTGCCCGGCTCGCCCCATTGCGGGAAGGGGCCGATCGGCGTGGCCGGCGCGGTCAGCGCGAAATCCGGCAGATGGTCGTGGGCGAGTTGGCCGGCGGCCACCGCGAGCGCCCGATACAGCGAATAGGCGCCCGAATGGGTGCCGATCGCGTTGCGCGCCGCCGGGTCGCGCAGCGTGGCGACGATCGGGCCGCGGATCCGAGGGTCCGGCTCGCCCCATCGCACCTTCACGCCGGACGCGCCTCCGGGATGGGAGGTCAGCACGATCGGACGTCCGGCGAGGCGGCGAAGCGGTGGTGCGGCGTCCGGCATCAACGGTCTCCCGCCACGGCGGTGGCGATTGCCGTCCCGGCCGCGGATACTTAGACTAGGAACAATCTGACCATATGGTCAAGTTTCGAGAGGTCCGGCGGAGGAAATCCATGATGGCCGCGAACGTCGACCGGCTTGACGACGCGGCCGCCTACGCGGCGGTCGAGACGATCTATCATGCCTACCTGACCGGCCTGATCCTCACCATCGTGACCCGCGCCGGGGCGCGGCAAGCGGCCGAGGTGGTGTTCCGGACATTCCGCCGCCAACAGCTGACCCGATTCCTGCCGGGATTGAGGAAGCTGGGCCTCGAAGGGCTTCCCCATGCGGTCGCCTGCGCGCAGTACCACTACCTGTCCAATCAGGTCGGCGGCGTGAAGGTCGAGTACGTGTACGAGAGCGATCGCAAGGCCTGGGTACGCTACCCGCCGCCACGCTGGATCTGGGCGGGCACGGCGCTCTGCGCGATCCCCTCGGAGGTTTCCCGGGCAGTGCTGCGCGGGTGGCACGCGAACAACGGCGTGGTGCTCGGCAATCCGCGACTGGGGTTCGTCTGCACGGGCCAGACGGTCGACGGACAACCGGGGCTGGAGGGATATTACAAGGAGTGGGATCACGATCTGACGCCCGAGGAGCGGCTGCAATTCTCTCCTGGCGAGGAGTGCCCGCCGTTCGCCCCGGAGCGTGCTCCGGTACTATCCGAACAGGCGTGGCCGGAAGCGCGGTTGCGGAAGGTCCTGCGCAACTACGCGATGGAATACGTCACCTCGATCGTCCCGGAGACGGTGGCCGCGCTGGGGCCCGCGGAGGGCGGCCATCTCGCCGCGACAGCGGCGCGGCTGGTCGGAATGCACGGCTTCGACGCGATGGCCTCGCTGCTTGGCGGCGTGGCGCCCGGCGCGCGCGGATTTGCCGAGTTTCTCACCCGGATCGCCCACGCCCAGGGCGACGACGCCACGCTGGATGGAGCCGGCGACGGTTGGATGGTACGTCAGAGCACGTGGCGACTCATGCGCGAGCGCGCGGACCTGTCGCCAGCCGTCTTCGACGCGTGGAACGAACTCTGGGTTGGCGCGGCGCTCGCGCACGATCGTCGGCTGACGCTCGACGTGACGCGGCGGCGCGATCGCGGCGAGCCGGTTTGGGAATGGCGGATCGGGCGGAGGTGACGCGGGACCGAAGGACACCGAGGGCTCTCATAATCGCCGCCGCCGAGGGCGTGTTCGCCACCGCGGGGTACGCCGGCGCCCGGATGGCGGAGATCGCCGCCGCCGCTGGGCTGCCGAAGGCGAACCTGCACTACTATTTCAAGACCAAGGAGGGCCTCTATCGCGCGGTGCTCGACGACATCCTCGGCATGTGGTTGGCGGCGACCGACCAGATCCTGCCCGACAGCGATCCGTCCGCGGCATTGTCGAGCTATATCCGCCGCAAGATGGTCTACTCGCGGACGCGTCCGCACGCCTCCAAGGTGTTCGCGAACGAGATCCTGCACGGCGCTCCGCAGCTCGGCGGCTTCCTGGGCACCGAGCTGCGCGCGCTGGTGGAGGCGAAGTCCACCGTCATCGAGGGCTGGATCGCCCGCGGGCTGATGGCGCCGGTGGAGCCGCGGCATCTGTTCTTCGTGCTCTGGGCGATGACCCAGACCTACGCCGATTTCGAGGTGCAGGTCCGCGCCGTGCTCGGGCGCCGCCGGCTCGGCGCGCGGGATTTCCAGGCCGGCACCGAGTTGATCGAGCGGCTGGTGCTGCTTGGCTGCGGCCTGAACCCGGTCAGCCCCGCGCCCGCGCAACCGCCTGGGCGAACGCCGCCAGCCGGTCGGGATCGACCGGATTCCACCACACGCCGTCGCGCTTCAGCGCGCTCGCGACGATGACGCCATCGGCGACCGCGAGGATGTCGCCGACATTGGCTTGCGTGACGCCGGAGCCGACGAGCACCGGCAGTGCCGTTCCGGCGGCGATCGCGCGCAATTCGTCCATGCTGGCGGAATCGCCGGTGCGTTGACCGGTGACGATGGCGACATCGGCGTCGAAGAACTCCACGTCGCGGGCGAGTTCGCCGAGCGAGCGGTCGGCGGTGATGGCGTGCGCGCCGTGCTTCACATGCACGTCGGCGAAGACGCGCACCGATTGCGCGTGCAACCAGGTTCGATAGCGCGTCGCCTCGGCGGCCGGGCCCTCGATGAACCCCTCGTTGGCGACGTAAGCGTTGGCCCACTGGTTGACGCGTACGAACCGCGCCCCGGCCGCCTTGGCGACCGCGAGCGCCGCCAGTGCCGCGTTCGCCAGCACGTTCACCCCGATCGGCAGGTCCGTCGCGCGGCGAACCGCGTCGGTGATGACCGCCATGCACGCGGCGGTCTCCGCTCCCAGGCGATCCGGCTTGGCGAACGGGATGTCGCCGTGATTTTCGACGATCAATCCGTCCATGCCGCCGGCGCGGTACCGCTCCGCCTCGGCGAGCGCGAAGTCGGTCATCGCCGCCATTGGCTGGCCGTCATAGCCGGGCGAGCCCGGCAACGGCGGCAAGTGGATGACGCCGATCACCGGCTTGCGGCGGACGAACAGCGCTGCGATCGCGTCCGGCTTGGGGCGGAAGACGGGGGAGGGGGCCATGACAAACGTCTCTCTGCGCCGTGCGTTCCCATGGTCGCGGAACACGCCTTGCGTGACAACCACGCGATTGCCGGCTTCGCCCGGGCAGGCGAAGCTGCGCGGACGAAGCAGTCGATGCCGCGCGGAGGAATGCGATGAAGATCACGGGTTTCGAGACGATCCGGCTGGGCGAGTTTCCGAACCTGCTCTGGCTTCACGTCCATACCGACGAGGGGCTGGTCGGCCTCGGCGAAACCTTCTTCGGCGCGCGCGCGGTCGAGGCGCAAATCCACGAGACCGTCGCGCCGCTCGGCAAGCCCGCGCTCCAGATGGACCGGCACGGACGAACGCTGCAAAACCAGTATCTCGGCTTCTCGGGCAGCGGGGTGGAAATGCGCGCCGCTTCCGCCGTCGACATCGCGCTGTGGGACCTGTTCGGCCAGGCCACCGGGCAGCCGCTGCATCAGTGCCCGGGCGGCCTCTCGCACGAGCGGGTGCGAATCTACAACACATGCGCCGGCTATCGCTACATTCGCGCCGACAGCGGGCAGAAGACGGACAACTGGGGGGTCGGTGGCGCGGCCGCTGGTCCGTACGAGGACCTCGACGCATTCCTTCACCGTGCCGACGAACTGGCGCAGTCCCTGCTGGAACAGGGTATCACGGCGATGAAGATCTGGCCGTTCGACTTCGCCGCGGAGGCGACGGAGGGCCGCTCGATCTCGGCTTCCGACCTCGATCACGCGCTCGGACCGTTCCGCAAGATCCGAGAGGCGGTCGGCCGCAAGATGGACATCATGGCGGAGCTGCATTCGCTGTGGACCCCGCCGGCGGCCGAGCAGGTGCTGCGGGCGCTGGCCGATATCCAGCCGTTCTGGGTCGAGGACCCGATCAAGATGGTCAACGCCGATCTGCTGGCGAGCCTGCGGGCGCGCACCAGCGTCCCGATCTGCGCCAGCGAGACCGTCGCTACCCGGCGCGGCTTCCGCGAGTTCCTGCAGGCCGACGCGGTGGATGTCGTCATGCTCGACCTCTCATGGTGCGGCGGCATCGGCGAGGCGAAGAAGATCGCGACGCTCGCCGAGGCCTGGGGGCGCCCGGTCGCCCCGCATGATTGCAGCGGCCCGGTGGTGCTGACCGCGTCCGTGCACCTCTCGCTCAATTGCCCGAACACGTTGATCCAGGAGACCGTCCGCGCCTTCACCAGCGGCTGGTATCGGGAGGTGATGACGGAGCTGCCGGACATACGCGACGGTTTCGTCTATCCGATGGCGGGACCGGGGCTGGGGACCGGGTTGCAGCCGGAGCGACTGGGGGCGGCGGACTGCGAACGGCGGATGAGCAAGGCGTAGAGTGGTACTCATGAGAAGGGGAGGCGAGCCTTGGTAACGCAGTCGCAGCAAGCGGCCATGGACCGCGCCGCCAACTATCTCGTGACCAACTACAATCCGAAGGGGCAGTTCATCGGCTGGCTGATGATCGCCTCGATCCTGGTGGAGGCCTGGGACCTCTACTCGATTGCCTTCGTCCTGATCTTCCTGCGCGACATCTTCCATCCCTCTCCCGCGATGCTGGGCCTGGCCGCGGCCGGCACACAGGGCGGCGCCATCATCGGCGCGCTGCTCGGCGGGTGGCTGTCGGATAAGATCGGTCGCCGCAGGGTGTTCCTGTCCACCATGATCATGTTCATCATCTTCGCCCTCGCGCAGGCGTTCGCGACGAGCATGGCATGGCTTGTCGTCATTCGGGTCATCCTGGGCATTCCGCTCGGCAGCGACATCGCCAGTGGCTACACCTACATCATGGAGTCCATGCCCCGCGGCGAGCGGGAGGTCATGGGCAATCGCTGGCAGTTCATGTTCGCGGTGGGTGAAGTCCTCACCCTCGCGGTCATCGCGATCTTCCTGATCGCCCAGTTACCGCACGACCTGATCTGGCGGGTCACGCTTGGGCTGGGCGCGGTGCCCGCCGCAATCATCTTCATCCTGCGCCATGACCTGCCCGAGACCGCGGTCTGGTTGATCCGCCACGGCCGTTTCCGCGAGGCCAAGCGGGTGACGAAGAGCATGTACGGCGACAACCTCGACATGTTGCCGGACGAGGACGTCGCCATTCCGAAGCCGCGTCCGGCCGCTTTCCTCGCCGACATAAGGCAGGATCCGATCCGCTGGCGCGCCACCTTGTTCGGCTGGATCGCCGGCTTTGCCCAGAGTGCCGAATTCTCGACCTTCGCGTTCTACATTCCGGTGCTGTTCGTCATGGTGGGCGTGTCGAGCATTCTGGGAACCAGCCTCGTCACGCTTCTCCTTTACATCATCGCCGCGATTTCCGGCTGGGTGGGCCCGCTGATCACGCCGCGAATCGGGCAACGCGGCCTTAGCATTGCCGGCTTCGCCATCGTGTTCGTGTCCCTGCTGGTCGCGGCCGCGGCGCTTTACACGGACCATGTCGGCATCCTGCCGTTCGCCGCCGCCGCCATGCTGTGGGGCCATTACTGGGACGCGGAAAACGTCGTCACCATTCCGGCCATGGTCGCCAAGCCGGAGTATCGCGGCACGGCGACCGGCTTCGCCTACGTCTTCGTCAAACTGCCGGCGTTCCTGGGGATCTTCCTGTTCCCGGTGCTGTTCGCGGCGATCGGTCAGGCCCACGCGACGCTGCTCACCGCGATCTTCCCGCTCATCGGTCTGCTGGCCGCGATCTTCCTTCTGCCCGAGGTCTACGGGTTTGAGAACGATTAGCGGCGTTGGGCACCAATCCGGGCGCGATCACGCTCTCCGATGGCGCCATCTGGGCGATCGCCGCGCTGGCGACCGCTGGGGTGATCGCGCGGCCGTGGAAATTTCCCGAGTGGATATGGGCCGTCGCCGGCGCCGTCGCGCTGGTCGCGTTCGGACTGCTGCCGGTCCCCGACGCGCTGCTCGGCGTGCGGAAGGGCATCGACGTCTACCTGTTCCTCCTCGGCATGATGCTGCTGGCCGCGATTGCCCGAAGGGAGGGGCTGTTCGACTGGCTGGCCGCGTGGGCGGCGCGCCACGCGAAGGGCTCCGCGACGCGGCTGTTCGCGCTGATCTACGTGGTCGGGATCGTCGTCACGACGTTCCTGTCCAACGACGCCACGGCGGTCGTGCTCACCCCGGCGGTCGCCGCGGTGGCCAGGACGGCGAAGGCGAAGCAGCCGCTTCCGTACCTGCTGATCTGCGCGTTCATCGCCAACGCCGCGAGCTTCGTGCTGCCGATCTCCAATCCGGCGAATCTGGTGATCTATGGCAACCACATGCCGGCGCTGCTGGTGTGGCTGCCACGATTCGCGCTGCCGTCGGTGCTGTCGATCGGGGCGACGTATCTCGTGCTTCGGATGACGCAGCGGCGCTCGCTCAACCAGGAGATCGCCGCCGAGGTCAGCGTTCCGACGCTGTCCACCGGCGGCAAGACCGCCGCTTCGGGGATCGTGGCGACGGCGGTCCTGCTGATGGTCGCCTCGGGGTTGGGCCTTCAGCTCGGCGCGCCGACCTGCGCGGCGGGCGTCGCGACCGCCGCCTTGGTGC
>JBAWFF010000480.1:0-7354 GCA_049591635.1 Acetobacteraceae bacterium
CTCTGCTTCGCGTTGCTGACGGTCAGGATGCTCGATTTCCCGTTTGAGGGACCCTTGCGGCTGTCGCCGTCGGATTTTCAGGCCACGCTGGTGAAGGTCGACGGCCTGATCGCCGCTGACCCGGCCCAGCTCTGACGGGATCGTCTTCGCATGAAGACCCGACAGGTCTAGGAACTGGCGCCAGCCCCGGCGACAGGAAGGAGCCACCGTGAGCGGACATCTGGGGGGGCGCCTCGCGCAGGTCGTCCCCACGCTGCTGCTGGTCAGCGTGCTGGTGTTCGGCCTCCAGCAGCTCATGCCGGGCGACCCGGCGCTGGTCTTGGCCGGCGACAGCGCGGACGCCCAGACGGTGGCGCAGATCAGAAACGAGCTATGGCTGGATCGGTCGATTCCGGCGCAGTACGCTCACTGGCTGGGCAACGTGCTGCACGGCAACCTCGGCTATTCGTGGCGCAACCGCGAGCCGGTGACCACGCTGATCGCCCAGAAGCTGCCGGTGACGATCCAGCTCGGCGTCATGGCCTTCACCCTCGCGGTGGTGATCGGCGTGCCGGCCGGGGTGATCGCGGCGGTGAAGCGGAACACCATCTGGGACACGCTCGCCAACGCGATCGGGCTGGCGGGATTGTCGACGCCGACCTTCTGGCTGGGGATCATGATGATCCTGCTGATATCGGTCGATCTCGGCTGGCTGCCGCCCTCGGGCTACGTGCCGCTGACCCAGGACTGGGTGCGCTCGCTCGCCACCACCATCATGCCGGCGATCGTGCTCGGCAGCGGCATCGCCGCGGTGCTGATGCGCCATACGCGCAGCGCGATGCTGGGGGCGCTCGGGCAGGATTTCGTTCGCACGGCGCGTGCGAAGGGGCTGCGCGAGCGGGTCGTGGTGGTGCGCCACGCGCTGCGCAACGCGCTGATCCCGGTGGTGACGTTGGGGGCGCTGGAACTGGGAACGCTGCTGTCGGGCGCGGTGCTGACCGAGCAGGTGTTCAGCATCCCGGGGTTCGGGAAGATGATCGTGGATGCGGTGTTCAACCGCGACTATCCGGTGGTGCAAGGCGTGGTGCTGGTGACGGCGACGCTGTTCGTGCTGCTGAACCTGCTCGCCGATGTGCTGTACGTCTATATCAACCCGCGGCTGCGCGCGACATGAGCGCGACCGCGCTCGCCGGCGCCGCGGCGCCGCGGATGCAGAGCCCGGCACGGCTTGCGCTGCGCTTGTTCCTGGGCCGCAAGCTCGCGGTGTTCGGGCTGGTTGTGATCGTCTTCGTCGTGCTGGTCGCGGTATTCGCTCCGCTGGTCGCGCCGTACGATCCGATCGCGACGAGCTGGACGGCGATCCGCAAGGCGCCCTCCTGGGCGCACTGGATGGGCACCGACCAGAACGGGCGCGATGTGCTCTCCCGCGTGATCTTCGGGGCGCGGGCGAGCCTGCTGGCGGGCGTCGTCTCGGTGATGATCGCCGGTGGCATCGGGGTGCCGGCGGGGCTGCTCGCCGGGTTCGCCGGCGGCATCGTGGATTCGATCCTGAGCCGGATCGTCGATGCGATGCTGGCGGTGCCGTTCCTGATCCTGGCGATCGCGCTGGCGGCGTTCCTCGGCCCGAGTTTGCGCAACGCGATGATCGCGATCGGGGTAAGCTACTTCCCACAATTCATGCGCGTCGCCCGCGCCGCGACCCTGGATGCGATGAGCAACGACTATGTCGAGGCGGCGCGCGCGCTCGGCAATCCCGGGTGGCGGGTCGCGTTGCGCCACATCGCGCCGAACATCCTGCCGCCGGTGCTGGTGCAGGGGACGTTGGCGAGTGCCGTCGCGATCCTCGCCGAGGCGGCACTGTCCTTCCTCGGCCAGGGCCAGCAGCCGCCGGCGCCGTCCTGGGGATCGATGCTGAACGAGGCGCAGCAATTCCTGACGCAAGCGCCGTGGCTGGCGATTTTTCCGGGGATCGCGATCTTCCTGTGCGTGCTGTCGTTCAACCTGGTGGGCGACGGGCTGCGGGACGCGCTGGACCCGCGGGGACGATAGACTGAACCACAAACGATTCAAGATTTTCGCGATATCTATCGGGCGTTTCGGTAGCGAAGCGCGTCAACGAGCAGAACAAAAGCCGGTGAGCGCTGGCGCCGGCTGGGGTAGTAGAGGTGGGATCCCGAAAAAATGGGACACCAGTCCTCAAGCACACGGTTGAGGCGGCCTTCCTCCAGGAAGGGCCCGACCAGATCCTCCGGCACATACGCCAGGCCGAAACCGGCCAGTGCGGCATTGAGCATCTGGAAGGTGCTGTTGAAGACAAGCTGGCCCTCGACGTGGACTTTCAGCCCACGTTTGCCCTTCTCGAACTCCCAGGCGTACAGCCCGCCATGCGTCGGCAGACGCAGGTTGATGCAATTGTGTCCGATCAGGTCCTGCGGCCTCCTCGGCGGTGGCCGCTCCATGAAATAGGCCGGAGCGCCGACGACCGCCATGCGCATGTCCGGCCCGATACGAACGGCGATCATGTCCTTTGCCACTTGCTCGCTGTTCCGCACGCCGGCGTCAAAGCCCTGGGTGACGATGTCGGTCAGGCCATAGTCGATGATGATCTCGACCTTGATATCCGGATACTGCCGCAGCAACGTCGTAAGCCGCGGCCACAGGATGGTGTCGGCCGCATAGTCGGTGGCCGTGATTCGAATGGTGCCGGCGGGCTTCTCGCGAAACTCGCTTAGGGCCGCGAGTTCGGCATCGATCTCCTCGAACCGAGGGGCCAGGTTGTGAAGCAGACGCTCGCCCGCCTCGGTCGGCGCGACGCTGCGCGTGGTGCGGGTCAGCAGGCGGAGACCGAGCCGCTCTTCAAGTCCACGGATGGCGTGGCTCAGGGCCGACTGCGAAACACCGAGCTTCGCCGCCGCCCTGGTGAAACTGCGCTCCTGCGCCACGGCCAGGAATGCAGGGAGATCACGGAGGTTCTCGCGTGGCATTGGTGAACCCAGCTCATAAGCCCATGCGTATCTTGCTATCTAATCCCTCGGCGGGGGCGCGTTAAATAGGTCGGCATCGGCAAGGCGAGAAATGCCGAGCATTCCGGCCTTGCAACGGCGGTGGACGCGATGGAGATCAAACGCATTGGCTCATGGCCCTCCCGGCTCGGCGAAGCCCTCGGCGCTCGTTTGCGAACGGCGTTCGCCCGGAGCGCCGCCGCCCGCGAGCTCACGGCGATGTCGGATTGCGAATTGGCCGACATGGGCATCGATCGAATCGAGCGACACGACATGAATCGTTTCTTCGATCCGAAATTCGCGCGTGAATACCAGTCGCGCAGAGGCTCGGGCCGGCGCGCCTAATCCCCCACTGTTTCAAAAGCGGAGCGATAAACGATGGACATCAAGCGAAATGGCTCAGAGCCCTCCGGCAAGGGACCGGCGGAATACTTCACGGGAACGGTGCGCGTCGATCGGCTGTTCAGTGCGCCCGAGCCGGCGCGTGTTGCCGGCGCCAGCGTCACGTTCGAGCCGGGCGCGCGCACCGCGTGGCACACGCATCCACTGGGTCAGACGTTGATCGTCACGTCCGGCTGCGGCCGGGTGCAGCGCGAGGACGGGGCGGTGGAGGAAATCCGGCCCGGCGACGTGGTCTGGTTCCCGCCGGGCGAGAAGCACTGGCACGGCGCCGCGTCGACAACGGCGATGACCCATATCGCCATCCAGGAAGCGCTAAACGGCAAGGTCGTCGAGTGGATGGAGCACGTCTCTGACGATCAATACCTGGCCGGCACGCCGCGAGAAGCCTCCGCCTAGGCAACGCCAGCCCAATTATCCAAACGTGCACGGGAGAATGGAAATGGAGACCCGCAAACTCGGCAACAGTGGCCTGGCGGTCTCAGCCATTGGCCTGGGCTGCATGGGCATGAATTATCACCGTGGCCCGGCTCCGGACCGCAAGGAGATGATCGCGCTGGTCCGTGCGGCGGTGGAGCGCGGCGTCACCTTCTTCGACACCGCCGAGGTCTATGGCCCGTTCACCAACGAAGAACTCGTGGGCGAGGCGCTGGAGCCGTTCCGGAAGTGCGTCGTCATCGCCACCAAGTTCGGCCACGACGTTGGTCCTGGCGGCTCTCGCGGTGCTGACGGGCTCGATAGCCGCCCCGAACGCATTCGGCAGGCGGCCGAAGGCTCTCTGAAGCGTCTGCGGGTCGAGGCGATCGACCTCTTCTATCAGCATCGCGTCGATCCCAACGTGCCGATCGAGGACGTCGCGGGCGCGGTGAAGGAGCTGATTTCGCAAGGCAAGGTCAAGCACTTCGGCCTGTCCGAGGCTGGCGCGGCAACGATCCGCCGCGCGCACGCGACCCAGCCGGTCGCGGCGATCCAGAGCGAATACTCCCTCTGGTGGCGCCAACCCGAAGCGGACGCGTTGCCGGTCTGCGAGGAACTGGGCATCGGCTTCGTTCCCTTCAGCCCGCTGGGCAGGGGTTTCCTCACGGGCAAGATCGACGAGACCACCACCTTCGGCGGCAACGACAATCGCACCGGCTTGCCGCGCTTTACGCCCGAGGCCCGCAAGGCGAACCGGCCAGTGGTCGACCTGCTGGAAAAGATCGGCGCGCGGAAGCGCGCGACGCCGGCGCAGATCGCGCTCGCCTGGCTGCTCGCGCGGAAACCCTGGATCGTGCCCATCCCGGGCACCACCAAGCTCGCGCGCCTCGAGGAGAACGTTGCCGCCGCCTCTGTGGTCCTTGACGCGGACGATCTCCGCGACATCGAGGACGCGGCCGCGAAGATCACGGTGCGGGGGGCCCGGTATCCCGAGGAGCTTATGAGGTTGGCCGGCCGCTGAACAGTCACACGATTGAGAAAGTATACGCCATGAGCAACAACATCGAAGGAAAAGTCGTCGTCATCACGGGTGCGAGCAGCGGCCTCGGCGAGGCAACCGCGCGCCATCTCGCCGCCCAGGGCGCGAGCGTGGTACTGGGCGCGCGCCGCCGGGATCGCATCCAGGCGTTGGCTCGCGAGCTGACCGGCGGCGGCGGCAAGGCGATCGCGATGACGACGGACGTCACCCACCGCGAGCAGGTCAAGGCATTGGTCGACACCGCGGTGCGGACATTCGGACGCATCGACGTGATGATCAACAACGCCGGGTTGATGCCGCAGGCGCTGCTCGAGCGTCTGCAAATTGACGAATGGGACCGGATGATCGACGTGAACCTGAAAGGGGTGCTGTACGGCATCGCCGCGGCGCTGCCCTATATGCAGCAGCAGAAATCCGGCCACTTCATCAACGTCTCTTCCGTGGCCGGACATAAGGTGGGCCCCGGTTTCGCCGTGTATGCGGCCACCAAATTTGCCGTGCGCGCGCTGTCCGAGGGGCTGCGCCAGGAAGTAACGCCCTATAACATTCGTACCACCGTGATCTCACCGGGCGCGGTGGCGACGGAGCTGCCAAACAGCGTGACCGACCCGGAGGCGGGCGCGAGAATCCGCAAGTTCTACGCGGAGGCAGCGATCCCGGCCGAGTCGTTCGCCCGCGCGGTCGCGTTCGCCATAAGTCAGCCGGATGAGGTGGACATCAACGAAATCCTATTCCGGCCGACGCGGCAGGAAATGTGAGCAAAACGGAGGAAACAATGCCGCACGTGATCGTTAAGCTCCAGTCCGGGCGATCCGAGCAACAGAAGGCGAAGATCGCGGCGGAAGTCACCAAGGCCATCATGGCAACCGCCAACTGCGCGGAGGAAGCGGTGTCGGTCAGCATCGAGGACGTCGAGCCGAGCGATTGGGTCGAGAAGGTCTACAAGCCGGACATCGTCGGCAAGGCCGAGACAATCTACAAGAAGCCTGGGTACGATCCTCTATGACGAGAACGAAACGCTCGCGGCGCTAACGGAGGCAGGAAACCATGAATCCCACCTACGATTTCAAGGGCCAGGTTGCCCTCGTTACCGGCGCCAGCTCCGGCATGGGGTTGGCGACCGCGAAGGCCTTCGCGGAAGCAGGCGCCGCCGTCGTGCTCGCCGATATCAACGAGGAGGCGCTGCGCAACGCTACTGATGGGCTGACCGCGGCCGGACACCAGGCGATCGGCGTCATCTGCGACGTGGCGGACGAGGCGCAGGCCGCCGCGATGGTGGAGCGCGCCGTCGCCAGCTTCGGTCGGCTCGACATGGCATTCAACAATGCCGGCATCCAGGTTCCGCCGAGCGATGCGGCCGACGAGACGGCCGAGAACTTCGACCGCGTGAACGCCATCAATCTGCGCGGTGTCTGGACCTGCATGAAGCATGAACTGCGCCAGATGCGCGCACAAGGCACCGGCGCCATCGTCAACTGCTCTTCACTGGGCGGCCTTGTCGGACTCCCCAGCCGCGCGGCCTATCACGCTTCCAAGCACGGCGTGATCGGCCTGACCAAGAGCGCCGCGCTCGAATATGCCCCGCGGGGCATTCGTATCAATGCCGTGTGTCCGGGGACGATCGACACACCGATGGTCTCGGACATGCTTGAGAAGCAGGCAGACGGCATGAAGGAGATCATGCGCGATCAGCCTATCGGAAGACTGGGGCGGTCCGACGAGATCGCTGCTGCCGTTCTTTGGCTCTGTAGCCCCGGGGCCAGCTTCGTGCTCGGCGTGGCTCTGCCGGTCGACGGCGGCTTCACCGCGCACTGATGCCTTGCAGCCGATTGCCGGCCCTGTCTCCGCACGATCGCAGCCCGGTGACGATCACGGGGTCGCCGCACGGTTTGTGAGAAGCTGCATGCTATGTGAGAAGCTGCATGCTATATGTACAAGGAGCAATCCAATGACCCAGCAGGCGCGGCAGTGGGGCGACGCCGCACCGACCATCCCGCCCTTGCGCGCATGGTGGGGAGCGCGACGAAGGAGTGCGCCGGACGGCGGAAGCGGTGAAGCCGGTTGTCGCCGTTCCCGGTGGACCCTCGTTGGTACGAGAGGCACTGGTACGGCAACCGGCGGTCGGGGTGGGGCACTCTGGTTGACACCGCCCGGCGGCTTTGCCGCGAGGCGCCGCGTATCGCCTCGGGGTGGCGCGTTTTCTCGCGGGGCGAGCTTTCACATAGTCTGCTTGGTTCGCGTCGCCCGCTTGGCTGACTCTCGCGGGGATGGCGCGGGAAAATGGAGGAAGAGGCCATGGACGGCATCCTGAGCAACAATCCAGCGAAGGTGACAGCCGAGACCTGGCTCGGTGATTTCGGTGCTGCCCTGGCCTCCGGCGAGGCCGCGCGGCTCGCGGAGCTGTTCGCCGATAACTGTCATTGGCGCGACATTTTGGCCTTCGCCTGGGACCTGCGCACGACCTCCGGCGCCGCCGCCATCGCGGCACGCATGGCGCCGACTTTGGCGCGCATGGCGC
>JBAWFF010000481.1:0-3499 GCA_049591635.1 Acetobacteraceae bacterium
AAAGCCAAACCAGGTCCAACCCACCAATCAACCAACCAGGCAAATGCAAAAACACGCACCACCCCAAAGGACGCCGCCTACGTATCCCTTCCTAACCAATATGCTAATGTCAAAGAACGTGGCGGGAACTGAATAAGCCGCCCGAGGGCGGCTTTCCGGTTCCCGTCTACCCCCGCCGTCCTTCGGCGAATGGGGGCATGATAGCGATCGTCGCGTTGAGACAAGTGGCTCGCCGCTGCGGTAAGCGGCTTCTAGGCGCCCATGGATCAGCGGTCAACCCTCAATCGGCGGCGCTTCCACGCCGAGCCCATGATACGACCGGAACCAGGCCACGAAGCGGGAAATTCCGTCGGAGAGCGACGTGGACGGTGCGAAACCCGTCAGCGCCGAGATTGCGTCGATGTCGGCGAAAGTCTCCTCCACGTCCGCCACCGGCCGGCTTGCCTCCTGGATAATGGCGCGACGGCCGAGCGCCTGCTCGAGCAACCCGACGAGCGTTCCGACCTCCTCGGCCCGGTGATTGCCGATATTGAGCAGCCGAGCCGGCAGTCGTCCGTCGGGCGGCCGGTCCAGCGCGCCCAGCACTCCGGCCACGATGTCGTCGATATAGGTGAAGTCCCGTTTGAGCCGCCCGCCGTCATAGACCGTGATCGGTTCGCCGCGTACGATGGCGCGCGCGAAGCCATAATAGGCCATGTCGGGCCGGCCCCATGGCCCATAGACGGTGAAGAACCGCAGGCCGGTTTGCGGTAACCCGAACAGACGCGCATAGGCGTAGCCCATCAACTCGTTCGCGCGCTTCGTCGCGGCATAGAGCGACATCGGATGGTCCACAGGATCGGACTCTCGGAACGGCAGCCGCCGGTTGGCTCCATAGACCGAAGACGAACTGGCATAGACGAGGTGGCGCAGGCGCGGCAGCAGGCGCGCTGCTTCCTGGACCACGAGGTGTCCCATCACATTCGCCTGAACGTAGGCGTAGGGATCGATCATCGAGTGACGCACCCCCGCTTGCGCGGCGAGATGCACGATCCGGTCGATCCCCTGCTCGGCCGCGATCAGGGCGTGCAGCGCCAGGCGGTCGGAGACGTCCATGCGGTGGAACGTGAAGCCCGGCCGTTCGAGGAGTCGCGCCAGCCGTGCCTCCTTGAGGGCAACGTCGTAATAGCTATTGATGTTGTCGACGCCGATCACAGTGTCGCCGCGACGGAGCAGGGCCTCGGCGACGTGCATTCCGATGAAACCGGCGACTCCGGTGACAAGAACCGCGCCGCTCACGCCTTGCGCTCCATAACGAGAACCCTTGTGCTGTCGGAGTAAGGCTACAGATGCGCGACAGCGCCCGCCACCTCCGTCTGCCGGTCGGCATCCCACAGCCACCCCAACACGATCAATGCGTTCATCACGCCGCCCGGAAACAGGAGGACGCGACCACCGGGAGGCGGGGAGGTGGACGACCCGGCGTTATGCCGCCTGGCGATCGTCCAGCCGATAATGGTCGAGCGGCCGGATCGTCACTTCGATCAATCTTGTCTCCGCCGGAACCGGAAGTTCAGCGTCGCCGTCCGTCCAGCGGCCGGACTCGGCGGCCCCTCTTTCCCACCAACCCGCCCGCAGTCCCGGATGATCAAGTGCGAGCGGCACGGACTCGGCGCCGTCGCGAATGATGCGGCTGACGCAGACGCCAAGCCGGCGGCGATCATCGAGCCAGGGCCGCGTATCGCTGGGACGGCTCGCGCGCGAGACCAACCGCGCCGTGCCACCGCCCGATACGACGAAGACATGACGCCCACCGGCGACAATGACCGGGCGAAGTGTCCGGCCGCGATGAAGCAGGCGCAAGTCGGGATCAGGGGTGGTCGAGGCCGCGCGGGCCGGTTCACCGGCCGTCTCGGCGATCCGGCGCCAGATCGGCTCGACGCGACTGGCATCGGTCGCGAAAGGCGCGCAGGAGCGGACCTCTCGAACGGCATCAGCGCCGGGGAAGACCGGCGCTCTCGTAGCCCGCCCGGGTAGCAGCGCCGTGCCGTATCCCGCGTCCAGGTAGCTTTCCGCCGGCAGCCCCTCGGCGAGCAGGATGTCGTGCGTCGGCAGTTCGAGATGGACATATTCGACCTCGGCCACATCGCTCGCGACCTTGATGCTGCTGTGGTTGACCAGTAGGCGCACGGGGATCAACAGCCCATCGACGAAGACGGCGTGGTCGGGCGACAGCAGCAGATCGCGACACGGGACACCCTTGCCGAGCGCGTTGGCATGCACGCGAATCGGGCGGACCAATGCCGGGTCGGAATAGCGCGCGCAGTCGATCTGGCGCCGACCGACCCAGACCACGGGCCGGGTCATGCCGCTCCGCGTCCTCACGACATCGCCGATCACAAGACGCTCCACCGCGACGGGGCCGCCGGGTGTCGCGACGCGGGTGCCAGCCGCGAAGCAGGGAATGATGACGTCGGTGCCGTGGCCGCTCGGATCGGGCTTCAGGATCAGGGTGCCCGTGTAGCCCGGATTGGTTACCGTGTAATTGAATGTCCCGCTCGAGGTTGCGAGCATCAGCTTGGTCGCGGACAGCACGGCGCTCGTGACGGTCGTGCTCGGATCGATCGTATCTCCAGCGGAGAGGGTCGCGAGCGTGCCGGTGAAGCTGGCCGGGTTGTCGATCACCAACTTAGCAGGCCCGTCGGAGCCGAACGTGACTGTCTGGGAGTAGGCGGAACCGAGTTCGACCAAGCCGCCGGAGTCAAGTCCAATCGTGCCGGCCCCTGTCGTCGTCACCGACAAACCCAGTACGAGCTGTCCGCCGCCTGAGACCGTCACCCCCGCCTTGTCGCTAAACGTCATTGGGTCGATCGAATCACCGATGGTGAGAGAGGCGCCACCGCCGACAGAGATGCCCCCTTCGTTCAGAAAGATCCCCAAACCGTCAATCAGGCCGCCATCGCCGACCGTGGTGAACCCGAGGGCGGTCTTGCTGTCGATCGCGTCGTGCGAGTTGAACCCGGTGAAGAATTCGGCGTCGGTACCGATTGTCACGACAAGGCCCGTACCGAGTGTCAACGTCGCGTTGTCGGAAACGTCAAAGTTTCCCAAAGTGCTGAACAAGGCACCGGTGGTGCCGCTGGGACCACCGATGGTGATATCCGCGTTGTTGAGGATACCGGCATTCTCGACCTGGAGCGCGCTTCCGGCGCCGGTGAGTGTCACCGTGCCCGGCCCAATGCCGCCCGGGCCTTCCAGGGTGATCCCGTTCTCAACGAAGACGTTGGCGCCGCCCGCGGACAGATCGAGCGTGCCCTGATAGGTCACCCCATTCAGCGTTCCGGAATTGAAGACCGCCTGCCCGCCAGTGGCTATGACAGTGCCGCCCTGGATAATGCCGCTCGCGTTCAGTTCCAGCGTTCCGGTCGAAACCGCCAGCGTCGTGCCGATCGCGAGCACTTGGTCAACGGCAAGGGTGACGCCCGCCCCCGATAATGTCACCGAGTGAGCCGCCGCGGAC
>JBAWFF010000482.1:0-7090 GCA_049591635.1 Acetobacteraceae bacterium
CAGGCGCTCGAAGTTGGAACTCACCTGGATGTCCATGCTGGGCGACAGGCTCGGCTCGACCGCGCGCATCGACATGTCGTTGGCGTCGAGGAACCGCGTCAGGATGTCGTTGCGGTTCGACGCCACCAGCAAACGCGCGATCGGCAATCCCATCCGCCCGGCGACCCAGGCTGACAGCACGTTGCCGAAATTGCCGGTCGGCACGCTGAATGCCACCTCGCGGTCGGGCGCGCCCAGTGCGAGCGCGGCGACGGCGTAGTACGGAACCTGCGCGGCGATGCGCGCCCAGTTGATCGAGTTCACCGCCGACAGGCGCAATTCGGCGCGGAAATCGGCGTCGGCGAACATCGCCTTCACCAGGTCCTGGCAGTCGTCGAACGTTCCCTCGACGGCGATGTTGGCGACGTTGGCCGCGTCCACCGTCGTCATCTGCCGCCGCTGCACCTCGCTCGTGCGCCCGCGCGGATGCAGGATGACGATGTCGACCCGCGCACGCCCGGCACAGGCCGCGATCGCCGCCGAGCCGGTATCGCCCGAGGTCGCGCCCACGATGGTGATCCGCGCGTCGCGTTCCGCCAGCACGCGATCGAACAGCCGCCCGAGCACTTGCAGCGCCATGTCCTTGAACGCCAGCGTCGGGCCGTGGAACAGCTCCTGGACGAACAGCGATGTGTCGAGCTGCACCAGCGGCACCACCGCCGGATGGGTGAAGCCGGCATAGGCGTCACGGCAGATCGCCTCCAGCGCCTCCGTCGGGACAGCATCGCCCACGAACGGCGCCAGTAGGCGGGCGGCGAGCGCCGGATACGGCAGGCCGCGCAAGGCGCGCCACGCGTCGGGCGAGAGCGTGGGCCAGGTCTCAGGGACATAGAGGCCGCCATCCTCGGCCAACCCCGCGAGGAGCACGCCGGCGAAGTCGCGCACGGGCGCTTGGCCGCGGGTGGAGACGTAGCGCATGGGGGTCTCCTAGCGCTGTTGCGGCCCATACCGCTCAAGCATGGCGGCGGAGATTTCGGGACTGCTCGGCCATTGGCCGCGCCGTTTTCCGGCATGGGTCTGATAGGTGTCCAGCCGGTCGGGGTCGGGCTGCACCACGTCTCCCCCTTGCAGGAACAGCAATCCCACCTTTTCGGTAGGCAACCGCGCGACAAAGGCGTCGGCGTCGTCGAGGACTTGTCGCAAGCGCATCATGGTCGCGGCGGGATCAACCGGGGGATCGCTGGCTACACGGCGAAAATCGGCCTCCGTGTACCGGCCGAGGCGGCGAACCTCGTTGATAAGCCCCTCCGGGGTAAATCCGAGCGATTTGCCCACAGCGGCCCACACCACGGCGCCGAGCGGCAGGATGCGGTCGTGGATCGTCAGCAAATCCACCACGTCGCGTGGCTCCCGCCGCCCGGCGGCAGCCATCACCTTGTTGGTGGCGAGGTCGGCCGGATGCAGCACATAGCCGAACGTCTCATCACGCATCGTAGGAAAAAACCGATAATCCGCGTCAACCACCCATTCGAGCTTCGTCGTTTCGCCGCCTTTCCCAGCAACCACCGCGTACATCGTCGGCTCCCGCCGCAGCCATTGCAGGTCGAATCCGTCGGCCCGCAGCACCGCGCCGTCCGCCTCCGCCGCGCGGGCCACTCGTTCCTCGCGGTCGTGGAAAATGTCGATATCGCCGGAATATCGCGGTGCGTTCACATTGAGCGGCGTGCTGCCCGCGACATAGCTTTCCGGATCGCGGTGCGCGGCGAGCAAGCGCAGGATATCTGACTGGATCCTAGCGAGCGGCATGGCGGCACGCTTGCTCGATCCGCTCGGCCAGCCGCCGCGCCCGCATGTCGCCTTCGACCCGCAGGCTGCGAGTGATCGCCAGCGCGTCCGCGGGCGTCGGATTAGGCACGGGACGGCTGCTCCAAAGCGCGCTTGCCCCGAAATCGGCGAAAGCTCGCCGGTACAGCGCGGCAAGATCGTCCGGTTCTTCGGCTTCCATGCTCATGCGCCCACGATACCATATGCGCCGTTTGCGAATAACCATCCCTCACCACCGCTCCGCCCCCAGCCGCGCCGCCAGGAAATCGATCAGCAGCCTTGTGCGCGCCGGCAACGCCGCGCCGGCGGGCCAGACCACACTCACCGGGACCGCCGGCAGTTCGAACTCGGTCAGGATCAGCTCGACGCGGCTCCGATCCAGCAGCGGCCGCACCTGCCAGAGATGCGCCTGACCGATTCCCAGGCCCAGCGCCACCGCCTCGTTGCACGCATCGGCCGCGCTCGCCGCGAAGCCGCCGTGCACGTGCACCGTCTCCTGCCGCCCGTCGCGCGCGTAGGTCCAGGCGAACGCATCCCGCGCGGTCGGGCGCACGACGCAGTCGTGATGCGCGAGATCGGCGGGCGCCAGCGGCCGCCCGCGCTCGGCCAGGTAGGACGGGGCGGCGAAGGTGACCCGGCGCGCCGCGCCCAGTGGGCGCATCCGCAGCGCGGAATCCTCCAGCGCGCCGACCCTGACCGACAGGTCCAATCCTTCGGCCACCAGATCGACGTAGTCGAGGGCGAGCCGAAGATCGACCGTCACCAGCGGGTGGTGTCGCAGGAAGGCGGCGATGGCCGGGACGAGGTAGGTGGGCGCGAACACGCCCGCCCCGCCGACCCGCAGCGGACCGGCGATGGCGCTCGCATGGTCCGCCACCTCCGTCCGCGCCGCCGCGAGGTCGGCCAGGATCGCCTTGATGCGCTTGTAGAACCCAATCCCCGCCTCGGTCGGCTGGGACCGCCGCGTGGTGCGCCTGATCAGCTCGACGCCGATATCGCGCTCCAACTGCGACAACGCGCGGCTGATCGCCTGCAAGGAACGGCCCAGTTGGCGCGCCGCCGCCGTCAGGCTGCCACGCTCCACCACCGCGACGAAAGCCTGATAGTCCTCGAGCGTGCCCACCAGCGGATTCTCCCATCAGAGGGGAGAGTGTATCATTCCGCACGCCCATTCTTGAGCGTTCCAGTGCGCCCCACTTCCGCGACGTTGGATTTCGTCAGGAGGACATCATGGGCGCACATAGCTTATATCATACGTTGGCGTTCCAGGCTCCAGCCGTCACGTCGCCCTCCGGCCACGGGCCGGAGAACATGTTTCATCGCCTAGCCGGCGGCCTGACCAAGCTGCGGCAGCGTCATGCCGACGCCGCCCAACTGCGCAACGCCGATGAGCGCGATCTTCGCGACATTGGCATCAATCGCGGCGACATCGAGCGGCTGTTCGATCCGGCCTTCGCCCAGGAATACGCCCAGCGCGGGCAGCCTTCGGTCACGCCCCGGAGAAACGCCGGCGGGTAGTGAAATGCAAGGCGCAGCCTCCGGTGGTGACGTCTCCGTCCAACGTATCGCCGACCTGGCGGCCCGAGATGGAGATTGCGCCACCCTGCCCGCTCACCGAGCCGTCCGCCCCGATCGCCCCAGTGACGTCGGTCGCGCGGTCCCAGCGATAGGTGAATTGCCTGTCCTGCACGTAGAGATTCACCAGGCCGGGATGCGGGCAGTCCCGGCGGTCCGCCTGATAGCGAGTGCTGCTGCCCTTGTACAGCCCATCGATGGCCGATGGCGCGCCGCGGAAGCTCGTGGGCGGCGGGACCGCTCCAGGATCGGGCAGGGTGTCGCCCCCTTGTGGGGCGGCGCAAGCCGCGAGCACCGCGCATGCCAGCGCGGCGAGCAAGGGCCGGAACGAGGCGATCGACACCCTCAGTCGGCGTTCTCGGTGGCGCGGACCGGGAGGTCGGACTTCTTGTCGTCGGTCAGCATCTCCATCTGCCCGGAGAGCTGCCCACCGTCCTCGACCTGAAGCCGGCGGCAGCGCGCCTGGCCGAGCACCCGGCCGCTGGCGCGGATAATCAGGTTGCCGCGCGCGGTCAGGGTGCCGTTGAAGGTGCCCGCCACTTCGGCGTCCTCCACCTCCACCTCACCCTTGAACATCCCGCCGTGCGAGATCGACAGCTCGGTGGCGTGGATCATGCTGGCTTCGACGGTGCCCTCGACCACCAGCCGCTCGGCATCCTGCACGGTGCCCTGCACGCTGATGCCGCGCCCTACCACGAGCGTCCGCCGCTCCGCGGCATCGCGTGCCGGCGCGCGCGGGGCGGCTTGCCCCGCCACGCCGGGGCGAACGAGGGTGGCTGGACTCGGCGAGCCGGGGTTCGCGGGCGTGGCGCCGGAAGGCGCCGCTCCTGGAGTGAATGGCGAGCGGGACATGGACATGGGCGCCTCCTTCGGCGGAGCGGGACGGAACGGGGGAACGCCCAAGCCGGTATCACCCGGCATGGTCGTGGCGAGGCCGGTGCGTCCGGTGGCGGTCGGGTCCGCCTCCAGGCTCACCCCGGCGGGCAGGGCCGCGTCGGCGGCGTCGGTGGAGTCGTCGGACTTACGGCGCTTGAACACGGGTTTTCACCCCTGGATGGAGAAGTCGGGTCGCGTTGCGGAAGTCGGCTAACATGGGAAGCCGCGTCGCAACAACCCGATCGCGCCATTCGGCCAGACCTTTCCGCGCGCGCACCAGCTTCGCGGCAACACCGCCGCTGGCGGACCTCGCTCGCCCGGTCTAGGTGAGCGCCGGAAAATAGGGGAACAGCGGATGAGCGTGCGATTCGACATCATCGGCATCGGCAACGCCATCGTGGACGTCGTCGCGCGGACCGAGGAAGACTTCCTCAGCCGTCACGCCATGCGCAAGGGCGCGATGACCCTGATCGACGCCGCTACCGCTGAACGGCTGTACTATGCCATGCCCCCCGGGGAGGAGAGCAGCGGCGGGTCGAACGCCAACACCTGCGCCGTCGCCGCCGCGCTGGGCGCGCGTGTCGCCTATCTCGGCAAGGTCGCCGCCGACCCGCTCGGCGACGTCTTCCGTCGCGACATCACGCTGGCCGGGGTGCACTTCCCCTCGGCGGCGCTGGAAGGCGGGGCATCGACGGGACGGTGCCTGATCTTGGTCACCCCCGACGGGCAGCGAACCATGAACACGTTTCTCGGCGCCGCGGTCGCGTTCGAGGACGCCGATGTGGACACCGCCTTGGTTGCCGATTCGGCCGTTCTCTACCTCGAAGGCTATTTGTTCGACCCCCAAGCCGCGCAGGCCGCCTTCCGCCGCGCCGCCGCCGCCGCCCACGCAGCCGGCCGCAAGGTCGCGCTCTCGCTGTCGGACCCGTTCTGCGTCGACCGCCACCGTGCCGCCTTCCGCGCCCTGGTGCGCGGCGGCGTCGATATCCTGTTCGCCAACGAGGCGGAGGTCACGAGCCTCTACGAGGTGAACAGCTTCGCCGAGGCCGTCGACGCCGCGCGCGCCGAGGTGGAACTGGCCGCGCTTACCCGCAGCGAACTCGGCAGTGTCGTGGTGCGCGGCGCCGAGACGGTGGAGGTCGTCGCCGAGCCCGCCCGCGTGGTGGACACCACCGGCGCCGGCGATGCCTACGCGGCGGGCTTCCTGGCCGGCCTGGCGGCGCATCGGGATCTCGCCGGTTGCGGCCGTCTCGGCGCGATCGCCGCCGCCGAGGTCATCGGCCATTACGGCGCCCGCCCAGGGCCGGATTTGCGGTCGATGGTTGCGGCGGCGGGGCTGTAGCCCTCAGTTCCACCGCCCGATCGAAAACGGCGCCAGATCGAGGCCGCTATTGCGCCCGGCGACGAGGTCGGCGACGAGGCGCCCGGTCGTCGCCGATTGGGTCAGGCCGAGATGGCCGTGGCCGAACGCATAGATCACGTCGCCTCGGCGCGGCGAAAATCCGATGACCGGCAGGCTGTCCGGCGTCGCCGGACGATTGCCCATCCAGACCGTGCCGCCTTCGGCCGATAGTCCCGGGAGGTAGCGCCGGGCCAGCGTGAGCAGCGCGGCGCAACGAGCGTAGTTGGGCGGGGCGTCGAGACCGGCGAACTCCGCCGCGCCGCCGACCCGCAGGCCGCAGGACATCGGCGCGGCGACGAATTTGTGCTCGCCGAAGGTGATGGGACGCGTAAGGATGATCCCCGGTGCCGGCAAGGTCGTGTTGTAGCCGCGCTCGCTTTCCAGCGATGCACGATCGCCGACCCGCGCGGCGAGCCGCGCCGACCAGGCGCCGGCGGCGATCACGACGGCGTCGAACCCGGCGTCCTTGCCGGGGACGTCCACCACTTCGCGTTTCTCGAACACCACGCCGCGCGCCAGCAACGAGTCGAAGACGCCCGCCCAGATTACCTTGGGATCGGAGACCTGCGACCAGGCGGGAGTGAACACGCCGTGGCGGACGATGTCGGCCAGCGACGGTTCGAGATCGCGGGCCGCCTCGCCGCTCATCTCCTCGCAGACGATGCCGTACCGGCGCCGGAGATCCCATTCCGCGCGGTCATGCTCGAACCCGGCGCGCGTCTCGTATACGGTCAGCGAGCCGACCCGGCGCAACGCATGGATCAGCCCGGTGGCGGCGAGCAGCGGAAGCCAATCATCATGGACGCGGGCATTCAGCGCCGCGAGGGCGGCGGCGATCATGGGGACGTTGCTGGCGCGGCCGGCGGCGAGGAAGCGGCGTAGCCAGGGCAGCATCGCCGGCGCGTGCGCGGGACGCAGCGACAGCGGCCCGAGCGGATCGGCGAGCCAGCCCGGAATGCGCCAGATCAGGCCGGGCATGGAGGCCGGCGCGACTTCCGGGGCCGCGATCCCGCCGGCATTGCCCCAGGAGCACTTGTCGCCACGCGGGTCGCGATCGATGATCGTGACCTGATGCCCGTCCTCGGTGAGCCAGTATGCACACGCGAGCCCGACGATGCCCGCCCCGATGACGCCGATCCGTTGGCGGGTCAATTCCCGAGGGCCGGCGCCTGCCCGCCAATCGCCTCGGCCACCGCGCGCGCGGCGGCGGCGGGGTCGGGGGCGGCGGTGATCGGACGGCCGACGACGATCCAATCGGCGCCGGCGGCGATCGCCTGTTCCGGTGTCGTGACCCGCGCCTGATCGCCGCGCGCGGTTCCGGCCGGGCGGATTCCCGGGACGACGAGCAGCGGGGCGGTGCCGAGAGCGTCGCGCAGCAGCGCGACCTCGTGCGGGCTGCACACCAGCCCGTCCGCCCCGGCGTCGATCGCGAGG
>JBAWFF010000483.1:0-1686 GCA_049591635.1 Acetobacteraceae bacterium
GGCCACGCGCGCGAGGTCCACCGCGCCGCCGTCGGACCAATGCACCGAGGAGATCGACGCCAGCGCCAGCGGCCCCGCGCCGGGCCGGTCGATGGCGGCGAGCACCGCCGTCGTCCAGTCGCCGTCATTCGGGCGCGCCACCGTCTCCAGCACGGCGCCGGCCTGCTTGGTACGCTCCAGCCATTCCAGCACCGGCGAGGTGTGGTCGTCGGCCAGCACTAGCACGCGGCTGCCGGCGGCGAGAGGGAGTACGCGTCCGGCCGTCGCCACGCCGTAGCTGACGGATGGGATCAGGGCCACGTCGTCGGGGTCGGCGCCGATGAGCCGGGCAGCCGCTTTCCGGGCGCGCTCGAACTGCTCCTGCGCGCCGCCTTCCTTCATCTCCCAGGGCCGCACCTTGCGTGCGACGCCGCGTTCGCCGGCCTCGCGCGAGGCGAGGGGCAGCGGGCCGTAGGCGGCGGCGTTCAGCCAGCAGACGTCGCGCGGCATGTCGAACAGGGCGCGCTGGGATTCGAGCATCGGGTCCTCGCCATAGTAGCCTCGGGACAGTAAGGCAGGAGGCCGTTTGATGCACCACGACGCACACGGGCTGGCGCTCAGCACCGGTTCGGCCGCAGCCGCTGCATTGTTCGACGATCTCGTGGACGGCTATCTCGCCTACCGCGCCGACCTTGCCCCGCGCCTCGCTTCCGTACTCGCCGCGGACCCGGCATTCGGGCTCGCCCATTGCGTCGGCGGCTACCTCGCCTTGCTCGGCTTCTCGCGCGCCTACATGCAGGCCGCCGCCGCCGCTGCCGTCGAGGCGCGCCGGCACACCGCGCTCGCAACGCGGCGCGAGCTGGCGCATGTCGCCGCGCTGGAGGCGTGGGTCGCCGGCCGCCCGGAGAACGCGGTGATGATCTGGGAACAGATCCTGACCGACTATCCGCGCGACATCCTCGCTTTCCGGCTCGCCCATTTCGTCAATTTCTGGCACGGACGGCCGGATCGGATGCTTGCCTCGGTGCTGGCGACGGAGCCGCATTGGGGGCCGGACCTGCCCGCCTGGGACACCATCCTCGCCTGCCGTAGCTTCGCGCTCGAGGAGTGCGGCCGCTACACCGAGGCCGAGGCTGCGGGACGCGCCGCCATCGAGGTCAATCCCGCCAATCCCTGGGCCGCGCATGGCGTCGCGCACGTGCTCGAGATGCAAGGCCGTCGCACAGAGGGTATCGCCTGGATCAACGGACTGCGCGGCAACTGGGAGGCCACCGGCAATCTGCGCCACCATCTGTACTGGCACGAGGCGGTGTTTCACCTCGAGCGCGGCGATACCGCGCGGGTACTGGCCCTCTATGACGCCGATTTCCGCGACCTCGACGCGCCGCTGACCCGGATGGCGCCCGACGTCTATATCGACGTGCAGAACGCCGCCTCGATGCTATTCCGCCTCGGGCGTCGGGGCGTCGACGTGGGCGGCCGATGGACCGAGCTGGCCGACAAGGCGGAGGCGCGGATCGGCGACTGCCTCTCGGCGTTCACCCTGCCGCACTGGATGATGGCGCTGTGCGCCACCGGACGCTTCGCCGCCGCCGAACGGATGCTGGCGGCGATCCGCGAGCAGGCGCTGGTGCCGGGCGAGGCCGGGACGATCCTCGGCCGCGCCGCCGTGCCGGTCTGCGCGGCGGTGCTCGCCCACGCAAAGGG
>JBAWFF010000484.1:0-1748 GCA_049591635.1 Acetobacteraceae bacterium
GCCTGGCGAACACCTCGGCGGGCGGGCCCTCCTGCGCGATCCGATGCCCCGCCATCACCGCTACCCAGTCGGCCATCCCGGCGACATGCGCGTCGTGGGTCACCGCCAGCGTCGGAATCCGCAGCCGGCGCAGGTCGGCCGCCAACTCCGCGAGCACCTCGTCGCGCGTCGCCGGATCGAGCGCCGAGGTCGGCTCGTCGAGCAGCAGCAATTCCGGTCCCCGCGCCAGCGCCCGCGCCAAGGCCACGCGCTGCTGTTGTCCGCCCGACAAGGCCGACGGGAACCGTTCGGCGAATTCCGCCATGCCGACGCGGGCGAGCAACGCCGACGCGTGATCCCGCCGTTCACGCCCCCTTGGCAGCGGATAGGCGACATTCTCCCAGGCCCGCAGATGCGGGAACAGCGCGAAGCCCTGGGGCAGATAGCCGATCGGCCGGCGCTGCGGCGGCTGGCCGCGAAACGGGGTGCCGTCGGCCGGCAACAGGCCGGCGAGCGCCTCCAGCAATGAGGTTTTCCCCTCGCCGCTGAGGCCGAGCAGCACCGTAAGACCCCGCACCGCGAACCTCGCCTCGACCGGCACCGGCCTGAACAGCCGATAGTCGATCGCCATCGTCGGCATCGACGTGGGCGCGTCCTCGGGCCAGGGCGGCGTGCCCGGCCGGACGAACGGGACGACCGTCGCCAGGCTCATGGCCGGATCACCCGCCGCGCCGACATCCCGAGCCACAGCGGCAACGGCAGGGCGGCGGCGAAGAACACCCAGAGCAGCGGGTAGACGGCGCCCAGTCCCTGGTCCTGGAGATTGACCCACAGCTTCACCGGGATGCCTTGCGGGTAATAGGCGATGATCAGGGCCGTCCCGAACTCCCCCAGCGCTCGCACCCAGGCGAGGGCCAGCGCGGCGGCGAGGCCGATGCGGGCCATCGGCAAGGTCACCGTGAGGAACACCTGCCACGGCTCCTTCCCCAGGGTCAGCGCGATCCGCTCCAGCTCGCCCGGCACGCCCTCGAAGGCGCCGCGGGCGGCGAGCACGTAATAGGGCATCGCACCGTAGACCTGCGCCAGCACGAAGGCGCCGGGGGTGTTGGTCAGGCTGACCCCTAGCCGGTCAAGGCCGCCGCCGACCGCGCTATACGGCCCGGTGAAGGAAGCGAGCAGGATGCCGAGTGCGAGCGGCGGGGTCAGGAGGGCGACCAGCACCAGCGCCTCGGCCGCCGCCTTGCCACGGAACTCGTGGCGCGCCAGCCACCAGGCGAGCGGCGTGCCCAGGGCGATCACCGCCACCATCGCCACGCTGGTGTAGCCGAGCGACGTCCCGACCGCCGCCAAATCGCCCGCCGAGAGGGCGAATCCGTGCCAGTCGGTGACGGCGATCAGGGTCGCGAACGGGGCAGCCAGCAGGATGAGGGCGAGCGGGCCGAGGAGCCTCAGGGGGAGGCGCGCGCTCACCCGATCGTGCCGCCCTTGGGGGGGCCGTAGCCGGCCTCTCGCAGCGTCTGCTGGCCCTCCGCCGAGGTCAGGAAGGCGACGAAGCGCCGAGCGAGGTCCGAGGAGGGCGCGTCCTCCAGGACTCCGGCGTAGAATACCAGCGGCTCGGGGTGGGTGTTAGTGGTGGTCCCGTCCGGCTGCGCCATCGGCAGCGTGGCTTGCGCGTACCATTTCGTGGCGTAGGCGGGATCGGACAGGTTGATCTCGGGCGGCAGCGTGACATAGGGCAGGCGGCGCGACTCGACGGCGCTTTGGTAGCC
>JBAWFF010000485.1:0-9974 GCA_049591635.1 Acetobacteraceae bacterium
GTCGCGCGGCGGCCCGCTCGACCTGCGCGGCACCGGCACGATTGACCTGGCGCTCGCCAACCCGGTGCTGCAGGCGAGCGGCAAGGCGGTGCGCGGGATGGTGGCCGTGGATACGACCGTGCGCGGCACACTGGCCGCGCCGCGTCTCGCGGGCGGCGCGACACTCACGGGAGGCGATGTGCGCGACTACGCCGCCGGCGTGCATCTCAGCGCGATCACCGCCCGCGTCGCCGCCACCGAGGGCGGCGTGCTGCGGATCGTCTCCTTCGACGCGCGCGCCGGGAACGGGACGATGACTGCGCGCGGCAGCGTCGGGCTGCTCGCCCCCGGCATCCCGATCGACGTTGCGATCACGGCGCGCGACGCCAGCCCGATCGCGAGCGACCTGCTCACCGCGACGCTCGGCGCGGACCTTTCGATCAAGGGCCAGCTGGAGGGCGCGACGACATTGGGCGGGCGCGTCGAGGTGAGCCGCGCGGTCGTGCAGGTGCCGAACAAGCTCCCCGCTTCGGTGGTGACGATTCCCGTGCGCATAGCGGGCGCACCGCCGCCGAAGCCGGTGCCCAAGTCGAAGGTCCTGGCCGACCTCGCGCTGAACCTGACGGTCGCGGCGCCGCGACAGATCTACGTACGCGGACGCGGGTTGAACGCGGAACTGGGCGGCACCGTGCGGATCGGCGGCACGACCCAGGCCATGCGGACATCCGGCGGTTTCAAGCTGATCCGCGGTTCGTTCAACCTGGTGGGCAATACGCTGAACTTCGATTCCGGCGACATCGACTTCAACGGCACGTCGATTACCGACCCCTCGCTTCATCTCGTCGCGACATCGGTCGGGTCGAACATGGTCGCGACGCTGACCGTGTCGGGCACGGCCCGCGACCCCAAGGTGACGCTAAGCAGCGTGCCGCCGCTGCCGCAAGACCAAATCCTGGCGCAGCTTCTGTTCCACACCAACGCGGGCGCGCTCGGCCCCTTCCAGCTCGCTTCCATCGCGGCCGGGCTGGCGCAGATCAGCGGGCAGGGGGGTGCGCTGTCGAGTCCGTTGGAGGGTCTGCGGAACACGCTGGGCCTCGACCAGCTTGGCGTCGGAACGGGTCCGAACGGGCAGCCGACATTGCAGGCCGGGCGGTATCTGGCCAAGGGAATCTATGTCGGCGCGCAACAAGCCGCCGGCGGGGCCGGCGCCCAGGCGAAGGTGCAGGTGGATCTGACGAAGGGCCTGAAGCTGAACGCCACGGTCGGAAACGGCGAGGCGACGTCGGCGATCGGCTCGACCGGGGCGAGCAGCGGTGCGAGCGTCGGGTTGACGTATCAGTTCGAGTACTGAGGGGCGTCGCGGCAACCGATCAGCCGCCGAGGACCCGATCGGCCGTCAGCGCCGCGATCTCCGCGTCCGTGTAGCCGTGTTCGCGCAGGATCCGCGTGCCGTGTTCGCCAAGGCCGGGTGCCTTGGCGCGCGGGTCGTCGGTATTGAACGGGGCGGCGCCGATGATATTGGGCAACGGCATCGTCTGCGGCACGTGCTCGTGCGAGATCCAGCCGATCGCGCCGCTGGCGGCGACGTGCGGTTGCTCGAGAAACTCCCGGTAGGCGTTCAGCCGCTCGTGCATCACCCGATGCGCCGCGAGCCGTTCGGAGATCGCGGCGAAGCCTTGCGAGGCGAGCAGCGGACGCAGCAGCGCGCGCAACGCCTCGGCGTTCTCGATGCGACCGTCGATCTCGACGAAGCGCGGGTCGGTGGCGAGCGCGTCGAGGGCCAGCGCCTCGCACAGCGCCACCCATTCGTGCTGACGGGCGACGATGATGTTGATCCAGCCGTCTTCCGTCCGATAAATGCCGCTCGGCGCGGCAGCTGGGCGCAACTCGCCCTCCAGGTAGGTTTGCAGCATCCGCACCACCTGGAGCCCAGCGGCGGCCTGCATGAGACTCGCCTCGATATGGGTGCCGCGCCCGGTGTCGCGGCGCGCGTACAGCGCCGGGGCGACGGCGGAGAAGGCGTAGAGCGCGCAGCTCATATCGACCGGAATGACGGGGACGCGGTGCGGAATGCCGTCCTCTCCGACGTTCTCCGAGATCAGCCCGGTGTAGCCTTGCAGCACCGGGTCCATCGCCGGGCGCTCCGCCAGTGGACCGGTCTGCCCGAAGCCCGAGACGGAGACGTAGACGATGGATGGCGCGACCGCGGCGACGGCCGCGTAGCCGAAGCCGAGGCGCTCGATCACCCCGGGGCGGAAGCCTTGCAAGAACACGTCCGCGCCACGCACCAGCCGCCATAGCACCGCGCGGCCCTTGTCGGATTTGAGATCGAGCGCGATCGAGCGTTTGCCGACGTTCGCCGGAATCGAATAGGCGGTCTGATCGCCGTAGCGCACGCCGAGACCGCGGCTCCAGTCACCGCCCTCCATCGGTTCGACCTTGATCACGTCGGCGCCGTGCTGGGCGAGCAGCATGGCGCAGTACGGCCCGGCGACGCCCTGGCTGAGGTCGATCACCTTGAGGCCGTGGTAGGCAGTGTTGGAGTGCATCGACTCTTCCCCGCGCCAGCGTGCGAAAATCCTACGCTTGGCGCCGCGCCAGCGTCGAGGGCGGGGACGGCGCGCGCGTCTACCCCGATACCGCGATGTCGGTCAGCCGGCGGTGTTCGTCGGCCGCGAAGCGGTCCGTCATGCCGGCGATGTAGTCGCCTACGACGGAAGCCGCCCGGCCCGTCCCGGCTTCACCGGCACGGGCGCGCCAGTCGTCGGGCAGCAGCGACGGGTCGGCGAGCAACAGTCGGAACAGTTCCTCGGTCAACCGGCGTGCCTTGGTGGTCATGCGGTTGACCCGCCAGTGATGGTACATGCGCGCGGAGAGGAAGTCCTTGATCGAACGATTCGCCTCGGCCATCGGCGGACTGAAGCCGACCATGCGGGTCTTTGCCCGACGCACCGCATCGGCGCTTGCGGGATGGTGTTTCGCCAGCCGGCGCCCCGTCTCCTCGATGGCATCGGACACCAGCGCGTCGACGATGCGCCTGATCGTCTCGTGGCGCAGCCGAGCGGGCGGCACGTCCAGGCTGGCGTAGCGGGCGGCGTCCAGCGCCTCGTGCACCACCGGCAGGTGGGCGATGTCGCCGGGGCCGAACAGACCCGCGCGCATCCCGTCGTCGAGATCATGGCTGTGATAGGCGATATCGTCGGCGAGCGAGGCCACCTGCGCCTCCGCGCTCGCATGGGTGCCCAGTTCCAGCCCGTGGCGGGCATTGTAGTCGGCGATGTAGCCGGGCGGGCGGGTCAGCGGCCCGTTGTGCTTCACCAGCCCCTCCAGCGTCTCCCATGTCAGGTTCAGCCCATCGAAGGCGGCGTAGCGGCTTTCCAGCAACGTCACGACCCGTAGCGACTGGGCATTGTGGTCGAACCCGCCGAACGGCTTCATCGCGACGTTCAGTGCCTCCTCCCCGGCATGGCCGAAGGGCGGATGGCCAAGGTCGTGGGCCAACGCCAGCGCCTCCGTCAGATCCTCATCCAGCCGCAGCGCGCGGGCGATCGAGCGGGCGATCTGCGCCACCTCGATCGAGTGGGTCAGACGGGTCCGGTAGAAATCGCCCTCGTGATTGACGAACACCTGGGTCTTGTACTGAAGCCGGCGGAAGGCGGTGCTGTGGATCACGCGGTCGCGGTCGCGCTGGTAGGGCGAGCGCGTCGGGCTCTCCGGCTCCGGGTGGAATCGTCCCCGGCTGGCCTGGACGGCATAGGGCGCGACGTTCATGGCGCGGCCTTACACCGCGCCACCGACCGCTTCAATTCGCGCCCTCGCCGGCCTATGTTGTCGAAATGGATGAGAACCCCACCCTTTCTCCCTCGGGCTTCGGCCTGACCGATCGCGCCGCCCAGCGCATCGCCGAGATCACCGCCGCCGAAAGCCGCCCCGCATTGCGGGTCGCGGTGCTGGCCGGCGGGTGCAGCGGCTTCCAGTACCGCTTCGAGCTGGATGAGCAACCGCAGCCCGACGACGTGGTGATCGAGCGCGGCGCGGCGCGCGTGCTGGTCGATCCCGCCAGCCTCGACCTTCTGGCCGGCGCCGAGCTTGACTTCACCGACGCCCTGATGGGCAGCCATTTCGCCATCCGCAACCCGAACGCCACCTCCGCCTGCGGCTGCGGGACGAGCTTTTCGGTGGACTGAGACCGGCCTGCCAGCGGTGAAGCTCGCAACCTGGAACGTCAACTCGATCCGCCAGCGCGGGTCGCATGTGCTGCGCTGGCTCGAACGGGCGTGCCCCGACATCGTGGTGCTCCAGGAGATCAAGTGCGAGACCCACGCCTTCCCCGGCCTCGACTTCGCGGGGCTCGGCTATACCGCCGAAGCGGTCGGCCAGAAGGCCTATAACGGGGTCGCCGTCCTCGCCCGCGTGCCCTTCGAGGTGACCCATCGCGGACTTCCCGGCCTGCCCGACGGCGACGCCCAGGCCCGCTACATCGAGATCGAGGCCGACGGCGTGACCGTCATCGGGATCTACCTTCCCAACGGCAACTCCGGCGGCGACGCGGGCTATGCCTATAAGCTTGCCTGGATGGACCGGCTCGCCGATCGCGCGGAGGCACTGCTCGCGCGCGACACCAAGCTGGTCATTGCGGGCGACTTCAACGTCTGCCCGCTCGACGTGGACGCCGCTCCTGGTACCCTGTCGCCGAACGACGCGCTGGTGCGCCCGGAGACGCGGGCGCGCTTCCGCCGGCTGTTGTGGATGGGGCTGACCGACGCGATCCGGGCGGTGCATCCGCATGGCCCGGTCTACACGTTCTGGGACTATCAGGGCGGCGCCTGGCAGCGCGATCGCGGGCTGCGGATCGACCACGTCCTGCTGTCCCCCACCATCGCCGAGCGGCTGACCGCCGCCGCCCCGGACCGCGCGGAGCGGGGCGAGGCGCAGCCGTCCGATCATGTGCCGGTGGTCGTGGAACTGGGTTGAACCTCAGACCAGCGCCACTGGCCGCACCGGCGACCCCGTGGCCCCCTTGAGCTTGATCGGCAGCAGCACGAGACAGAACGCACCCGCTTTGTCCGCCGCCAACGCCTCCAGCGCCAGGTTCTCGATCAGGTATACCCCGGCCTCGGCGAGCGCGTGCTGATGCACCGGCATCGACAGCGTGGGGTCCGGGTTGGGCAGCACCTCGATCGCCATGTTGTCGGTCCCGATCGCCGCGACCCCGCGTTCGGTCAGCCAGCGCGCGGCGGGGACGTCGATGCCGGGCTCGCCTTTCAGATAGCGCGGGTTGTCGATGCCGAAATAACGGCCCCAGCCGGTGCGGATCAGCACGATGTCGCCCGGCTCGACCGCGACGCCCGCTTCATCGGCGGCGCGTGCCAACTCGTGCGGAGCGATCGCGCGTCCTGGTTGCAGATGCGCGCTCCCGTCCAGGCCAGCGACGTCGAGCAGCAGCCCGCGCGTGATCATCGCCGGCGCCTGCTCGATGCCCAACTGCGCCAGCCCCCAATCGGTGACGGTCTCCTCAGCCGGCAATCCGTTGTACAGCCGGTCGCCGATGCTGAAATGGCCGAGCGCGTCGATATGCGTGCCGACATGGGCGGTCATCTCGATCCGTTCGACGTTCGACCCGGCATCGTTGCGCGCGCCGGCGGCCCGCCGACGCTTGATGGAATCGCGCCACGACGCCCAGATCGACAGCAGGAAGGGCGTCTGGTTCGGCACCATGAACGGCGCGTTTGGACCGGTCTCGTGGCTCAGGTCGTATAGGCGCCCGTCGCGGATCGAGCGCAGGGCGGCGAGGCGCTTCCCGGTGGTGATGAGGTTCGCCGCGCCGATCCGGTCGGCGGCCCCCCAGCGCGAATGGTCGTGCAGGCAGGTGGTCATTGGAGTGCCGGCTCGCCGGAAATGGCGGTGCCGCCGAGGCCCAGGATCAGAGCGCGCACCTCGCCGATCGCCGCCTCGATCATGGCCACATCCGTGCCCGTCGCCACCAAGGTCACGCCATTGCCGGATGCGCGATAGAACGGATAGCTGCCGATGTCGGTGGCCGGGTAACGGGCCTGCACCGCGGCCAGCCCCTCGGCGAGCACCCCTTCGCCGAGTCCCATCACATGCACCGCGCGCTGTGCGACCGGAATGCCGCCCGCGAGCGTCGGCGCCAGGCGGGTGAACATCGCCTGCATGACGCGCGGCACGCCGGCCATGACGTGGACGTTGCCGATGGTGAAGCCGGGAGCGGTGGAGATCGGGTTGTCGATCAGCGAGGCCCCACGCGGCATCGTCGCCATGCGCTGGCGCGCGGTGTTGAATTCGCCCGGCTTGTACGCCTTTTCCATGCGCCCCCAGGCCTCGGCGTGCGGCTCCCACGGAACGCCGAAGGCGGCGGCGATGCACTCGCTGGTGATGTCGTCATGGGTCGGCCCGATGCCGCCGGTGGTGAAGACGTGGTCGTAGCGCGCACGCACCTCGTTCACCGTCGTGATGATCGTCTCCGGAACATCGGGGATCACGCGGGCCTCGCGCACCGGGATGCCGATTTCGGCGAGGCGGCGGGCGAGGAATTGCAGGTTCACGTCCTGGGTGCGGCCGGACAGCACCTCGTTGCCGATAATGACGACGCAGGCGGTGGGATTGTTCGAGGGCATCGGCGTCTCCGTCTCACAGGAACCCGCGCAGCAGCGGGATCAGCGGCTTGTCGGCCGGCGGCATGGGATAATCGCCGAGCTTCTCGGGCCGTACCCAGGTCAGCGTCTGGCCTTCCTTGGGACGCGGAATGCCCTTCCAGCGCCGGCACAGAAACAGCGGCATCAAGAGATGGAACCTCTCATACGTGTGCGAGGCGAAGGCGAAGGGAGCCAGGCAGTCGGCCGACACGTCAATCCCCAGCTCCTCCTGCAACTCGCGAATCAACGCCGCCTCCGGCGTCTCTCCCGGGTCGAGCTTGCCGCCGGGGAATTCCCATAACCCGGCCATCCGCTTGCCCTCCGGACGCCGGGCGAGCAGCACGCGGCCGTCGCGGTCGATCAGCGCGCAGGCGGCGACCAGAAGCAGCTGTGGGCCAGCCGATGCCGCGGCGGTGGGCGCTTCGGGTTCGGCGTGGCCGAACAGATCGTCGCGCGTCGCCTCGAACTGCCAGACCGGGTGGTCCTTGCCGCGCGAGAGGAAGGACTCCGTGCCGACGCCGGTCTGACGGAAGCCGACGCGGCGCAGCACGGCGGCCGAGGCGGGGTTGTCGGTGGCGACGTTCGCCTCCAGCCGATCGAGATCGAGGTTCGCCAGCGCCCAGCGCGCGAACCGTCCCGCCGCCTCGGTGGCGACCCCGTGGCCCCAGAAGCGCCGCCCGACCCAGTACCCGAGCCGTCCCGCCCGGGTACGGGCGACGATCCGCAGCCCGATCACGCCCACCAGCACCTCCTCGGTGCCCTCCTGACCGGTCACCGCGAGGTGGATGGCGGTACCGGCGTCGAGGTCGCGTCGCGTCGCGGCGATCCAATCACCGGCGAGCTCGCGCGGATACGGAAACGGCACCGCCGACAGGGTGCGCGACACCTCCCAGTCATTCACCAATCGGTGCAGCGTCTCGGCGTCTTCGGGATCGAGCGGGCGCAGGGTCAGCCGCTCGGTGGCGAGCGGGGCGAAGCCGGGCGGCTTCGCCTGCTTCACGGCGCGGGAGCGGCGGCGCGGCTTCGCCCTCTCATCCTGTGCGGCGGTCATCCCCACTTATCGCGCGTCATCGGCGGCGACGATAGGCGGGGCCAGTTCGCTCGCCATCTCGGCGGCACGCCAGAGATACCAGGCGGCGCGGGAGCGGTGCGGCGCCCACGCCTCGCCGATCGCGGCGAGCGCGCGCGGCTTCGGCTGCGCGTCGAGCCCGTAGAGCAGGCGGTAGCCCTCGCGCACCCCGAAATCGTCGACCGGGAGGATGTCGGGCCGGCCGAGCGTGAAGATCAGCAGCATCTCCACCGTCCAGCGCCCAACCCCGCGGATGCGGGTCAGGCGCTCGATCAGCGCCTCGTCGGACAGCCGGGCGGCGGCGGCGCGGGTGGGCACGATGCCCTCGATCGCGTGTGTGCTGATCGCCCGCAATGTCGCGACCTTGGCGGCCGAGAAGCCGCATCCGCGCAGCACGGCTTCGTCCGTGGCCAGGACTTGCACGGGAGTCGGGAAGGGGACGTCAGGGTACAACGCGAGGAAGCGCGCCGTGATGGCGCGGGCGGCGCGGCCGTGTAGCTGTTGATGGGCGATCGAGCGCATCAGTGCCTCGAACGGGCTCTGGCCGCGCTCGATCCCGAGGCGCGGCTTGCCCACGCGGGCGATCAGCTTGGCCCAGGCCGGATCGGCCGAGAGGTGGCGCATGGCGGCGGCCGACATGACGCTATGTTTAGCGTGGAGGTTGGCGCGGACGCCAGTGAGAGATGGTAGGACGGGTCGTGAAGGTGCAGAGTTCCCGCGATGCGTGTCCACCGCCCAGAGGACGATGACGCCGCCGCCGACCGGCGGACTGCCGGCCTTACCGGTCTCGCCGTGACGCTGTTGCTGATCGTCGTCGGACTGTTGTTGGTGCGGAGCCTGCACGCCGAGGCGCGGCTGGAGGATTGCCTGCTGATGGGGCGGTTGGCGTGCGGGATGCCGTGAGAATCGATCGATAGGGGCCGATGGCCGATGGCTGGCGGATGCGTCGAAAGACCGCTCAGGCCGCTGTCAGCGCCCGCGCCTCGCCCACCGGCACCGCGATCCGCGCGTCCATCACCGGCTCCCGGATCATATACCCCCGGCCCCAGACGGTTCCGATCGGGCTGCCCGCCCCGGCCTGGGCGAGCTTCTTGCGGAGCTTGCAGACGAAGACGTCGATGATCTTCATCTCGGGTTCATCCATCCCGCCATACAGATGGTTCAGGAATGCTTCCTTGGTCAGCACCATGCCCTTGCGCAGCACCAGCAGCTCCAGGATCGCGTATTCCTTGCCGGTCAGATGCACGGGAGCGCCGGCGACCGTTACCTCCCGGCTGTCGAGGTTCAGTTCGAGCGGGCCGATCCGCAGCATCGGCTGGCTGAAGCCCTTGCTGCGCCGGACCACCGCCTGCATCCGGGCCAGCAGTTCCGCCTTGTCGAACGGCTTGGTCATCACGTCGTCGGCGCCGGAACTGAGCGCCTGCACCTTCGCCTGCGGCCGCGACGCGCCGGTCAGCACCAGCACCGGCGTGTGATTGCGCCCGGCGCGCATCCGGCGGACGACGTCGGCTCCCTCGGCATCGGAAAACATCAGGTCGAGGAGGACGATGTCGTATTCATAGTGACGCAGGAGATCCAGCCCTTCCTCCCCGGTCTCGGCGAGGTCGGTGATCGCGCCGGTCGCCTTCAGCATGAGCGTGATCCCGCGCCCAGTGGCTATATCGTCATCGACGAGCAGGACTCGCATTTGTGCAACCCAAATCGCTATCTGTGAATCGCAATACCACCATAGCGTGTGCTCTTCCACGGTTTTTTCATCGTTTGCCTGTATCAAAACCTGATCACGGCTGGTCAAGGTCCGGATCAAATCACGAACGGGTGCCGGGAAACCGCTTATTGAGGATGGGCAGACTAAATGAGGCGAACGCGTCTCGTTGAGAGGGCCGGCGTCGCGGCGGGCGCGATCCGGCGCGTTCCGCACGCCCGGCTGGAGGGTGGCGTCGGGTCGCTGTCGGGCCTCCTGGTGGGGGTCGCCGGGCTCGCCGGTCAGCTGTCCGTGGGCGATCGTCTCGATCTCGTCGCGCGCGACAACGCATCGATCCCGGCCGAAATCGTCGGCTTCCGCGACGGCTTCGCGCAGGCGATGGCATTCGGCGCGCTGGATGGGCTTGGTCCCGGAAGCCCGGCGCGGTCTTCCGTTCGGCTCTTGGGCACGCGCTCCGGCGCGACGCTCACGGTGTCGGAGGAGTGGCTGGGCCGCGTCCTCGATCCACTTGGCCGCCCGCTCGATGGGCGGGGCGCTCTGTCCGCGGGTCCGCCCCGCCCGGTGC
>JBAWFF010000486.1:0-12041 GCA_049591635.1 Acetobacteraceae bacterium
GTGCCAGCCGCCGCCCCCACCACCACCCCAGGCGGCGGCGGGCGAGAACGCGGCCGGCGCGAGCGACAGCATCGCCGCCGTCGCGATCGAGGCGAGCGGCCGAACGAGACCAAAGTGCGGGCGCTGCATAACGGAATCCTCCGAGACCTGAAAAATATCCGATGCCATGACGGCGGAGTTATGGCACCGACGGGCGGAAACGATCCACACTTTGTGCCACTGAGGCGGCTGCATGGAGGTGACGAGTGAGCAACGGCGAAGCCATCCGGATCGAACGTGCCGAAGGCCCAACGGATGACGTGCACGCCTTGGTAGGCGAACTCGATCGCGCTCTCGGGGCGGAGTACCCGCCGGAGCAGCGTCACGGGCTGGCGGTGGATGCGATCTTCCAGCCGCATATCCGGTTCTTCCTGGCGCGTCTGGGGAAGGCGGCGGTGGGTTGCGGGGGCATCGCCCTATTTCCGGATTTCGCCGAGGTGAAGCGCATGTACGTGCGCGACGTCGCGCGGGGCCGGGGCGTCGCCCAGACCTTGCTGGCCCGCCTCGAGGCGGAGGCTCGAAGCGCCGGTCTAGACGTGGTGCGCCTGGAGACGGGCGATCGTCAGTTCGCGGCGATGCGGCTCTACACGCGGGCCGGATTTCAGCGCCGCGCGGTGTTCGGTGCCTATGCGTCGATGGCGCCGGACCGGATCGCGACCAGCGTCTTCTTCGAAAAGCAGCTCGCTGGCTCCGCGGCCCCGAGCCGCGAGGAATAAGAAGGAGCATTGGGGATGTCGGACAAGAGTTGGGACAGAGTGCCCATCGACGCGCAGAGCATCGACGCGCCACTGTCGCAGGCAGCCATCTTTCTCGTGGTCACCGTCCCCAGGGAACAGACCGCTCTCGCAAAGGCCTGTTCGGCGCTCGATGGGCTCGACGATCTCGTCAAGACCGTTGGGTTCCGCGATCTTTCCGGTCGGCTGTCGTGCATTGCCGGAATCGGTCGCGATCTCTGGGATCGTCTCCACGTGAGCAAGCGGCCGCGAGAACTGAGACCATTCGCGCCGATCGAGGGAGCGGTCCATGCGGCGCCGTCGACACCGGGCGATCTTCTCTTCCATATCCGGTCCGAGCGCCCCGATCTATGCTTTGAATTTGAACGCATCCTGCTCGACAGCCTTGGCACCGGGGTGACTGTCATCGACGAGGTTTCGGGCTTTCGCTATTTCGATGCGCGTGACCTTCTGGGCTTTGTCGACGGCACGGCCAATCCGACCGGCCGCGATTTGCCCGCCGCGGCGCTTGTCGGTGATGAGGATGCTGACTTCCAAGGAGGCAGCTATGTCGTCGTTCAGAAGTATCTGCACGACCTCGGCGCGTGGGCGCGGACTCCAACACCCGTTCAGGAAGCGATCCTTGGCCGCACGAAGATAGACAATATTGAACTCGACGACGATGACGCGCCGCGCAAATCGCACAAGTCGCTGGCCACGATCGTGGATGCCAGCGGCAACGAATATGATATCCTGCGCGACAACATGCCTTTCGGTCGACCAGGGCAACGGGAATTCGGCACCTACTTCATCGGATATTCCCGATATCTTTGGGTGATCGAGAAGATGCTGCAACGAATGTATATCGGCGACCCGCCGGGCGCTTACGACCAGCTGCTGGATTTCTCGACGCCGCGCACCGGCACGACGTTCTTCGCTCCAGCTCGCCCGACGCTGCAAGCCCTGGTTCAGGCGGCGCGGGAGACGCTTACGACTTCCCCGCGTAGCTCTTCGCCATCCCCTCCGCCGGCTCCGCCTGCGGGCCGAACGGCATGATCGGGTAGCGCAGCCCCGCCTTCGCCAGCCCATGCAACCCCGTCACCGCGCGCTGCAAATCCTCCGGCGGGCAAGCCATCAGCATCTCGTCGTCGGCGACGCCTCCATAGCGGCGTTCCGCGAAGCACGGGATCGACAGGCTGACGGTGCGCGTCTTCAGCGCATGGCCCCAGGAATCGGCGCACGCGCTCTCCCCGGTGATGCTGAAATCATAGCGGCGGTAGTTCTTCCACTGTAGCCCGTTGATGAACAGGATCATCTGCGCCGGGTTGGCATAGAACAGGCAGATGTCCGGCGGATCGAGCCGGGCGCTGCGCAACGGCGAGGCGACCAGTCCGTGGTACCGCCCCGGCGGCACGCGCGGCATCCCCGCCTGATGCGCCGCCGCCGCCTCGCGGTTCTCGAACCACACCCCCTCCATCTTGCGCCCCGAGGTAAAGATCTCGCCCGGCGCGTCGAGCCCGATCACGCTCGAGCAACTGGAGAACGCAGGCACGTTCTCGGTGGTGATCCCCAGCGTGAAACCGGCCATGCGCGCCTGGGTCACCAGCTGGCAGGTGGTGAACTTCTTGCCCTTGGTCGGCCGGCGCAGGCCGGGCAGGCGCGCCATCTCCTCGACGTCCTCGAACAGCTTCATGCCGATCGGCAGCGTCCGCAGCCTCAACAGCTCGACGAGCTGCACGCCGAGCGCGGCGCACGTCGCGGCGTCCATCGCGGGCGTTTCCTCAACCACAGCCGGCGCGTCGTTCATGGCTTTCCTCCGTGTCCGCCGAAGGCTAGGCACTCCTCGCCCGCTCGTGCAACCAGGGCGCGGGGGGGACACGCATGGCCGACATCGAACCGCGCGCCCTGTTCCGTACCGTCGTGCCGCCGATCGTCCTGCCGGTGTTCCTGTCGGCCGCCGACAGCACGGTGGTGGCGACCGCGCTGCCGGCGATCGGCGCCTCGCTCGGCCATGTGGAGCTGCTGTCGTGGGTGATCGTCGCCAACCTCATCGCCAGCACGATCGCCGCGCCCGCGTACGGCAGGCTGGGCGATCTGTTTGGCCGGCGGCGCCTGATGCTGGTCTCCCTCGCCGTCTTCCAGGGCGCCGCGCTGCTCTGCGCCGCGTCCACCAGCATCTGGATGCTGCTCGGCGCCCGCGCGTTGCAGGGGTTCGGCGGCGGCGGGCTGATGACGCTCGCCCAGGCGCTGATCGGCGAGCACGTGCCGGCCCGCCGGCGCGGCGAATACCAGGGCTATCTCGCCGCCTGCATCATGGGCGGCTCCGGCTTCGGGCCGGTGGCTGGCGGCCTCCTAACACAGGCGTTCGGCTGGCATTCGGTGTTCCTCGCCTACATCCCGATCGGCCTCGCCGGCATGGCGATGGTCGCCCGCTTGCCGCGCGACGAGCCGGGCTCGGGGCCGGTGTCCATCGACGGCGTCGGGATGCTGCTGCTCGCCGCCGCCGTGGTACCGCTGCTGATCGCGGTCTCGCGCTTGCAGGAGCTTGACGCAGGCACGCTGCCGCTGACGCTCGCGATCGCGGCGCTGACCGGGCTCATGACCTGGCTGCTGTTCGCCCAGCAGCGGCGGGTATCGAACCCGCTGCTCGCGCTGGCGCTGCTGCGCGACCCGAGCTTCTGGCGCGCCGACGCGATGGCGTTCTGCTCGGGCGCGTCGCTCACCGCGATGGTGACGTTCCTGCCGATCTATTTCGAGCTGGTGCTCGGCGCCTCGCCGGGCGAGGCCGGGCTGATGTTGCTGCCGCTGACCATCAGCGTGAGCGGCGGGTCGGTGCTGACCGGTTGGCTGATCTCGCGCACCGGGCGCACCGCGATATTCCCCGCCTGCGCCCTTGTCGTGACCGCGATCAGCTTGATCGCGCTGACGCTGTGGGCGCCGGTCATGGGGAGTTGGTGGCTCGCCGCGACGCTCGCGATCGGCGGCCTGTGCCAAGGGAGCGCGATGCTGACCTCGCAGGTCACGGTGCAGATCGTCACCCATCCGCGCCAACTCGGCGCTGCCGCGGGTTCCACTCAGCTGTCGCGCGCACTCGGGTCGGCGCTGGGCACGGCGCTCGCCGGGGCGATGCTGTTCGGCGGGTTGGCTATGCAGGACGCGGACGCGGTGGGATCGTTCGCCGAATTGCTGCGCCACGGGCCGGATGCGCTCACCGCCCTGGGGCCAGCGCGGCAGGCGATGCTCGCGGGCGAGATCGAGCGGGCGTTCGGCGCGGTGTTCCTGCTGGTCGCCTGCTTCTCGTGCGGCATCGTCGCGGCGGCGGCGACGATGCCGGTGCGCCGGGTGGAGCGGTAGAGGGTGCGCGTTTCCATTGACAATATTCCTCAGAAGGCATATTTGCCCGCATGGCATGGCCGGTCGAGTACACCGACGAGTTCGGGGCTTGGTGGGACACGCTGGTCGAGGACGAGCGTATTCGGATCACGGCCTCAATCGGACTACTGGAACGCCGCGGTCCCAATCTGGGGTTCCCGCATTCGAGCGGGATCAGCAGGTCGCGACATAGCCACATGCGCGAATTGCGCGTGCAAGTCGGTGGTCGGCCAGTCAGGGTGTTCTATGCCTTCGATCCGCGCCGGATCGCGATCCTGCTGATCGCGGGCGACAGGACAGGCAGGGACGATTTCTACGCGCGACTGATCCCGCTGCCGGACCGGCTGTACGACGAACATCTGGCGGAGATCGCCGCCGAGGCGGCAAGGAGAGAGCAAGACCATGGCGGGTAGGCATTCCTTCGATCGGCTGCGCGCCGGTCTCTCGGACGAGGGTCGGGACCGCGCCGCCGCGCTCACGGAGGCGATGGAGCGCGATCTATCGCTCGCGGAACTGCGGCGTGCGCGGGCGATGACACAGGATCAACTCGCCGCCGATCTGCACGTCGGGCAGGCTTCGATAGCCAAGCTGGAGCGGCGCACAGACATGTACCTGTCAACGCTGCGCCGCTTCGTGGAAGCGATGGGCGGCGAGTTGGAGATCGTGGCCCGTTTTCCCGACCAACAGCATGTCAGGCTGCGCGGCATTGGCGAGTTGGCTGTTCCGACAGAGGCTCAGACGCCACCGGGGCATGGACCAGCACGAACGTCCCGCCCGCTGTGAGCCTGACGATATATGCGCGGGGTCGTTCGACGCTGCGCGTGTACTCTCAAGCCAGCGTCCGCAGCGATTCCACGATGGCCTCGGGCGCCTCACGCGGCAGGAAGTGCCCGGCGACGGGGACCACTCGGCGTTCGTAGAAGCCCGTGAAGTGGCGCGCGTGGCGTTCGGAGCCTTCCGCTGGGGATACCCCGTCCGCCGCGCCGTGCAGGTTGACCGTCGGCACCGAGATGGGCGGCAGCGCGGCGAGGCGGGCCTCGATCGGCTCCAGCGCCGGATCGCCCGGCGCGGCGGCGTAGCGGTGCCGGTAGGACTGGATCACCACATCGACGAAGTCCGGATTGTCGAAGCTGGGAGCGGTGGCCGCGTAGGTCGCGTCGTCGAAATCCCAGTTGGGCGACCACAGCCGCCACAGCAGCCGGCAAATGTCGTGGCGGTTCGCCGCCAGCCCGGCGCGGCCCCGCTCGGTCTGGAAATACCATTGGTACCAGTAGCGCAGCTCCTGTTCCGCCGAGGCTGGGTGGGCGGCGGAAGCGATGTCCTGGATGTTGTAGCCGGTGATCGAGACCAGCGCGCGCACCTGCTCCGGCCACAGCGCCGCGACGATGCAGGCCGCGCGCCCGCCCCAGTCATAGCCCACCAGCGTCGCTTGCTTCAGCTTCAGCGCGTCCATGAAGCCAAGCAGATCCGCCCCGAGCGCCGCCTGCTGGCCGGAGCGTGGCGTGTCGGCGCGCAGGAACCGGGTCGCACCGTAGCCGCGAAGCCAGGGGACCAAGATGCGCCAGCCCGGGTCGGCGAGCGCCACCACGTCGTCCCACGTGCGCGGATCATCGGGAAACCCGTGCAGCAGGATGACCGGCGGCCCGCCGGGCGGTCCGTGTGCCTCGAAGGCGATCTCCAATGTGTCGGTGCGGACGATTTCGCGCATGGCGTCAGCGCAGCGCCCGACGGCGCCAGGGGCAAGCCCTAGCGCGATCGTCGTCGGTGCGCCGGCCGGCTACGGTCGCTTCAGATTTGCCGGCGCCGGCGCAGCAGGTCCCAGCCCACCAGGCCGGTGAGGCCGCCAGCGAGGAGGGCGAGCGACCCCGGTTCCGGGACCGGAGTCTGGAGCGTGAAGTGCAAGGCGAACGCGAAATCGTTGGCGGTGCTGGGATCGATGCCGCCGGCGGAGACGAAGCTATACGGATCGACGAATATCTCCCGCCAATTGGATTGCACTCCAGCCGGAAGCGGCACGGCGAACCCCGAATTGTAATAGGCTTCTCCGCTGATCGGACTCGGATTGGAAGCCGTTGCGCAGCAGATGCCCGCGAAGTTGGACAGCGGGCTGACCGGCGTGCCATCCACCGTCCACTGAGTGACGACGGCGTCGAAATTCACCGGCGCGGCCAGATCGTAGTCCATCACGATCGCCCAGTCACCGTTGATGTCGCCGGCCACTGGGCCGCCGCTGACGGTCGAGATGCTCCAGACGTCCCACTCGGCATTGGGCCCGTCGGCCACTTGGCTGGTCGTGAGCGACAGCGCGCCGCCATCGATCAGCACCGGCGTTCCCAGGCCGAAGGTCGTCGTGTCCGAACAGGTCGTGTCCGTGCACGCCCCGGGCAGGTTCGTGCCGCCGAACGTCAGGGACGAACCGATCGGGATGATGCTGGCTTGCGCGGCTGTCGCGAATGCGAACAGCGCGGAAGCGGCAACGGCTAACGTGACCCCTGGGGGTCCTGCCGAAAGCTTCATTTGTCAAACCTCCCATCATGAGAACCAAGCTGCCATCTACATCGGATACGATCGGGTCCAAGGTCGATGCGGCTCGCATCTTACCAAATAATGTAAGTTGCAGGAAGCCCTAATTAAGCAACCATTAAGCATGTCGTAACCAAACTTCGGCGCAACGACCGCCCGCTTACGGTCCTGCCACCAGCGACTGTGGCCGAACCGCCCGAACAATGGCGCGCGCGAGCGACCTCGCCCGGCACCGATAGCCCCGGTCGTTGTGGTGCAGCCTGTCGGGTGCCGTGAAGTCGGCCGCGGGGGCGCCCTCTTCTTCCCCACCCTTCCATGAGGTGGTCGTCGGAAAAGCAGGATGATCGACGGCCCATCCGCCGAACCGTGCGCCTCAAAGCCGACCTCCAGGAGGTCGGTGCGAATGTCTCATTCATGACGCTTCGCTGATTGCAATTCCACCTCTCGGCGCGGAAAGCAATTTTCTAGGCATTGGAGGACACGTTGTCGTGCTAAAGGTTACCGTCGGCATTTACGGTTTGTGTATTAGGGAACAGTGGTCTAATCGCAATCTGATCTCCAGATGGAGAAGGTGAAATGAACGCCACCACCCTGAAACTGGCGATACCGGCGGCTCTGGCGCTGGCGTACAGCGTTTCCCCTGCCTCAGCCACCCCGTTCCTGGGCACGGCGCAGAGTTTCGCGGTCCTGGGTGCCTCGACGGTCACGAATACCGGCGCAACCACCATCCAGGGCGATGTGGGCGTCTTTCCGGGCACTTCGATCACCGGCAAGGCGACCATTACCCTGGTGGGAGCATCGGTGTATCACCAGACGGATGCGGTGGCGCAACAGGCGCAGATCGATGCCACGACGGCATTCGACACGCTGGCCGGTGAGCCGGCCACCGACAACCTAACAGGCATGGACCTGGGCGGCCTCACCCTGGCACCAGGCGTCTACAAATTTGATTCGTCGGCCCAGTTGACGGGAACGCTCACCCTCGATGCGATGGGCAATCCCAATGCGCTCTTTGTCTTCCAAATCGGATCCACGCTCACCACGGCCAGCGCTTCGGCCGTCGACGTGATCAATGGCGGCGCCAATGACGGCGTGTTCTTCGAGGTCGGCAGTTCCGCGACCCTGGGCACAACCACAGCGTTTGAAGGGAACATTCTCGCCGAGGCGAGCGTCACGCTGAACACGGGCGCTACGATCCTTTGCGGCAGGGCCATCGCGTTGACCGCCGCCGTGACGATGGACACCAACACCATCTCCAACGACTGCACGACCTTCAACGGTGGCACTGGCGCCACCGACTTCGGCAGCCAGGGCTTCAGCACTCCCGGCGGCGGCGTCGTCCCGCCCGTGCCAGAGCCGGCGACGCTGGCGCTGCTCGGCGTCGGCCTTCTCGGCCTCGGCGTGGCCCGTCGCCACCGCGCCTGATCCCGACGGATTGAATTCCTCCCGCTGGGCGCTCAAGCGGGAGGCGGATCAGGGCCCCGCCACCAGCGACTGCGGCCGAACCGCCCGAACGATGGCGCGCGCCAGCGACCTCGCCAGGCACCGATAGCCCCGGTCGTTGTGATGCAGCTTGTCGGGTGCGGTGAAGTCAGCCGGAGGGGCGCCCTCCTCCTCCCACGCCGCCATCAGATGGTCGCGGGAAAACAGGCTTACCCCGGTCTCCTCGGCCGCCTGCGCCAGCGCCCGGTCGATCGCGATGTCGGCGGTGCCGACCGCGAGGACGCGCGGGGCACGCTGATTGTCCATCAGCACGACGTCGATGTCGGCCGCCCGCGCCCGGCGCACGCCGGCGACGACGTCGGCGCGAAAGCCCTCGACGTCCATGCGCCGCAGCGCCGCGTTGGTTCCGACCTGCCAGATGATGAGTTGTGGACGCACGGCGATCGCATCGGCGTCGATCCGCTCACTCTCGCGCGGCGCGTCCTGACCGGAGATGCCACGATTGAGCACGGCGATATGCAGGTCGGGCAACGCCGCCGAGAGATCGGATTGCAGGATGGCGGGATAGCTATGCGCCGGCGCCGAGGCGGCGACGCCAACGGTGGAGGACGACCCCAGCGCGACGATCACCCCTTGCGATCCGGCGAGGACGGCGGCGCGCAGATGTGGGAGCGAGAGTGCGGGCATCACAGGGTCGGCCGGACACGCCGCCGCTCGCGCCGCGCCGTGCGGGCTGAACGTAACGATTACTCCAGCCACGACGCGGACAAGGGCTCGATGCACCACCGGCATGAGCCACATTTGTGCCAAAAAGTAAAGAGGCGGTTAGGTGCCGCTTACCCGGCCCCGGGTTCCTCCCGCGCCCGGCGCTTGCGGGCGGCGGCGGCGTACTGGCCGCGCGGGCGGTTCACCTGCACGTTGGGGCGCACGACCGTATCGTAATAATCGTCCCAATCCTCCGCCCGCAGGCCGCTCAGGTCGGGCACCAGCTGGTAGTCGTTCAGCCTCGCGTCGTCGTACAACTCGCGCGGCAGGGGCTGCACCTGGAGCAAGGGGAAGTCGGCGCGGAAATCGACCGGGACGTTGGTCTTGGTGATCCGCATGTTGGTGATCAGCGGGCCGAACCAGCGGTCGGTCTCGATGATCCCCTCGAACAGCTCATACGTGCCGCTACGCGGAAGGTTGACCGGGGCGCGCACCAGGGCGCTGTAGCCCGGGCGCGTCCGCAGCACCAGGCCGGTCCACATCTGCAACAGCCCCGGCTCCTGCAACGCCCCCAGGAAGGGCGGCGAAAACTCCTTTATCTCGTCGGGCGCGACGGCATCGAACTGGTCGCGAAAGCCGGGAAATTGCGCGGCCTTCAGCGGATACCATTCATTCGCGCCCTCCCACGTCCAGATCATGTCATTTCCGTCCCATTGCACGCTGAAGCTGATGGGCGGGAAGACATACCAGCCGAAGGCGGAGGCGGACGTCGCCGGCTCGCAGTAGCGGAACGCCCGCGTCGGCAGCGACCCGGCGGCCGAGCGGTCGGCCCGCATCGGATAACGCGCGGTGGGGATGAAGCGATGAAACGTGATGAGCGGCACGCCCCCTGCCGCCGCGCACTCCCCCCGGCCCTCGCCGGTCGCGGCGGAGGGCTGGGGAGAAGTGTCGGAACGGTCGGGCGTTAGGGCCGCCAATCTTACTTGGAAGGCGAGGGCGGAAGGCTGGGAGCGTACCCGCCGAGCCGCACCTTCCCCGCATCGGTCGTCGTACGGGCGAGCGTCGGAGCATAGCCGCCGAGCCGCACCTTGCCGGCGTCCACCGCCGCTGGGGCGAGCGTCGGGGCGTACCCGCCGAGCCGGACCTTGCCCGCATCCACCGTTGCCGGCGCCAATGTCGGAGCATAGCCGCCCAGCCGAACTTTTCCCGCATCCGCCGTCGCAGGGGCGAGCGTCGGGGCATAGCCGCCAAGCCGGACCTTGCCAGCATCCACCGCCGTCGGGGCCAATGTGGGAGCGTACCCGCCAAGCCGAACCTTCCCGGCATCGGCAATGCTGGTCACCAGAATGGAGGGCTTGCGATTGTACAGAGACATGTTCCTGGGTCCTCTTGCTGCGGCCTGACCTTGTCATCGGTGATAGTCGGCGGCTATTGAGCCGCCGGACTACGCAGCGATACTTCCACGTTGGTGGATTTTTACCGTTGTTTTGACGTCATTCTTCCGTAAAATCGACACCGATCCCGTTTCGTGTGCGAATTTCTACGTCTTGTCTGCTTCCAACGCGTGGTTCAGCCGGAGCCGCCTCCGCTCAGGCGGCCGTCCCGCCCACGGTCAGCCCGCCGATCTTCAGGGTCGGCTGGCCCACCCCCACCGGCACGCCTTGGCCGTTCTTGCCGCAGGTGCCGATCCCCGGGTCGAGCGCCATGTCGTTGCCGATCATCGAGACCTTGGTCAGCGAATCCGGCCCGTTGCCGATCAACGTCGCGCCCTTGACCGGCGCGGTCACGCGACCGTCTTCGATGAGATACGCCTCGCTTGCCGAGAACACGAACTTGCCCGACGTGATATCGACCTGTCCGCCGCCGAAATTCACCGCGTACAGCCCGCGCTTCACCGAGCGGATCATCTCCTCGGGCGCATGCCCGCCCGCCAGCATCACCGTGTTGGTCATCCGCGGCATCGGCGCATGGGCGTACGACTGGCGCCGCCCATTGCCGGTCGGGCGCATATCCATCAAGCGGGCGTTCAGCCGGTCCTGCATGAAGCCGACCAGCACACCGTCCTCGATCAGCACGGTGCGCCCGGAGGGCGTGCCCTCGTCATCGACCGTCAGGCTGCCGCGTCGGTCGGCCATCGTGCCGTCATCGACCACGGTCACGCCCGGGGAGCCGATCCGCTGACCCAGCAGGCCGGAAAACGCCGAGGTCTTCTTGCGGTTGAAGTCGCCCTCCAGCCCGTGCCCGATCGCCTCGTGCAGCAGAATGCCGGGCCAGCCGGCGCCGAGCACGACCTCCATCTCGCCCGCCGGCGCCGGGCGGCTGTCGAGGTTCACCAAGGCCTGGCGCAGCGCCTCGTCCACCGCCGCGCGCCAGATCTCGGGCGTGGTGAAGCCCTCGTAGCCAGCGCGCCCGCCCAGCCCGTGGCTGCCGGTCTCCCGCCGTCCGTTCTGCTCGACGACGACCGAGACGTTCAGCCGCACCAGCGGGCGCAAATCGGCGACGCGGCCGCCGTCGGCGCGGATGATCTGCACCGCCTGCCACTCCCCGCCGAGCGAGGCCATCACTTGGATCACGCGCGAATCCTTGCCGCGCGCGTAGGCGTCGATCTCCGACAGGAGCGACGTGCGCGCGGAGAATCCGACGCCGGCCAGCGGATTGGCGTCCGAATAGAGCCGCGCGTTGGTCGCGCGCGGCGGCTCGGCGGCGACGCCGGAATGCCCGGCGGCGACGGCGGCGACGCTGTCGGCGGCACGGCTCAACGCCGCTTCCGACAACTCCCCGGCATGGGCATAGCCGGTCGCCTCCCCGGCCACGGCGCGCAAGCCGAAGCCCAGCGTGGTGTCGAAGCCGGCGCTGCGGATGCGTCCGTCATCGAGGGCGATCTGCTCGCTTTCGCGGTATTCGAGGAACAGCTCGCCGTCGTCGCCGTTGGCGAGTGCTCGCCCGACCAGGCGCTCGGCCGCGCCGCGTTCAAGCGCGGCGTCGGCGCGCTCGAAGAAGAGCTTGTCGGTGGTGGCGAGCGCGCTCATGGGGACTCCTGCGGACGAGGCCCTCGGGAGATGAGGGCGCGGGCGGGCGCGCGCAACTCGCTGAGCAGAACGATCGCCGCCGTCAGCGCCAGCACGGCATTGGCCTGATGCGCGGCGGCAAGCGGGATCGGCACCACGAACAGCAGGGTCGCCACGCCAAGCGCGTATTGCAGCGCGATGAAGCCGAGCGCGGCGAGCGCGGCGAGACGGACCCGCC
>JBAWFF010000487.1:0-4408 GCA_049591635.1 Acetobacteraceae bacterium
TCGCCGGGAGTGGCGTGTTCGCCGAGCTACGGAACGAGGCGAGATTTGCCCGTGTTCGGCTGAACGACATCGCAACCGCCGTCGAATGGCCCGAGCCATGCGACGCGGACGGCTATCCGGTGATCGAGATCGACTCCGACGCGCTTTTCGCGCTCGGTACGGAGCACGCGGCTCTTCGATCCCCGAAGCGCTCCCGTTCCACAACCAGAGCCGCGTAGGCCCGCGCGATCTCGTCGCTGCTACAGCACTGCCTCCGCCACCACCCGCATCACCTCGGCACTCGCGCCCTTCAGGATCATCGTCCCGACATGGCGCTCCTTGCCCGCCTGTTTCCACGCGGCCAGCCGGTCCCTGATCCGCTCCGCCGGTCCCACCAGCGAGATTTCGTCCACCAGCGCGTCGGGCACCGCGGCCGCCGCCTCGGCCTTCTTGCCGTCGAGGTAGAGGTCCTGGATCGCCTTCGCCGCGCCCGCATAGCCAAGCTTGATCGCGACATCGTTGTAGAAATTCTTCGTCCGCGCTCCCATCCCGCCGACATAGAGCGCGAGTTCCGGGCGGATCGCGTCGCGGCAGGCGGCGACGTCGGGGCCCATCTTCGCGCGCACGAACGGCGCCACGTCGAAGGCGTCGAGGTTCGCCGGGCGGCCCGCCTTGCGCATTCCCTCGAGGATCGGATCAGTCACGATCCCCGGCTGCTCCGGTGAATAGAAGATCGGCAGCACCCCATCGGCGACCTCCCCGGCGGTACGCAGCCCGGCCGGCGTGATGGAGGCGGTGTAGAACGGCAACGCGGGATGGCCGTGCGCGATGCTGCGCAGCGGCTTGGCAAGGCCGGTCCCGCCAGGGCCGCGATAGGGAATGTCGTAGTGCTCGCCGTGAAATTCGAGCGGCGCCTTGCGCTCCAGCACCTGGCGCATGATCGCGATGTATTCCTTGGTCCGCAGCATCGCCTTGCCGTACGGCACGCCGTGCCAGCCCTCCACGACCTGCGGGCCGGACACACCGACGCCGCACAGGAAGCGATCGCCCGAAAGATGCTGCAAGGAGATCGCGGTCATCGCCGCCATCGTCGGCGTGCGGGCGTGCATCTGCATGATCCCGGTCCCCGCCTTGATGCGGGTGGTCCGCGCGAGGATCCAGGCGACCGGGGTGACGGCGTCGGTCCCGTACGCCTCCCCGGTCCAGACTTCGGCGAAGCCGAGGCGCTCGGCCTCCAGCACGCGGTCCATGTCGAGGCGCGGATTCGCGCCGGACAGGTCGATGGTGATGCCGAGCTGCATCAGCGCACCTTGGCGGCGACGTCGTCGCGGAAACGGCGCATGTTGTCGATCGTCGCGGCAAGTGTCGGGCCGAACAGGCCGAAGTCGAAGGCACTGACCCCGATATCAGCCAATGCGCGGATGTCGCCCACGAAGTCGGCCGCGCCGCCGGTGAACAGCCGCCGCTCGCCATCGACGCTGCCCTTCGGCTGCGCCTCGGGATTCGAGGAGACGCGATAGGCGAGCCCGACCTTGGCGGGATCGCGCTTGGCCTTCTCGGCCATGCCGCGCAGCTTGGCGACGCCCGCCTTGTAGCGGGTCAGCGTGTCCATCGGGAATTGCGGATTGGTGCCGATCGGATACCACGCATCGGCGTAGCGCGCGGTGCGGCGCAGCGCCGGATTGCTCTCGCCCCCGACCCAGATCGGGATCGGCTTCTGCACCGGCTTCGGCTGGAACACCACGTTGGCGAACTTGGCGTATTTGCCGTCGAAGCGCGGCTCGTCCTGCTCCCACAGCGCCTTACAAGCCATCATGTATTCGTCCGTCACCGCGCCGCGCTCCTCGAACGGGGGCGTGCCCACGGCCTCGAACTCCTCACGCATCCAGCCGGCGCCGATGCCGAGCGTGAGCCGACCCTTCGATAGCACGTCCAAGGTCGCGAGCAGCTTCGCCGTCAGCACGGCCGGGCGATGCGGCACCACCATCACCGAAGTGACGATCCGCAGCTTCGACGTTTTCGCGGCGATGAACATCGCCGTCATCAGTTGCTCGTGGCGATCGACGCGCGCGCCGGAGACGAACGCGCCACTTTCCGAATAGGGATAGCGAGAGCCGATGTCGGTCGGGATCAGCAGATGGTCGCTGACGGTGACATAGTCATAGCCCAGCATCTCCGCCTCGGTCGCGATCCTGGCGATGGTGTCGGGCGCGGTCAGGGGTCCGCTTGTCGGCGCGCTGCATCCGATCCGCATGATGTCCTCCAGGCGTATTTGCCTTCGCGTATTTGCGTTCCCTGGGACGATACCACAGGATGCCCGCATGGCGAGGGAGCGGGCGATGAAGGTCGGCATCCATGTCGGCACCAGGGGCTGCCTGACCTCGGGCGCCAACCTGATCGCCTGCGCGCGGACCGCCGAGGCGCTGGGCTACGACGTCATCGGCATCCCCGACCGGCTGATCCTGCCCACCGACGTCGACACGCGCTATCCGTATACCGACGATGGGAAATGGGTCGGCGCGAACACCGGCGAATGCCTCGACGTGCTGGGCACGCTGAGCTTCCTCGCCGCGGCGACCACGCGCATCCGGCTGCTGCCCTCGGTCCTGGTGGTCCCGTATCGCCCCGCGATCGTCGGCGCGAAGATGCTGGCGACCGTCGATATCCTGTCCAACGGCCGCCTGATCGCCGGTGTCGGCGTCGGCTGGATGCGCGAGGAGTTCGCGCCGCTGGGTGCGCCATCCGTCACCAGTCGCGGCGCCGTCACGGACGAGTACCTGGCCGCCTTTCGCGCTTTGTGGACGCAAGAAGCGCCATCGTTTCAGGGCAAGCATGTCCGCTTCGATGACGTCATCTTCGTTCCCAAGCCGGTGCAGTCTCGCGTTCCCATCTGGGTCGGCGGGGAAAGCCCGGCCGCGCTGCGCCGTACCGCGCGCTTCGGCGACGGCTGGTACCCCGCCTCGCACAATCACGAGGCGCCGTTCGATACGCCGGCCCGGCTGAAGGTCGGCATCGACCGCCTCGCCGCCGTCGTGGAAGCGGAGGGTCGCGATCCCGCCGCCATCGACGTCGCCTATCTTTGGTTCAAGCCCCCGCAATGGACGGCGCAGCGCACGCCAGACGGGGCCCGGCAGATGTTCACAGGCTCCGCCGACGACATGCGCGAGGACGCCGCCGCGTTGCAGGCGATCGGCGTCACCCACTTGATCGTCCTGCCGCAGGCGCCGACGATCGAGGCAACAAAGGACAACCTGCGACGTCTCGCCGAGGCGCTGCGGCTCCAAGCCTGAAGGACATTTGATGCAAGACGCCGACCTCCTGGCCGCGCCCCTGGCCGAGCTGATGGGACGCGCCGCCGCCGTGCGCGATGGCGCGCACGGGCGGCTGATCTCCTACTCCCGCAAGGTCTTCATCCCGCTGACCAAGCTGTGCCGCGACGTCTGCCATTATTGCACCTTCGCCGAACGCCCGCGCGCCGGCCACGCGGCGTATCTGTCACCCGACGAGGTACTGGCGATCGCCCGCGAAGGCGCCGCCGCCGGTTGCACGGAGGCGCTGTTCACCCTCGGCGACAAGCCGGAGTTGCGCTACCGCGCCGCACGCGAGGCGCTGGCCGCATCGGGCCACGCCAGCACGATCGAATACCTGCGCGACATGTGCGCGCTGGTTCTGAAGGAAACGGGATTGCTGCCGCACGCCAATCCCGGCGTGATGACGCGCGAGGAAATCGCCGCGTTGCGCGACGTGTCCGCCAGCCAGGGTGTGATGCTTGAAAGCACCAGCCGGCGCCTGTGCGAACCGGGCGGCGTGCATTTCGGCTCGCCGGACAAGCTTCCCGAGCGGCGGCTGGAGACGATCCGGCTGGCCGGCGAGTTGGCCGTTCCGTTCACCACCGGCATCCTGATCGGCATTGGCGAGACACGCGCGGAGCGGATCGAGGCGTTGCGTGCGATCGCCGCCCTGCACGCGACACACGGCCACATCCAGGAAGTCATCGTCCAGAACTTCCGTGCCAAGCCGGACACCAAGCAGGCGAACGCGCCCGAACCCGACCTCGACGATCTGCTGTGGTCGATCGCGGTTGCCCGCCTCCTGCTGCCGTCCGATGTGCACGTGCAGGCGCCGCCCAACCTCTCGCCCGGGGTCTACGAGCGACTGATCGGCGCGGGCATCGACGATTGGGGTGGCGTTTCGCCGGTGACGCCCGATCATGTGAACCCCGAGGCGCCGTGGCCCGAAATCGAGACGCTGGCCGAGCGCAGCGCCGCGATGGGCAAGCTGCTCGTGGCCCGTCTGCCGGTCTATCCCGGCTTCGCGCACGCGCCCGACCGATGGCTCGCGACGCCGATCGCCGCGCATGTGCGCCGGGCGATGGATAGCGACGGCTGGGCGCGCGGCGACGCATGGGCCCCAGGGCTCACCGCGATCC
>JBAWFF010000488.1:0-13923 GCA_049591635.1 Acetobacteraceae bacterium
GCGATCGCCAGGGGCGTGTTCCCCGGCCCGAGCACGAAGCTGCCGCCGCCGCCGCCGCCGGCGCTGCCGGTGCTACTCGGGTCGGTCACGCCGGCAGCGCCCATGCCGCCGACGGCGTAGCTCAGCACCTCGCCAGCGGTGAACGAGAAGATGCCGGTGACCTGGGCGCCAAGCCCGCCCGCCGGGCCGAGAGTTTCGCCGCTGGCGCCGCCCTGCGCCCCGGTGGCGACGACTTCCCAGAGGCCGGTGACATCCACGGTGAAGGTGTAGAAGCCGGGAGTGCCGGTGGTCGTCGGCCCCGCCGAGGCGGTGGCGACGGAAAGGGCCAGGGCCAGCAGCGAGGTGCCGGCGAGCAGGACGGGGCGCATGGACGTGTGCTCTCCTCGGGGTAATGAGACGACCCAGCACGAAACGGCAGCAAATGCTTGGACGCAGGTGAACGTCGGGACACTAAGCGCGCTGTTCGTCCCGCGGGCAAGTCACGACGTGAATGAGAAGTTAGTTATTTTGGTAGCGTTTGACTAAGACATCCTCGCGCTTGACATCGCGCTGATGTGGTCTAGCTCTAGCTAGGCCATTCGAGGTTCGGACAATGAAAATCGTCAATGTCCATGAAACCAAGTCACAGCTATCGGCCCTGCTCGCATTGGTGGAACAAGGCGAGGAGGTGATCATCGCCCGTAACGGCCATCAGGTCGCCCGGCTGACGGCGGTCGCGCCGCCGATCCGGCGGGAACCGGGTGAGCTGCGCCGCCTTCCGGAGTGGCGTGACTTCCAGTTCGACCCGGCTGTATTCGCCCCCATGACCGATGCGGAGATGGCGGCGGAGGGCTGGCCGTGAAGGTCAGCCATCTTGCCGACGCTTGCGCCGTCATTGTCTTCTTGAGCGAACCAGACCCGTCGCGAGTCATGAGCGAGATCGCCAATGAACTCATGCGACAGGGCACGGTCGGGGTCTCGGCAGTCACGGTCTGGGAAATCACGCGAAAGGCCAGCATCGGCAAGCTTCCCCGGAATTGGGGCATCGGCGGACTTTCCGATCGATTGCTGAGGCAAGGCTTCGAGCCGGTGCCGTTAACCTGGGACGACGCCGAGCAGGCCAACAGCCTGCCCGCGATCCACAAGGATCCAATGGACCGAATGCTGGTCGCGCAATCCAAGCGACTCGGCATACCGATCATCACCAATGACGGCTTGTTCTCTGGCTATGGCGTGGAGACGGTGTGGTGAGCGTGCCGCCCGACCGCATCGCCGTGCTCGGGGCCGGGACGATCGGGGCGAGTTGGGCCGCCTGGTTCCTGGCGCGAGGAAAGCGGGTCGCGTTGTATGATCCCAACCCGGCGGCGGCGGATTTCGCGCGGCGGTTTATCGGCAATGCGTGGCCGACCCTGACGCAGCTTGGCCTGGATGAACGCGCCGACCCTGACGCATGGACCTTCGGCACTGATCCCGCCGAGGCGGTGCGCGGAGCGCACTTCGTCCAGGAGAACGCGCCGGAGCGGCTGGCGATCAAGCGCGATCTCTATGGCGCGATCGAACAAGCCTTGCCCGAGGACGCCATCCTCGCCTCCAGTTCGTCCGGCATCACCATGAGTGAGCTCCAGCGCGGCTTCCGCATGGCCCCGCGCATGGCGATCGGGCATCCGTTCAACCCGCCGCACCTGATCCCGCTGGTCGAAGTGGTCGGCGGGCGCGACACAGCGCCGGAGACGATCGCATGGTGCCTCGCGTTCTACGCCGCCATCGGCAAGCGCCCGATCCACATCCGCAAGGAGGCGCCGGGCCATCTCGCCAACCGCCTCCAGGCGGCACTGTACCGAGAGGCGGTGAGCGCGGTGGTCTCCGGCCTCGCGAGCGTGGCGGACGTCGACACGGCGATCACCGCCGGACCCGGTCTCCGCTGGGCGCTCATGGGCCCCCACATGACCTTCCACCTCGGCGGCGGCGAGGGCGGCATGACGCACATGCTCGAGCAATTCCGCCCGGTGTTCGAGGGTTGGTGGGAGTCGATGGAGACCCCGAAGCTCACCGACGAGGTATGCCGGCAGATCATCGAGGGCGTGGACGACCATGCCAGCGGGCGCTCGATCGCCGAACTGGCGGCGGAGCGCGATGCGCGACTGGTGAAGCTGCTGCGGATGCTCGCGGAGCGGCGGTAATCCTAACAAATAGCTGGCTCTGGCCCGCCATTTGCTAAGCGGCTATCCGCTTGAAGCGGACACGCGGCCGGCATACATGACAGCGTGGAATTCGATTGGGACTCTGCGAAACACGAGAGAACGCGGCAGGAGCGTGGCTTCGGGTTCGACTACGCCATCCGAATGTTCGCGGGGCCGACGGTCGAGGCTATCGACCGACGACGGGATTATGGCGAGGCCAGAATCAGGGCCATCGGCGAAATCGACGGCCGTGTTTACGTGGTGATCTACACCGAGCGTGCGGCGGTTCGCTGGATCATCAGTGCGTGGAAGGCGAGTGGAAAGGACCTCAGGACGTGGCAAGGCCGAGAATAACGCTATCGGGGATCATGGCGGGCAAGCCGGACGTCGATCTCGTCAAGGTCGACGCCACGACAGAGGAAGATATCCGGCGGCACATGCTCGAGGAAGGCTACGACCCGGATGAGGACGTTCGAGATGAGGATATCATCTCGCCGGCTGTCATCCGCCGCCGGCTCGGCATGTCACAGCGGCGGTTTGCGGAGGCCATCCATGTGCCTGTCGCCACGCTACAGAACTGGGAGCAGGGGCGGACGACCATGGACCCGAGCGCGCGGGCACTCATGACCATCATTGCCCGCGAACCAAAGGCCGCGCTCCGGGCGCTCGGGCGCCAGCGGGCAGCATGATCGCCGGGTGTCCCGCTCACCGTAGCACTGCGAGGTCGCATCCCTCGTCGGCCTGCAACACCTGCTCGGCAATGATGCGGTCCCAGCCGCGCGCGGGGACGGCGGGTGGGCGCCAGGAGGCGCGGCGGCGGGCGAGTTCGGCGTCATCCACGAGCAGCTCCAGCTTCCGCTCGCGCACCGACATCCGGATGATGTCTCCCGTCTCGACCAAGGCGAGCGGTCCTCCGGCCCCGGCCTCGGGGGTGATGTGCAGGACGATCGTGCCGAACGCCGTTCCAGACATGCGGCAGTCGCTCATGCGCACCATGTCCTTCACGCCGGCGGTCGCGAGTTTCTTCGGAATCGGCAAGTATCCCGCTTCCGGCATTCCCGCCGGCGTCAGCGGGCCGGCGTTCTTCAGCACCAGGGCGTCGCGTTCCGTAACGTCGAGCGCCGGGTCGTCGATGCGCGCCGCCAGGTCCTCCAGCCCGTCGAACACCACGGCCCGCGCCTCGACCTCGAATAGCGAGGGCGTCGCGGCACTGCGCTTGACGATGGCGCCGCGCGGGGCGAGCGAGCCGAACAGCGCGACCAGGCCGCCGACCGGGGACACCGGCTCCGCGCGGGAGCGGATGTAGCGGCGGTCGACGAAGGCGGGTTCGCGCAGTCGCTCGCCCAGCGCGACGCCGCTCACGTCCCGCACCTCAAGGCGCAGAAGATCGCGCAACTCCCATAGAAGCGCGGGCATTCCGCCGGCGGCGTGGAAATCCTCCATGTAGCCCTCGCCGGTGGGCTTCAGGTCGACCAGCACCGGCGTCGTGTCCGACAGCGCGTTCACCCGGTCGAGGTCGACGCGGATGCCGCGCCTGCCGGCGATCGCGGTGAGGTGGATCAAGGCGTTGGTGGAACCGCCGAGGGCCAGCAGGACGCGGAGCGCGTTCTCGACGGACGCCTCGGTGATGATCTCCGACGGGCGAACGGGCTTACCGACGAGTGCCATTGCCAGCGTGCCCGCCTCCTCGGCGGCGCGCAGACGCTCGGCGTGGACAGCGGGGGTCGCGGCGTGTTCGGCCGGCATCATGCCGAGGGCGGCGGCGACGCAGGCCATCGTGCTGGCGGTGCCCATGACGCCGCAGGTGCCGGCGGTGGTGGCGAGCCTCCCCTCGATCTCGCCGATCCGCGCCTCGGAGACCTTGCCGGCGCGGTACATCGCCCAGTAGCGCCGGCAGTCAGTGCAGGCGGACAGCCGCTCGCCCTGATAGGGCGTCGCCAGCATCGGGCCGGTGACGAGCTGCACGCAGGGGACGTCGGCCGAGGCAGCGGCCATGAGCTGGGCGGGCACGGTCTTGTCGCAGCCGCCCACCAGCACCGCCGCGTCCATCGGCTGCGCGGTCAGCATCGCCTCGGTGTCGAGCGCGGCGAGGTTGCGGTAGTGCATGGAGGTCGGGAACAGCGACGGCTCGCACAGCGAGATCGTGGGGAAGGCGAGCGGCAGGCCGCCGGCGGCCAGCACGCCCCGCTTCACCGCTTCGATCAGTTCCGGCACCGTGCGGTGGCAATTGTTGTAGCCCGAGCCGGTATCGACGATGCCGATCACCGGGCGGTCGAGCATCGCCTGGGAGTAGCCCATCGACTTGGCGAAGGAGCGGCGGAGATAGAGCGCGAAATCGGGATCGCCGTAGCCGGCGGTGTTGCGGGAAAGGCCTCGCTTGCCGTTGCTCATCGCCGCGTCTCCCCTATGTTTGGACGGCCGTAACAGGAGCCCTCCATGACCGACATCCCCGCGAAATATCACGACCTGATGAGCAAGAAGGCGTTCGCCAACGTCGCGACCGTGCTGGCCGACGGCTCGCCGCAGGTGACGCCGGTGTGGTTTGACTACACCAACGGCAAGGTCCGGGTGAACACCGCCAAGGGCCGGACCAAGGCGCGTACCATGCGACCGGGCGCCAAGGTGGCGGTTGCCATCATGGACCCGGACAACGCCTATCGCTACGTCCAGGTGCGCGGCACGGTCGCGCGGGCGACCGAGGACGGCGCGGACGCGCACATCGATGCGCTGTCGCAGAAATACCTCGGAAAGGCATACCCGTACCGCCAGCCGGGCGAGACGCGGATCACCATCGAGATCACGCCGGAGGCGATCGATACGATGGGCTGACGAGATCGAGGGTGCTCGCGAGCCCCTCCTGAAGGCGGGTCCGGGCGTCGAAGCCGAGCGCCATGCGGGCGGCGGTCGGGTCGCCGAGGGAAGTCCGCACGTCGCCGGGCCGGGCCGGGCCGAAGGTGATCGCCGGGTCGACGCCGAGCGTGCCAGCGATGGCGGCGACGAGGTCGAGCAGGCTGGTCGCCCGACCCGTGCAGACGTTAAATACGCGGGCCTGACGCGACGCCTCGCGCATCGCGGCGAGCAGCGCGCGGACGACGTCGGTGACGAACACGAAATCCCGTGTCTGGCTTCCGTCGCCGAACACGATCGCCGCCTCCCCGACGCGTAGCCGCTCGCAGAAGATCGAGATCACGCCCGAATACGGCGACAGGGGATCCTGCCGCGGGCCATAGACGTTGAAGAACCGCAAGCCGGTGCTAGGCACGCCGTGGACGAGGCCCGCCACCCGGGCGTGCAATTCGCAGCCGAGCTTGTCCGCGCCATAGGCCGAGAGCGGCCGGGTCGCGGCATCCTCGGCCAGCGGCAATGCCGGGTTGTCGCCGTAAACCGCCGCCGAGGAGGCGTACACCACGGAAACCCCCGCCGCGCGCGCGGCGTCCAGCACCGTGACCGTGCCGGTCAGGTTGACGGCGTGGGTACCCAGCCAGTCCCGATTGCCGCGTTCCACGGAGGCGATTGCGGCGAGATGAAAGCAACCGGCGACCCCTTCCATGGCCTCGGCCACGGCTTTCGCATCGACGACACTTCCCTGGATCAGTTCGGCGGCGGCGGGCTTGTTGGCGCGCTTGCCGGTGGAGAGATCGTCGAGGATGCGCACCCCGGACCCCCGCGCCAGCAGCGCGTCGGCCAAATGCGAGCCGATAAAGCCGCAGCCGCCAGTCACGAGGTAGGTGGACATCGAGGCGGGGGGTCCGATCCGAATTGCGGCGCAAGCGTCATTATACCGGAGCGAGTGGGCGCTTCCAACCACAACCTGATCGTCTATCATCGTGTCATGAATACGTCGGATCTCGCATACATCCCGGCCGCCGACCTCGCGGCGATGATTCGTGCCCGCGCGGTCTCGCCGGTGGAGGTCATGCGGGCGGCGCTCGACCGGATCGCCCGCTCCCAGCCGGTGCTGAACGCCTTCATCACCGTCGCCGAGGAGGTGGCGACGGACGGCGCGAAAGCGGCCGAGGCGGCGGTGATGCGCGGGGAGGTGCTTGGGCCGTTGCACGGAATTCCGCTCGCGGTGAAGGATCTCGTGCCGACGTCGGGGATCCGTACCACGTTCGGCTCGCTGATCTTCAAGGACAACATCCCCGATCACGATGCGGTGGCCGTGGCGCGCCTGAAGCGGGCCGGGGCGATCGTCGTGGGCAAGACGACGACACCGGAATTCGGCCAGCAATGCCTGACCGAGGCACCCCTGTTCGGCCGCACCCGCAACGCTTGGCGCGCTGACCGCGCCGCGGGCGGATCGAGCGGTGGCTCCGCCGTCGCGGTGGCTGCCGGGTTGGTGCCGCTCGCGGTCGCCACCGACGGCGGCGGTTCCACACGGATTCCCGCAGCTTGCAATGGCGTGCCCGGCTTCAAGCAGGGGCTTGGCGTGGTGCCGCAGGAATACGCCCAGGACGGGTTCGGCAACATCTCCTACATCACCCCGATGACCCGCACGGTGGGCGACACCGCGCTGATGCTGGATGCGATGGCCGGACCGGATCCTCGCGACCCGCTTACGACCGGGCGCGCGCAACCTGACTTCGCGGATGCCGCTCGCGTCGAGGGCGATCTGCGCGGGGTTCGGATCGCCTGGCGCGCGCGGCTCGGCAACATTGCCGTCGCCGCCGACGTGCTGACGGGGTGCGAGGCGGCGCTGGCGGCCTTCACCGAGCTGGGCGCGACGCTGACCGAGTTGACGATACCGTTCGAGAACCCCGAATCGGTGTGGTTCGTGAACAACGGCGCCTATCGGATGGCGCAGTTCGGGCATCATCTGAAGCAGCATCGCGCCATCATGTGTCCGACCTTCGTGCGTCAGCTGGACCGCATCGCCGAGGTCTCCGCGTCCGCCTTGTACGAGGCGATCTTCGCGCGCACGCGGCTCTATCGGCAGGTGCAGGAATGGTTCGAGCATTGCGACGTGGTCGCCATGCCGACCTTGTCGCGCGCCGCGGTGCCGCTCGACCAGGACTTCTTCGGCCCGATCGAGATCGACAACCAGAGGGTCGAGAACATCCGCGCGTCGTGGTACCCGTACACGATGCCGTTCAACCTAACGGGAAACCCCGCGATCAGCCTGCCCTGCGGGTTCGACCGCGACGGGATGCCGGTGGCGATCCAACTGGTCGGCCGGCCTGGTGGCGACGCGGACCTGTTGCGCGTCGCGGCGGCGTTCGAGCGGGCGCGGCCGTGGGGCGATCGGCACCCGGACCTGCCGGAGTTAGCCTGACCCCTCCCGGCCGATCTGCGGGGCGTGCTTCGGCAGATGCCGGCCGCGCTCGAAGACGGCCATGCTGTCGTAGAAGTGCATCGACAGCGTGCTACGGGTGAACCCCGTCGGCGCCACCGCGCCGCGGCTGAGGTCGGCGTTCAACTCGTCCAGCAACGCCTTGCAGACTTCGATGAAGGTTCCCTCGCGTCGCAGGCCGCCGCCGAATTCGGGCCAGTAGCAGGTGTGCAGGTCCTCGGCGAGATAGACGCCGTCGTTCGCCACGCGTGGGTAGAGGAAGCGGAACGAAGCCAGGATGTGGGCCATGACGTGCGTGCCGTCGTCGATGACGATATCCGGCGCGCCGAACTCCTCCAGCACCCGGCCGAGGAAGGCCTCGTCGGCCTGATGGCCGATGCGGACCGCGATCTGCGGCTCCTCGAAGCCGGCGCAGTCGGGGCGGATGTCGAGGCCGACGATCTGCGCGTACGGGCCGAGGAATCGCTTCCACATTTGCAGGGAACCGCCTTCGCCGCAGCCGATCTCCATCAACTGCACGGGGCGATTGGCGTAGCGCGAGAGATGGCGCTCGTAGGCGGGGAAGAAATGCGTCCATTTGTGGATCAGCCGCTGGTCGTTGGTGAGGAAGTCCGACCACAGGCTCATGGCGGCTTACCCCTCCCCCTAACCCCCTCCCGCAAGGGGGAATTATCACCTTGACTGCACAAGTCAATCTCCCTATCATTGGAGGCACCGTACACAACCGCAGCGCGAAAATGAACACGAGCGAGACTATGCAGTCTTGCGGTCGCCCAGGCGAGAAGGTTACTGGGGATGATCTCAGAAGGTCAGGCCCGGCGCTTGGACGATCAATGGCGCGACTTCAAGTGCTGTCGGGGTGAGGAGAAGATGGCCGACTATCAAATTCTTCGCACTCAGTTTCGGGTGAGCGATGTTGTCGGATGGCAGCGTAGTGGAACGCTCCAACTGAACCCTAATTTTCAGCGCCGAAGCGTCTGGAAAAAGGGGGCGAAGTCCTTTCTTATAGACACGATCGTACGCGGCCTATCCATGCCTATCATCTTTCTCCGCGACCTGCCGGCGGACCTTCGGACGCTTGAGGCAAAGCGCGATGTCGTAGACGGTCAGCAGCGTTTGCGGACGGTTTTATCCTATGTGGACCCGCGTTTGCTGAAGGATTTCAACCCGTCTCGGGATGACTTTCGGATAGACGCAACCCACAATGAAGAATTGGGCGGTAAGTCGTTCCCACAATTGCCTAACGAGTATAAGCAAAAGATACTTGACTATCAGTTTAGCGTTCATGTGTTCCCGGCGGACACAGATGACCGCGAGATACTACAGATATTCGCCCGTATGAACGCGACGGGGCTTAACCTAAATGCTCAGGAGCTTCGGAACGCGGAGTTTTTCGGCAAATTTAAGACGCTGGCCTATGGGCTGGCATACGAACAGCTTAACAGATGGCGCGATTGGCACATTTTCACTCCCGATCAGATTGCTAGAATGAATGAGGTAGAATTGACCAGCGAATTCCTCCTCATGATTATAGATGGGGTTCTAGAGAAGGACAATGCTACCATCGGCGCGTTCTATCGGGACTTCGATGAGAAGTTTCCTGATGAAACGGAGGTAGCAACCAGATTCCGAAGCGTCATGGACGACATTGATTCGACATTCTCTGAGAACATCGAGCGCTTGTTTAGAAATAGGACGATGTTTTATGCATTGTTTGCGACCATGTATGGGCTACAGTTTGAATTACGCGTTCCCCCGGAAGGAAGGAAGCCGGCCACGGGTAAGTTGTTAGAAAACCATATCCCGCTTCAAAAGCAGTCCGCCAAAGCCATATCCCCGAATCTCGTAAGGCGCATCTTAGAGGCTGCGGAAAAGATCAAGGCAGAGAAGACAAAGGCGGCGCAGGTTCCCCCTGAAGTGCTTAGAGCCACGCGAGGATCGACAGCGCACGCCAGCCCCCGCCGCGCACTGATTCGCTATTTAGCTGGCGATGATGCTGATCCATGCCCTCCGCTCCGCTGAACAGATTCGTTCACAGCCTAAAGAGCGTTGATCATACGCGACAGCGCATGGAAACACTCTATCGAAACCATGCGATAGTCCTCCGTGATTTGCACTCGGTCTACGAGGCGTTATTCCTTCGCTCAGTTACGAGTTTCGAGGTATTTCTCGAAGAGCTATTTATAACGATTCTAACTAATAGAGCTACATACCAGAGAGGCCGCGTATCGGTGCGAATGACCGCCACATCGCGTCAGGCTCTAATGGACATTCTTCTACAAGGTGATAAGTATATGGCGTGGTTGCCGTTTGGTCATACCGAACAACGCGCCAAGGTTTTCCTGAAAAACGGTAAGCCATTTTCCGAACTGATGGACGGCGATAAGTCGATGATTAAATCCATCACGACTATTCGGAATGCGATTGCCCACAAGAGTCCACACGCCATAAATGAATTCAAGCGGACTGTCGTTGGATCACAGCGGTTGCTGCCGGCTGAAAGGGTTCCGGCAGGGTTTCTTCGCTCGCCAGTCCGCTCGGGTCCGACTAGAAATCGTTTTGAGGTCTACGCAGGTGAGCTAGCCCGCATCGCAAGGGTGTTATGTTAGGAAGGAAGGCAATGGACGACCCGGGAGACCTCTTCGCGCCAGAAGAGATCGCGCGCCGCCGCGACGAGGTAGTGCGCCGCATGGCGAATACCCCGCCGCAACCGCGCGTCAGTCCGGTTCCAGAAAAGGCAAAAGCAACTGACGTGGGTCGGGCGCCTCGGAAGCGCGCCGACCACCGCGCCAAGCCCGATACCGTGATTTGCTAGACCTGTCCGCCATGAGGTTGTTTGTAGGTCAGACGCTTACCAACCACGCCCTTAATGGCTTTGGTGGCGCGTTCGTTGTCCTCTACGCCAAGCGCGGACCGCTCGTTGTACCGGAAGTCGAACTCGCCAAGGTAGCGCTTCAAGTGCGCCGCGCTGACGTGATGATAGACGCCAGTGACACCACGCTTGAGGATCGAAAAATAGCCCTCAATCGTATTTGTGTGCGCATCGCCCCGAACATACTCACCGATGCTATGGTTGACGGCTTCGTGCCGAGCAAACAGCGGCCCGAGGATGCGATACTGGCCTTCGCCATCCGTCATCAGGGACGACGCGCGGTCAAGCTGTTCAACCAGCACGGGCTTGAGGGTTTCGGCCGATACGGATGCGACGTGGCGCGAACGCACCTTGCCGCCACGCTCGACCAAGGCGAAAACCCCTTCCTTCCCGACGCCGCCAATGTTTTCGGCATTGCGCGCGCTGCGGTGCTTGTTCCGCTCCTTGCCACCAATGAATGTCTCATCGGCTTCCACGGTCTTTCCTTCGCCGCCCATCGGAGTAAGGGAAATCTCTCGCATCCCTTCGCGGATACGGTGTGCCATGAACCAAGCCGTCTTGTATGGCAGGCCAAGCATCCGCGCCAGTTGGTGCGCGCTCATACCCTTCTTGCTGCTGCACAGAAGGTGCGTCGCGAGGAACCACTTCGTCAGGGGGATGTGCGACCGCTCATAAATGGTCCCGACGGCGGCCGTAAACTTCTTCCGGCAATCCTTGCAGTGATACCATCCCGGCCCCATCGACTTGCCGCCCAGAACTGCCACGCGATCGAAGCCGCCGCAGAACGGGCAGTAAGGACCTTTCGGCCAGCGAATCGCCTCGAAATGGGCGCGCGCCGCTTCCGGGTCGGTGAAGATCGGGTTCGTCAAATCAATGGGGCGAGGCATGGCCAACTCCGTCAGTGGCAAGAGTATGCCATATCAGGAACGTTCAGTCAAGGTGATAATTCCCCCCGCAAGGGGAGGGGGGACTCGCGTTAGTCCCCCCTTGTAACTCAGGACGCATCGGATCGGCTATGAACGTCGGTGCGGTAACGGGCGGGATCCCGATACCCCCGAGGGTGATCGAGCCCGTGGGGGAGCGAGGGTACCCGGCCGTTGTTCCATCCAGCCCGGACAGTCGCTTGGGCCGTGAGGCGAGCCCGGTTTTGCAAGGTCGGGATCAGATGGAAGGCTTTATCGGGATTGACGTGTCGAAGACGTGCCTGGACGTGCATATCCTGCCCGGCGGCGAGGTGTTGCAAGTGGGCCGCAACGCCGATGGCATCGATGCGTTGGTGCGCCGGCTGCGGGTGCATCGGCCGCGGATCGTGGCGATCGAGGCGACCGGCGGGTTCGAGACGGTGGTGGCGGCCGGGCTTGCGGTGGCCAAGCTGCCGGTGGTGGTGGTCAACCCGGCGCGGGTACGGGCGTTCGCGGTGGCGTTGGGCAAACGCGCCAAGACCGATCCGATCGACGCCTGGGTGATCGCCCGCTTCGCCGAGGCCACGCGGCCGGAGGTGCGCCCGCTGGCCGACGAGCAGACCCGGCAGCTGGCCGACCTGGTCGCGCGGCGGCGGCAGATCGTGCGGATGCTCACCGCCGAGCGTGCCCGCGAGAGGCGTGCGGCCAGTCGCAAGACGGCCAAGAGTTGTCAGCGCCTGATCAAGGCGCTGGAGCGCGAACTGGCCGACGTCGATGACGAGATCGACGAAGCGGTACGTGGCTCGCCCGCTTGGCGTGAGAAGGAGGAGTTGCTGCGCAGCGTCCCGGGCGTCGGGCCGGTGGCCTCGCGCACGCTGCTGGCCGAGTTGCCCGAGTTGGGCACGCTCGATCGCCGCCGGATCGCGGCGCTGTGCGGTCTGGCGCCCTGGACCCGCCAATCGGGGCGGTGGCGCGGCGCGAGCTTCATCGGCGGCGGCCGGAGCAGCGTGCGCACGGCGCTGTACATGGCCGCCCTGGTCGCCTCGCGGCACAATCCAGTGCTGCGTCGCTTCTATGCGCGCCTGATCGCCAAGGGAAAACCCAAGCTCGTCGCCTTGGTGGCGGTGGCGCGAAGACTGCTCGTGATCCTCAACGCCGTGCTGCGCACAGGCGAGACGTGGGATGAGGCCAAGCATGCCTGACCCTCGAACTGATCGGCAGCCCGCCCACGGCCTCCGCGAAACCCTAAAACCGTCAGATCAGGCTTGACGATCAAGACAGTCGCTCCCCTTGCGGGAGGGGGTTAGGGGGAGGGGTCCGCGGACAGGTCACCAAACACCTCCTACCCATTCCCCACGGCCGACAGCACGCCGTCGCAGATATGCGCCAGTGCCGCCTCTGTCAGATCGGCATGGATCGGCAAGGCCAGGATGCGCTCCGACAGGTTCTCCGAGACCGGCAGTGGGGCGCCGTCGTGATGATCCCGATAGGCCGGCTGACGATGTAGCGGGCGTGGGTAGTAGATCACGGTCGGGATGCCGCGGGCGCGCAGCTTCGCCTGAACCCGTTCGCGGGTCGCGGCGTCGGGCAGCAGGACGCTGTAGATGGCCCAGGCGGCCACGCTGTCGGGCACGCGCGCCGGCGTCAGCACCGCGCCGCCGAGATGGCGATCGTAGAAACGCGCGACCTCCTCGCGCCTGACCAACTCCTCCTCGAACACGGTCATCTTCGCCAGCAGGATCGCCGCCTGCAAGGAATCGAGGCGGCCGTTCATGCCGGTCCGCAGCACCTCGTAGCGGGTCGTGCCCTCGCCGTGCGTGCGCAGGCTGCGATAGAGCGTGGCGCGATCGTCGTCCTCGGTGAACAGCGCGCCGGCATCGCCGTACCCGCCGAGTGGCTTGGAGGGGAAGAAGCTGGTCGCCGTGGCGTGCGCGGCGGCTCCGAGGGGACGGCCGTTCTGCGTGCAGCCGAAGCTTTGCGCGAGGTCGTCTAGCGTGAACAGGGCCTCGCGTTCGGCGATGCGGGTGAGGGCCGGCCAGTCGGCGGGCTGCCCGAATAGGTCGACGCCGATCAGCGCGCGCGGGCGCAGCCGGCCGGCACCGCGGATGTCGGCGATGCGGTGTTCGAGATGGGCGGGGTCGATCTGGAAGCTGCGCGGATCGACGTCGACGAACACGGGCGTCGCGCCGAGCACGAGCGGCACCTCGGCGGTCGCCGTGTAGGTGAATGCCGGCAGGAACACGGCATCGCCCGGCCCGATGCCCTCGGCCATCAGCGCGATCTGGATGGCGTCCGTACCGGAGCTGACGCCGACGCAGTGGCGCGCCCCGCAGAACGCCGCGAGCTTGGCCTCCAGTTCTGCGACCTCGGGGCCGAGGATGAATTGGCAATGTGCCAGCACGCCGTCGATCCGCCGCCGCAGCTCCACGGCGATGCGCGCCTGCTGGCCCTTGAGGTCGATGAACGGGATGGGCGCGGCATCGGTCATGTGCGGATCACCATCGGGACGGTTCCTTCGGCGTTATGCTCGAACTCCGGCACCAACCGGGACAGCAGGGTCAGGGCGAGGCGCACCTGGCCGCCGCGCGAGGCGGCGGCGATCTCCTCGATGGCACGCCCGACGATCGCCGGATCGGCGGTACGGGGTGCTGCCATCAGCAGGCCGGGATGACCGGTCGGCGCCGGCGGCTCCTTGCCGTG
>JBAWFF010000489.1:0-5188 GCA_049591635.1 Acetobacteraceae bacterium
GCAGTGTTCCCAGCATCGCGCCGATCCGCGCGCCCTCCTCGCGCCGCGCCGCCAGCAGCTCCGCCAACGCCGCTTCGAACCCAGCGCGCAGTACCGCGAGCGGCGCCTCGGCCGGCTCGGCGTCCGCCTGGCGCAGCACGCCCGGCAGCGCGAGCAGCGCCTCGGCACGGATCGGCGGACACTCAGGAATGCGTGTCCGCAACTCCAATGCCAATCGTAGCGCTTGTTCGAGCGCCGCCGGGTCGGGCGCCAGTCGCCCGGCCTCCTCGCGCTTCAAGGTCAGCCCGGCGGTGACGTTGCCGCGCTTGAGCACCTTGCCCGCCGCCTCGCGCAGCACCGGCTCCAGTCCGTCAAGACCGGGCGGCAAGCGAAACCGCAAATCGAGTCCGCGCCCGTTGACGCTGCGCAGCTCCCATACCCAAGCCCTTGCGTCGTGCGTCCCCTCGCTGCGGGCGAAGCCGGTCATGGAGGTGGGATGCGGCATGGCGCCGTCTTGCCCGTTCGTCAGGCTCGGTGCAACGCCGGCTCCCCGACCGCGTATTTCCGCAGCACCGCCGGATCGGGATCGCACCCCAATCCAGGCCCGTCCGGCACCCGCGCGCGGCCCTGCACGGGACGCAGCCACTCGCCCAGCGGGCTGTCCTCCAGATCGACGAAGATGTGCTCGAACGGCGCGTCCGGCGCGACGACGGCGTTGATGTGAAGCGAGGCGAGATAGCCCATCCCGAACGTCGCGTTGTGCGGCACCAGGCGTACCCCGAACGCACGCGCCAGCGCGGCGATTTCGAGCGAGGCCGAAGGGCCGCCGATCTTGGTCACGCTCGGCTGCGCGATGTCGAGCGCGCCGGCCTCGAACAGTCCCTTGAAGGCGAACAATCCGCCGGCGTTCTCCCCGGCGGCGATCGGAACGCCCTCGGCGCGCACGCGGGCGAGCCCGGCGTAATCCTCGGGCGGCCACACCGGCTCCTCGAGCCACGTCAGCTCCAGCTCGCGCACCGCGCGGGCCATCCTCGTTGCGTCGGCCACGTTCCAGGGACAATTCGTATCCACCATCAGGCGGGTCTCCGCTCCGACCGCCTGGCGTGCCGCGCGGATCATCGGCAACTCGATCTCGTGCAGCTTGATGTCGTGGTGCCCGCGCGCCATCGCGCGCTCGGCGGCGGCGGCGACCAGATCGGGCGCGCCATAGCGCAGCAGGCTGGCGTACGATGTCAGGCCCTCGGTCGGCGCCCCGCCCCACAGCCGCCACAGCGGCAGACCGGCCGCCTTGCCGGCAAGGTCCCACAACGCGATGTCAAGCGCCGACAGAGCGTACACATGCGCCCCATTCCCGCCGAACAGATGGAAGCCCTGGCTCATCCGCCGCCGCAGCCCGGCGATGTCGCGCGCATCCTGCCCCAGCACCGCCGGCGCCAGCTGGGTATCGATCACCGCCCGCGTCGCCGCGACGCCGGCATGTCCGAACCCCTCGCCCCAGCCCTCGCGCCCGTCATCGGTGGCGACGCGCAGCCATAGCGTGTTCATCGCCTGCCAGCCGATGCCGCCGAAGGTGACGGGCTTGGCCCCCATGTCGAACGGCGTGCGCGTCAGCCACGTCTCGATCGCGACGATCCTCGCCATGTCTCACGTTTCCTTGTGTTGCCCCGAGCGGCCCCTATGATGCCGTGAAAATCCGGGAGGCGCACGTGAACAGGCTGGTCGGGCTCGTCGTGGCGGGAGCCGCCGCCCTCGGATTGATGCCGGCGTCCGGACACGCCGCCGCCGATCACGTCGAGATCGGCTTCGTCACCACGCTGTCCGGCCCATCCGGCATCATCGGCAAGCACATGAAGGACGCGGCCGACCTCGCGATGGACATGCTCGGCGGCAAGATCGGCGGCATCCCGGCGTCGATCGTCTATGGCGACGACCAGTTTCGCCCCGATGTCGGGCGCCAGGTGACCGAGGAGATGCTGAAGCGCGACAAGGTCGATTTCCTCACCGGCTACATCTGGAGCAACGTCCTGCTCGCCTCCTACGCGCCGGCGATCAAGTCCGGGGTCATCATGATCGGCGCCAACGCCGGTCCGCACGAACTGGCCGGCGCGATGTGCGCGCCCAACTATTTCTCGGCATCCTGGCAGAATGACGAGACGCCGGAGACGATGGGCAAGTACATGAACGACAAGGGCATTAATGACGTCTACATGATCGCGCCCAACTATGCCGCCGGCAAGGACATGATGAACGGCTTCCGGCGGTACTTCAAAGGCCACGTCACCGCCGAGCTGTACACCAAGCCCGGACAAGCCGACTACCAGGTGGAAATCAGCGAGATCAGGGCGGCCAAGCCGAAAGCGGTGTTCGTGTTCCTGCCGGGCGGCATGGGGATCCAGTTCGTCAAGCAATACGCCCAATCAGGCCTGCGCGAGACGATCCCGCTGTATTCGGCGTTCTCGGTCGATGAGACGACCTTGCCGGCGCTAGGCGATGCCGCCGCCGGCAATTACGAGGCCGGGTTCTGGGCGCCCGATCTCGACAACGCGCGCAACAAGCAGTTCGTGACGGCGTTCGAGGCGAAATACCACTACGTCCCCTCGTACTACGCCGCGCAGTCCTTCGATGCGATCAACATGATCGACGACGCGGTACGCGCCGTCCACGGCGACCTCGCCGATAAGAAGGCGATGATCGCGCGCATGGAGCAGGCGGCCTACCCCTCCGTGCGCGGTCACTTCACCTACAACACCAACCACTTCCCGATCGAGGATTTCTACCTGCTGCGCATCGCCAAGGGAGCCGACGGCAAATACACCCGCGATATCGCCAGCACCGTCTTCACCGACCACAAGGATGCCTATTACCAAGAGTGTCACATGAAGCCGATGAAGTAGGCGGTGGCGGAAGCGCGCAGTCACCGCCTTCTACTCCCCCTCCCCTTGCGGGAGGGGGTTGGGGGGAGGGGTCCCTAAATGGACGCCTCCCTCCTCCTCGAACAGCTCCTGAACGGCGTCCAGTTCGGCATGACGCTCTTCCTCATGGCCGCCGGGCTCACGCTGATCTTCGGGATCATGAACCTCATCAACCTCGCGCACGGCTCGCTCTACATGATCGGCGCCTACGTGGCCGCTTCGAGCTACGCCGCGTGGCATTCGGTACTCGCCGCCCTTGCGCTCGCGATCGGGGCGACCATCGTGGTCGGGATCGTCCTGGAGGTCGGCATCTTCCGTGCGCTGTATGACCGCGACCATCTCGATCAGGTGCTGGCGACGTTCGGGCTGATCCTGTTCTTCAACGAGGCGGTGCGCATGATCTGGGGCGCGACCGCGCTCTACGCGGCGGTGCCGCCGTTCCTCGCCGGACAAGTCGAACTCCTGCCTGGCATCCCCTATCCGGTCTACCGCCTCGCGATCATCGGCGTCGGGCTGGCGGTCGCGCTGTTCCTCGATCTGCTCGTCGGCCACACGCGCATCGGCGCGCTGATCCGCGCCGGCGCCTCGAACCGCACCATGATCGGCGCGCTCGGCATCAACATCGGCCTGCTCTACACACTCATCTTCGGCCTCGGCGCCGGCCTCGCCGCGCTGTCGGGGGCGATGGCGGGACCGATCTTCACTGTCGAGTCCGGCATGGGCGACGACTTCCTGATCCTGGCCTTCGTCGTCATCGTCATCGGCGGCATCGGCTCGATCCGCGGCAGCTTCATCGCCGCACTCATGGTGGGCATCGCCGACGCCGTCGGGCGCGCCTTCCTGCGCCCGCTGCTCGCGCTCGCCGTCTCGCGCAGTGCCGCCGACAGCGCCGGGCCGGCGCTCGCCTCGCTGCTGATCTATGCGCTGATGGCGGCCATCCTGTTCTTCCGGCCGCGCGGGCTGTTTCCGCCGCGCACGCGATGACCGCGCGCCGCCGTGCCGTCACGCTCGCCACGCTCGTCGTCCTCGCGCTGGTGCCGCTGGCGGCCGGTGCGCTGAACCAGGGCTTCTACGTCGATCTCGCCACCCGCGTGGTGATCTTCGCGATTGCCGCGCTCTCGCTCGACATCATCCTCGGCTATGGCGGCATGATCAGTTTCGGCCACGCCGCCTTCCTCGGCATCGGCTCGTACGCGGTCGGCATCTCGGTCACCTTCGGCCTCACCAACGGCCTCGCCCAGTTCGGCCTCGCCGCCGGCGCCTCCGCGGTCGTGGCGCTGGTGATCGGGGTGGTCTCGCTGCGGACGTCAGGCGCCACCTTCATCATGATCACGCTCGCCTTCGCGCAGATGATCTACTTCTTCTGCGAAAGCCTCAGCCAGTTCGGCGGCGACAACGGGCTCGCCATCCCGACGCACAGCGATTTCGGCCGCCTGATCGACCTCGACAACCCGGTGATGCTTTACTATTTCGCGCTCGCGTTTCTCATCGCGGCGCTGCTGCTTGGCAACCGTCTCGTCGACTCCCGCTTCGGCATGGTCATCCGTGCCGCGAAATCGAACGAGCGGCGGATGGAGGCGCTGGGCTTCCCGGTGTTCCGCTACCGCCTCCTCGCCTTCGTGATCTCAGGCGCGATGTGCGGGATAGCCGGCGCGCTGCTCGCCAACCAGACGGAGTTCCTGTCGCCCGCCATCATGCACTGGACCCGCTCGGGCGAGATCATGATGATGGTGATCCTGGGCGGGCGCGGCACCCTGATCGGCCCGGTCATCGGCGCGGCGATCTACCTGGTGCTGGAGAACGTGCTGTCCGGGCTGACCGAGCACTGGCAAATCATCCTCGGCCCGATCCTCGTGGCCGTGGTCCTGCTTGCGCGCCCTGGCCTGATGCGTGGCCTGATCGCCAGGAGGCCGGCGCGTGCCTGACCGATTGCTGGAAACGCGCGACCTTCGCAAACGCTTCGGCGGCTTGCTGGCGACCGATTCCGTCTCCATCACGCTCGATCCTGGCGAGTTGCACGCCATCATCGGCCCCAACGGCGCCGGCAAGACCACCTTGGTCGCCCAGCTCGCCGGCGAACTCGCGCCGGATCACGGCACGGTCCGGTTCGCCGGCGCCGACGTAACCGCCGAGCCGCCGCATCGGCGCGCCGCGCGCGGGCTGATCCGCTCGTTTCAGGTGACCAGCGTGTTCCTCGACTTCACCGCCCTCGACAATGTCGCGATGGCGGTGCAGGCGCGCGCCGGCAGTTTTCATTTCTGGTGCCCGGCCCGGCGCGACGCCGCGCTGCGCGATCC
>JBAWFF010000490.1:0-10141 GCA_049591635.1 Acetobacteraceae bacterium
ACTTGGCACCGCTTCCGCACCGGCCGCCTCCCGGCCAGCCGGCGCCTCGACCTGCACGGCCACACCGCGCAGCGCGCGTTCCTGGCGCTGTCGCACTTCCTGCGGGTCGCCCACGCCGAGCGCATCCGCTGCGTCGAGGTGATCACGGGTCGCGGTGGCCCGGAGGGCGTGGGCGTGCTGCGCCGGGAGCTGCCGTTGTGGCTCAACCTGCCCGAGCTGCGTCCGCTCGTCCTGGCGGCGGCGCACCCGCATCCGGGGAACGAGGGCGCGGTGCGGGTGCTGCTGCGGCGGGTGCGCGAGTAGGGCGGAAAATGTAGTCACAACGGGGGCGCGGGCCTCCGATTTGTGCTCACATTGGCCTTCGCAGGCGCAGCATTTCTGGACACAAGACCGTTCGCAGATGCAGCATTTGTAGACACTTTTCGCAGTTGCGAACAGGATTTGTAGACACCCCAGCGCGCCCGTGCGTTCGGTTGACTCGACCCGAGCCGCCTCGCACGCTCCTCGACACAAGGCATCAGCTTCGGACAACACGCATCATGAGCCTCTCGGACGCCGCGTGGCATCAACTGGTCTCCGCGCTGCACGCGTCCGGCCATAAGGCCGCGCTCGCGATCACGGGCGGCGGCAGTGGGGCGATCGGCGAGTTGCTGCGCGTTCCCGGCGGCTCGCGGCTGCTGATCGAGGCGCGGGTTCCGTACGAGGCGCAGGCGCTCGCGAACTTCCTCGGCGTTGCGCCGGCACAGGCGTGCAGCGCGGAGACCGCGGTCTCGATGGCGCGGACCGTGCGGGCGCGCGCGGAGAAGCTGGCGCCGGCGGGGACCGGACTCGTCGGACTCGGCGCGACGGCGGCGCTCGTAAGCGATCGGCCGCGCAAGGGCGAGCATCGGTTTCATATCGCAACCGCCAGCGCCGCGGGCGTCACGCATTGCATGGGCGTGCTGGCGAAGGGGCGGCGTGACCGGGCCGCCGAGGAAGATCTCGTTGCGCGCGCGATCATCCTGTGGCTCGCGCGGGCATGCGGGGTTCTCGCACCGACGCCACGCAGCCTCCTCGATGCCGACGAGCAGTTCGCGGAGACGGCCGTCGCGAGTGTCGATGCCGTCGACAGACTGGTGGCGGGTGAGCTCGAGCGCGTCACTGTGCAGCCCGATGGCCAGATGATGCTGTCGGCACCGTCACCCTTCGTGCTGCTGCCGGGTTCATTCAATCCACTGCATGAGGGGCACGTGGCGCTGGCGCGGATCGCCGGGGAGCTTCGGCAACAGCAAGCGGCGTTCGAGATCTCCGTCGTCAATGTCGACAAGCCGGCACTGTCGAGCGAGACGGTCCGGCATCGGCTCACGCAATTCGCGTGGAAGTCGCCGCTCGAGCTGACGCGGTCGCCCACCTTCGTTGAAAAGTCGCGGGTGTTTCGGAACACGACGTTCGTCATCGGCGCGGATACGGCTGGGCGGCTGGTCGCACCGGAATATTATGGCGACGATGAGCTGCTGATGGATATCGCGCTCGACGAGATCGCCGGTTCCGGGGCGAGCTTTCTGGTGGCGGTGCGGATCGACGCAGCGGGGCGGGTGCGCGGGCTAAGGGATATCGCCGTGCCGCGGCGCTATGCCGATCTTTTCGCGGAGATTCCCGAGCAGCGGTTTCGGGCAGATATTTCGTCGTCGGCCATACGCGCGCTGCGCGGGTAGTGCATCCCCCTCAACCGGCTCGCAAACCTGACCGGTGCAAGCGCAGAAGACCGAGCCACGCTAGAGCCGCGGCCATTATCCCGAGTACGGGTGGCTCGGGAATCCGCTCGAGATTGAATGTGCTTGCGGCGTTGTCGAACCACCCGCCATACCCTTCCGGGATCAGTCCGTCCGCACCCAACACCAGAGCGTCGGTTTCCGGATTGATAAGCACGGCGACCTGAAAGTTATCGATGGCGCCCTGGACGGCCGGAAGCGTGACATCCGCATACCCGAAAGACAGGGTGAGGAGATTGAGCGGATCGGGAATAGTATTGAGAAAGCCGTCAATGTACAGCGCGCTTTCCGTTGCATAGTCCAGCGTATCCGTTCCCTGAGGCGTTATACCAAGCAAGACGGCCGTCGCGGTAGGAATGAGTGATGGCGCAAGCGTCGTCACCGCGGGATCGAATGTTGCCCCGTTAAACCTCACGCCCGGCATGAACGTGGATCCCCCAGGCGACAAGTCGATGTTGACGTTGATATTGAACAAGGGCGGCTTCGGGTTGCTCCAACGGGTATACCTTATATCCCTTCCAGGAATAATGCTTGGGCCACCGTCGACAGTTTCGAGTTGGCCACCACCGACCTGCATGCCGGTGGTGTTCTTACCAATTTTCGTTCCCAGGGAGTTGGTCTTCGCTTGTTGAACCGGGGGGGCTCCGGTCTGATTGGCGGGCTTCTGTGGAACGATCACAGTTGTAACAACGGTCCGAGTGCCGCCCCCACTGGAAGGCGTGATTCTCAATGTCACGTTGTCGAACTGCCAGTACTTCAGACCTCCTCCACCCGTTCCACCGACAGTGCCCGAACCATCCGCCGGCCGCGCGGGATCGCCACCAGCAGTCAGTAGTCCGTCCGAGACGGCATCGACGAAGCTGAGCGACGTGACGCCGCCAGAATCGTGGATCCCGCCAACACTCGATCCGCCTGCAAGACCAACGATGACACGATAATTGGTTTTAAGGTCCTTCGGACCGGCGTGCCCGACGCCCTCCAGGAGAAGTAGGGCCCCAATGCACCACAGAACCCGAATTATGCACGACGTGATCATCGCCCTTCCCTTTCCGGTAGTTGCGTAGGTTTCTGGCATATATGGTATACCGAGCAGAACCATGCCGGTCAAAACTACAGCCGGTAAGATACCTTACTTCCTACCTGTCTGCCTTGCAACGATTCTAGGCCGTGTTGACGGATGGCGGCGAACCGCGCTGGCTGCCGCAAGCGCGGCATCGCTCCGGTGATCCCGCATCACGAAAATGCGAGGAACTAGCCCCGTTTCCTTCCGAAACCGCTCTGCAAGACCCGCGCGCGGATCGAGCACGCTGTCGGCAAACTAAACCGGTTCAAGCGGATCGCCCTGCGCTGCGAAAAACCCGCCGACAGCTACGGCGCCCGCGTTGCCTTCGCTTGCACGCTCATCTTGGGTAAATCCGTCCACATGACCTAATCCGCTGCATAAAATGCTTGGCCTTGAGAAAGAAACTGGAACGTCGAATAGGCCATCCAGACATAGCCCGCGATTCCCCAGACTTTGCCCTCGCTATTCTGGATCAGTAGCGCTCCCGTTTCGTCGTTATAGCCGATGATCAACATGCAATGCCCAGCGGGAGCGCCAGTCTCCTTCGAGGTCAGGATGTCTCCATTGCCCCAGTATGGGGTGGCGCCCCCCGTGTATTGCGACCAATCTGTAAACAGGCGGGTCCCGTAGCAAAGCGCCCGCCCGGATGCCAAAACCTGCTTAATGCTTTCCAGGTCGCTGGTTGCCACGCAGGCCGTTTTTCCGATTTTGAAAGCGGCATCGGGGACAGCGATCCGATTTTGGTAGGCCAGCCATAGCGACGGGCAATCCGATATGTAGGGAGCCGCGGCCATCCGCTCCACGCCGCTCGCCTGCAGGATCGGGAAATAGTCCCCGAACGAGCTTCCCGCGCAGGTTCCGGGCGTCACCTTCTTGGCGTTGAGGACGTCGATGTAAATTTGTGCCGGGCTCGCCTGTCCCGCGGGAGCAGATGGATCGGTCCGCCCAGCCCGCGCGGCGGTGAACGTCGCCAGGCCATAGACGGAGGCCCATGCACAGCATGAACCGGGGGCGCCCGGAGACGCTGTGGTGCCCTGTTGCCCAACTGGCGGCAGAAAAGCCGGGTTGACGATTGCAGCCCGCGGCAGAGCGTCGACAAAGTGCGCCGTCTCCGTCGGGAACGGTTCCCGCCCTGTGGGGTCATAGCCGCGATCACATTCGCCCATTCCCGGGTCTTTCCTCAGTTTGGAGATTTCCAGCAGATCGGATTTGGCAACCGTACTTAGTGAAAGCTCCGGCCCCCATCGACCGCGATTGCCGAGCCGGTCATGTAGCCGGATTCCGCGCTGCTCAGAAACAAGGCTGTCGAGGCGATCTCATCGGGATGTCCCGGCCGCTGGATCAAGTAACGATCCATGATCGCGCGAAGCGCGACGTCGGGATCGGGCGTATGCTCGAACGAGTTGCGAAACAGCGGCGTGTCGATGATGCCGGGGCATATCGCGTTGACGCGGATATTGTCCGCCGCGAGATCGACGGCGAGTGACTTGCTGAACATCACCAAGGCCGCCTTGGCGCTGCAATAGGCCGTGCGGTGTTCCAGCGGACGCAGCCCGGCGGCCGAAGCGACGTTGACGATGGTGGCGGCGCCGGCGGCCCGCAGCGCCGGCAACGCCGCACGGCAGACGAAGAACGGTCCATCCAGGTCTACCGCCATGGTCCGCCGCCAGTCGGTCGCGGTCATCTCCGCGAACGGACGGAGCAGGTCGATGCCGGCGCAGTTCACCACCCCGTCCATTCCGCCGAGCGCCCCAATCGCGGCATCCACCGCCCGCCGTACCGCGTCTTCGTCCGACACGTCGGCGACCACCGGGAACGCGCCGGCACCGATCCGCCCGGCCGCCTCTCGCAGCTTCGCGTCATCACGATCCAGCATCCCGATCCGCGCGCCTTCTCGGCAAAACATCGCCGACACCGCGGCGCCGATGCCCGAGGCGGCGCCGGTGATCAGGATGCGGCGATTCGACAACCGCATCGTCAGCTCCACGGGTCCAACGGCGCGTTGGCGCGTGCCGACCAGGACTCGCTCATCGGGGTGATGAATTTGAGCGTGAAGAGCATGCGCGACATCCGCCAGCCTTCCGGCGTGCGCACGTAATCATCCTCGGTAATGGCGCTCATCAGCATGGCGCGGTTGCCTTCGGTCAGCGTGCAGGGCTGCCAAAGCATCCAGGATGCGTGGGCGCTATCTCCTTGCAGGTCGATCGCCGGGCTCAGGAAATAATGCAACGCGAAGCTCCAGCCCGTCGCGCGCAGGTGGCGGAATATTTCCTCGCGGCCGCGACACAGGCCGAACTGCGGACCGCCGTCCCAGATGCCGTCCTCGGTGAACACCTCGACCTGCCGCCGCGTCAGGGCGTCGATCTCCTCCTGCGACTTGCGACGATGGTCCTCGGTGTATTTCGCGTCCGCGCAGTGGGCGTAGAACGCTTTCAGTGACCGGATCGCCTCGGAGTCCTCCACGCGGCGCAGGCGCTGCTCGAGTGTCAGGTCCTTCATTGGTGTGATCGGCATGGGTTTCTCCCGTCTTTCATGACCCGCCGCGATCGTCGAGGCCGAGATAGATTTCCCGCACCCGCGCGTCGCGCTTCAGCTCGGCCGCGGTGCCCGTCATCTGGATCGCGCCGCGCTCCATGATTACCGCCCGGTCAGCGATATCCAACGCCACCTCGATCTGCTGCTCGACGATCACCACGGCGGTTCCCTGCTCGGCCCATCGCTTCAGAAAAGCGAGAATCGGGGGGATCAGCGCCTGGGCAAGGCCGAGCGACGGCTCATCGCAGAGCAGCACCTTGGGTTGCGCCACGAATGCCTGGGCGAGCGCGAGCATCTGCTGCTGACCGCCGCTGAGGTCGCGTGCCTGGGCGTGCAATTTCTCGCGCAGCACCGGAAACATTTCCAGGGCGGGCTCGGCGAGCGCCTCGAAATCGAACCGCGCGCCCCGGAAGGCCCCGCCGAGCCTGATGTTGTCGCGTACGCTGAGTTGGGGGAACACGCGGTGGCCATCCAACACCAGCCGCAGACCGGCGCGCGTGATCTCCTCCGGCGCCGCTCCGGTGATATCGCCGCCGTCCAGCTCCACCCGCCCGCGCGTCGGCTTGATGAAGCCGCCGATGGCGCGCAGGAGCGTCGATTTGCCGGCGCCATTCGGGCCGAGGACGAGCACGATCTCACCCGCCGCGGCCGTCAGGTCGATGCCGCGGAGCACCGGAACCCGGCCGTAGCCGGCGTGCAGGTCAGCGACCCGCAGCATCGACCGAGCCGGTAAACAGCGCTCGCACGCGCGGGTTGTCGGCGATCTCGGCGGGCGCCCCCTCGGCGACGATCTGCCCCGCATCGAGCACGCTGATCCGATCGGCGACGCGCCACACCAGATGCAGATCGTGCTCGACGAGAAGAATGGTCTTGCCAAGCCGGTCGCGCAGAAAGCGGATGAGAGTGGCGAAATCACGCCGCTCCTCCGGCGACAACCCGGCCGCCGGCTCGTCCAGCAGCAAGACGTCCGCGTCGGTGGCGATCATGCGCAGCGTTTCCAGCACACGCCTCTGGGCATGCGCCAGGACATCCGGACGGCCCGCGCTCCAGGCGGCGTGGAACGGCCGCAGAACGCGCAGCAGCCAGTGATGGCCGCCACGAAGATCGGCGCCGATCTCCAGGTTCTGCCAGATCGACATCTCCTCGAAGACGCGCGGCGTCTGAAAGGTCCGACCGAAACCGAGGGCGGCGAGCCGATACGCCGGCAGGCGCGAGGTGATCTTGTCGCGAACCCGCACCTCGCCGCCGTCCAGCCGGATCAGGCCGGAGATGACGTTGAGCAGCGTGGTCTTGCCGGACCCGTTCGGGCCGACGAGTCCATGCACGCGGCCCCCGGCGACGCTGAGGTCCACGCTGTCGAGAGCAACGAGCCGGCCGAACTGCTTGCGTGCGGCCCGGACGGTGATGGCGGGCCCGGTCGGCCGCGATTCCGCAGTTCCCGGGTCGTCCCCGCGATAGGCCAGCACTTGGCCAAGCTCGATCGGTGGAACCCGCGCGAGCAGGCGGCGCGAGCGTGCCGCCTTCACAAGGCTGCCGACCACGCCGTCGGGAAAGGCCAGCATGATCAGAAGCGCGACCACGCCGTATGCGAGCAGACGGTAGATGGACAGTTCCGCGAAGATGGCATTCGGGATGAGGTTCAAGATCCAGACGCCGATCACCGGCCCGACAAGTTGGCCGCTGCCCCCCACGATCACCGAGAAGAAGAAGAAGATCGAGAGATCGACCCGGAACGCGTAGGGACTGACGAAGCCCAGCACCGGCACGTAAAGCGCGCCGGCGACCCCGGTCCCGAGCGCGGCCAGCGTGAAAGCGAGGAACCGCAGCTTTCCCGGATCGATGCCGAGCGTCATCGCCGCTTCCGGACTGACGGCGGCAACCCGCATCCGCCGCCCGGTCCCCGTGCTGCGGAAAGCGGCATGACCGACCAGCGCGGCGAGCGCGGCGGCGACCACCATCAGCGACGTCCAGCTCAGGCCGGCGCCGTTCTGGCGGGTCAGCCCGGGAAGGCTGACGGCGATGCCGTTGATCCCATTGGTCACGCTGTTGAAGGCGACGAGCAGTTGCGGGAACACGACCGCGGCGCTGAGGGTGACGAAGCCGAGATAGTATCCCTGTACGCGCAGCGCCGGCAGGGCGAACAGGAAGCCGAGCAACAGGGCCGCCCCGACACCCGCTAGAAAACCGAGCCCGTAGCTGTAGTGCCATAAGCCGGTCACGATGCCTGTCGTGGTGGCGGCAAGCCCGAATACCGCACCCTGTCCGAAGGAAACCTGACCGGCATCGGCGAGCAGCAGATTTTGCAGGACGGCGACGGTCACGAACAGATTGACCACCAGGAAATTATGCGCCCAGTACCCGCTGCCGATCACCGCGGGCAGCACGACGCTGATCACAACCAGGCCGATCCCGACGGCCAGTTGCAGCGGCGAGGAGTCGCTTGGCAACGAAAGGCGCGATGCGCGCATCCGGGTCAGACGCGCCGCGCCGCCGGGCGGCCGAACAGGCCCTCCGGCCGCAGCATCAGCACGGCGACCAGCAGCGCGAGCGACACCGCATCCTGGAATTCGCCGCCATAAGTGTAGGCGGCGTACATCGACACCATGCCGACCAGCAGCCCGCCGATCAGCGCGCCGAGATCGCTGCCCAGGCCGCCGATCACCGCGGCGACAAAACCGTTCAAGACGTAGGACACGCCGGAGTCATTGGCGATCGCGATCACCGGGGCCGCGACAAAGCCGGCGGAACCGACGATCAATCCGCTGATCCCGAACGCGATGATCTGCAACCGGCGCACTCGGATGCCGGCGGCCCGCGCCGCGTCCAGGTCCTGCGCGATCGCGCTGATGGCGAGGCCGGTGAGCATACGGGTATGGAACAGGCGCAACAGGCCGAACCAGACCACCGCGAGCCCGAGCGCCATCGCGTACGGCGCGGGAACCCGCGTGCCGAGAAGCCAGAAAGCGGGGAACGGGCTGCGCACCGATTGCTGCGCGGTGCCCTGATAGATCAGGATCACCGCGCCGATGATCACCGACACCGCGAGCGTCGTGATCAGCCAGGAATGCTGCTCCACGGAGGAGCGCAGCGGCAGCAGGGTGATGTATCCCTGAAACGCCAGCAGCGCCGCGATCAGCAGCGCCGCGGCGGGCAGCAGCACGAACCATTGGCCCATTCCGGGCACCGACGGCAGCACCAGGAAGGCGAACATCCCGCCGAGAACCAGCATGTTGCCCTGGGCAAAGTTCAGGATGCCGCTGGAGTTGAAGACCACGTTGAAGCTCATGCCCACCAGCGCGTAGATCGCGCCGAGACCGACGCCGTGGACAAGGACAATCAGCGTGTCCTGCACCGGCGCGGGCCTAGGCTCCGCAGCCGTAGCGCTGCTGGATGCCACCCTCTCCCAGGCGGTCGGGATAGACCGCGGTGATGGTGTCCGCGCCGATCAGGAAATGCGAGGTCGGGCTGGCGTTGAGGCTCCCCAGGATGCCCTTATGGTCCTTCGCGTTGGCTTCAATCCAGGCGGTGATCGTCGGACCGTCGGTCTTGCCGCCGTTCGCTTCGATCGCGTCCTTCATCAGCATCACACCGTCATAGATGGTGGCGGCGAACTGCATGGAGAGGTGCGCCGCCTGAGCCGGTCGGAACGCCTTCGCCCGCGCGACGAAGTCGAGGAAGGGCTTTGGCACATCGGCATCGGTGCAGTAGGTGAACGCCTTGTATGCAATGCCGGTGACATCGTGCGTGTGCATCGACTCCTTGCCGGCTCCCTTGATGACGGCATCAGCAAACGTCGCAATCGTGTAATTGCCGGTGACCTTCACGTTCCAGCCGAGGTCATCGAGACTCTTGAGCGCATTTCCGCCGTCCTCGCCGCTGCTCGGAAACAGGAACAGGGTATCCGGATTGCCCCGCTTGAGGGACAGCAGCTGGGGCGTCATGTCGACCGCGCGGTACTGGAATTGTTCAGTGCCGGTCAGCTTCATGCCGCGCGCCGCCATTTCCTGCTTCATGGCGGCGACGAAAGAGTTGGCCTGGGCGCCGCTGTCCGACAGGATCGCGCCCGACTTGGCGGAAAGGGCCTTCGCCGCCTGGTCGACCATGCCCTTGGCTTGCGAATTGGCGTCGATCAGCAGGCTGAAATAATACGGCGCCAGCTGCGGCGTGATGGCCTCGGAGCCGGTCGCGCCCATCTCCGGGACCTTCGCCGCGTTCACGACCGGCGCGGCCGCCATCAGGACCTGGCTGATGATCGGGCCGAACACGACGTCGACATGGTCCTGCTGCACGAGGCGGGTCATCTCGCCGACGCCGACCGTCGGATCGGTCTGCGTGTCGGCGGTGAACACTTGGAGCTTGCGTCCGTCGATGCCTCCGGCGTCGTTGATCTCCTTGACCGCGAGATCGATGCCAAGCCGGGCGGCTTCCGCCGGCGCGGCCGCGGCCCCGGTGAGGTCGAGGAACTCGCCGACCTTGATCGGCGGCTTCTGCGCCGCGGCCGAATGCACACCGATCATCAGCGCCATCGCGAACGATGAAACCGCCAAGCCGCAAGCCTTTGATATGAGCGAGCGGGACGCTGTCATCATCGTTGCCTCCTCAATGGCGCGCGCTCGAATGCGCGCATCTCGCATCCTTGTGCGATGCTGGGCGTACCGTCAATCGACTGTCCTGGTTCAGCACATATGAGACGCGGCGGGGTCTCGTTGGCTGCGGGTGTGGAGATACTCGGCTGGGGTGAGGTCGCCAAGGGCCTGATGTGGCCTGAGGTGGTTGAAGTGATGGGCGAAGC
>JBAWFF010000491.1:0-2251 GCA_049591635.1 Acetobacteraceae bacterium
ATCCGGCGCTGGATGCGCCCTCGGCCGCCGTCACGCGCTGGCGCATCGCCGCTCTGCCCTCGTTGGCGGGGGCGTCCGACATGTTGGGGCGGGCGCGCTGGCGGCTTGATCTCGTGCGCGCGCGCGGCGCCGAGCCTGGATCCTGGATCGTGGAGTCTCCTGATGCGAAGGGTCGTCTCGCTCTTTCTGCCGACCTGGCCGACCGACCGGCTGCGCCGGCGATCCGCGTTGCCGGCTGAGACGCCGTTGGTGACGCGCGCCCACGACGGGCGAAGACTGGTCGTGGCCGCGGCCGACGCAGCGGCGCTGCGCCTCGGGCTGCATCCGGACATGCCGCTCGCGCACGCCCAGGCGCTGGTCCCCGGCTTGCACATCGCCGACGCCGACCCGGGCGATGCGGGCGCGCTCGACGATCTGGCGGCATGGTGCCTGCGCTATGCGCCGCTGACGGCGGCCGATGCGCCGGACAATTTGTGGATCGACGCCGCCGGCTGCGCGCATCTGTTCGGCGGCGAGGCGGCGATGCTCGCCGACCTCACCGATCGGCTCGCCCGCGCCGGTATCGCCGCGCGCACCGCCATCGCCGATACGCCGGGGGCGGCGCACGCAATGGCGCGGTATGGCGGGGAGGCTGTCGTGCCCCAGGGCGGCGTCACGGAGGCCCTCGCTCCCCTACCCGTCGCCGCGCTGCGCTTGCAATCCGATACAGCGGCGGCACTGCGCACGCTGGGACTGGAGCGGATCGGCCAACTCGCCGCCGCCCCGCGCGGCCCGCTGGCGCGGCGCTTCGGCGCCGTGCTGCTCACACGGCTCGATCAGGCGCTGGGACAGGTCATGGAGCCGATCACCCCCGTCCTGCCGAGAGCCTGTGTCCAGCACCGGCTGGGCTTCGTCGAACCGTTGCTGACGGCGGAAGCCTTCGCGGTCGTCATCGACACGCTGACCGAAACGGTCTGCCTGGCGCTCGACCGGGCGGGACTTGGCGCCCGACGGCTTGATCTGGTGTTCGAGCGGGTAGATGCGACGGTGCAGGCGATACGGATCGGCTTGTCGCGCCCGGCACGTGCGCCACGCCACCTCGCCCGGTTGCTGGTCGAGCAACTGGAGACGGTCGATCCCGGATTGGGGATCGAGGCGATGCGGCTGGTCGTCTCGTTGGCCGAGCCTCTGGCTCCGGTCCAGACTCGGACGGCGCTGATCGAGGAGGACGAACCCGATATCGGGGCCTTGGTGGATCATCTACGCAACCGCTTCGGCGCCGCGCGGGTCTATCGCGCCTTGCCGGTGGAGAGCGACGTGCCGGAACGCTCGGTGCGGCGGGTGCCGGCTTTGGCCTCTGGTGGTCTCGCGGATTGGCCGAACGACCTGCCCCGGCCGGCACGGCTGCTGACGCGCCCGCAGCGCATCCACGCGCTGTCGGTGCTGCCCGACCACCCACCCGCCGCCTTCGTCTGGCGCCGGGTACGCCACCGCATTCGCCGCGCCGACGGTCCCGAACGCATCGGCGGCGAATGGTGGCGGCGTGATCGCGAGGTGATGGCGGTGCGCGACTATTGGGCGGTGGAGGACGAAGCGGGGCGGCGCTTCTGGCTGTACCGGAGTGGAGACGGGGCGGACCCGGCGAGCGGGGATTTGTCGTGGTACGTGCATGGGCTGTTCTGAGGGGGCGCACCCTCACCCGCCGCGCAAGAGCGCGGCGACCTCTCCCGCGAAGAGCGGGAGAGGTGAAGATACCGCCTCCACGTCCCCTCTCCCGCTCTTGGCGGGAGAGGGAGGGACCCGCGCCGAAGGCGTGGGAGGGTGAGGGTCGGTGACCGCGCCCTACGCGGAACTGCATGTCACTTCCAACTACTCCTTCCTGCGCGGCGCGAGCCATGTCGAGGAGCTTCTGTTGCAGGCCAAGGCACTGGGCTTGCCGGCGCTCGGCCTCACCGATCGGAACACGCTGGCCGGTATCGTGCGGGCGCATCAGCGGGCCGAGGAAGTCGGCATGCGCCTTGTCGTCGGTTGCCGGCTCGACCTGGCGGACGGCGTCTCGGTGCTGGTCTACCCCACCGACCGGGCCGCCTACTCCCGGCTGTGCCGGCTGCTCACCATCGGCAAGGGACGCGCCGGCAAGGGCAAATGCGATCTTCGCTGGGACGATCTGGCGGCGCACGCCGAGGGTCTGATCGGCGTGCTGCTGAGCGACCCCTCCCCCTACCCCCTCCCGCAAGGGGAGGGGGGACTGCGTTGGGGAGTCCCCCCTCCC
>JBAWFF010000492.1:0-11947 GCA_049591635.1 Acetobacteraceae bacterium
CCGGCTGCGCCATCGGCAGCGTGGCTTGCGCGTACCATTTCGTGGCGTAGGCGGGATCGGACAGGTTGATCTCGGGCGGCAGCGTGACATAGGGCAGGCGGCGCGACTCGACGGCGCTTTGGTAGCCGGAACTCGCGTCGATCTGCCCGCTTTCGAGGCGGCTGAGCAGTGAGGGCTCGGTGAAGATCTGCGCTTGGTTGTCGACCGCCCCGAGAAGGCCGCGCGCGAGACCCGGCACGCGATAGAACACCTCCGCCAGTTCCATCGTGAAGATGATGTTACGGCCTTGCGGGTCGGTGGCCGGATCGGTGCGCCCGAAGCGCAGCCCGGGCGAGCGCAGCACCTGCCACCACGGCGGCTTGCCGCCCGCCGACGCCTTGAAGGCGGGGGCGAACCGGCTCTTTGGGCTGTAGGCGATCACCATCGCCGTGCTGGCGATCGGGATCGCCTCCTTCACCAGCCCGGCGGTCTGGAGCAGCTGGATCGGTCCCGGCGTCACCGAGACGAACACGTCGGCCTGCAGCTTCTTCGCCGCCAGCAACCTGGCGAGCCCATAGGCGCCCTGGCCGGTGCCCTGAAACGTGGCCCCATTGGCGGCGGCGAAGGCCGGGCCGAGCATCTTGTCCATGACCACGCCCATCGACCCGGCATAGGCGACACGCAGGACGCCGGCGGCGAGGGCCGGCCGAATTGCATAGAGCAAGGGGGCGGCCAGTACGAGACGGCGGCGCATGGCGGATACTCCCGGGAGCGATATAGCCCACCAGACATATCCGCCGGCCGAGTCGAGGTCAACGCGGCGGGCGGGTCTCCTGCCATAAGGCGGCCGCGGCGGTACAGACCGCCAGCCACGGCTCGAACGACAGAGCCCGCGCGTCGCGCAGCGGAGCTAGCCGGTCCAGATAGCCCACCAGCAGCCCGTCCCCCATGCGGCGCACCGTGCCGACTTGGGCGGGGTCGTTCGCTTTGGTCACCCAGAGCAGCGTGGCCGGGCCGTGGCCGCGGATCGCCGCCAGCAGCCGCGACGCGTCCGCGTCACGCCCTGCCTCCTCGGCGCGAAAGACCAGCAGCTTGTCGCCGCTCGCCAAGTCCTCGCGGAGCATCCGGGGCAGCAGGTGAAAGTGGTCATTGACGAATTTACGAACGAGCCCAGCCGTATCCGCCATGCCCTTGCGGACTCCAGTGTGGAACTCGAAGCCGTACAGCGCGTGCTCGATGACGTACTCATCGCCCCAGCCGAGCGTTGTCTCGAACAGTCCCACCTCGTCGATCCCGGCGAAGGAGGTGTTCAGCGCCGTGATCAGGCCCTCGAGCGGCGCGAGTCCGAAGCGCAGCAGCCCCAGCGGCTCGATCCCGCACCAGCGTTGGACCAGTCCGAACTCGCAGTTCACCCCGAGGCTGGCGAACCGCTCGACGGTCGAGGCCATGTCTCGTCTTGGTTCGGGGTCGGGAATGTCCATCCGCCGATGCTCGCCAGAGGCCGGCTCGACTCATGCCACCTGATTGACCAGCGCGCTCTCCCCCCGCCACAGCCTCCCCACATTTTCCAACAGGATGTCGATGACGTTGTCCTCATAGGCCCGCGTCTCTCCGGCCGTGTGCGGGCTCAGCAGGACGTTCGCCATTTCCCAAAGCGGGGAGTCGGCCGCCAACGGCTCCTCGACCGCGCAATCGAGCCCAGCCGCAGCCACGCGCCCTTCGGTCAGCGCCGCGATCAGCGCCGGCTCATCGACGCAGCGCCCGCGCGCGACGTTCACCAGCGCCGCGCCCGGCTTCATCCGCGCCAACATCGCCGCGTCCATGAGCCGCTCGGTCTGGGGCGTGAGCGGGCAGGTCAGCGCCACGTAATCGGCCTCCCCCAGCAAGCCGCCCAGCCCGTCCATTCCGGCCACGCGGTCCGCCGCTCCCGCGCCGGCCGAGGGATCGCGCCGTGTCGCGATCACCCGCATGTCGAACGCTTTCGCCAGCCGCGCCAGCCGGCCGCCGATCCGCCCCAGCCCGACGATCAGCAGCGTCTTGCCCGCCAATTCGTCCTCCCTCCTGTCGGGGTCCGAGATCATGCCGCGCCACGCATGCTTGCCCTGGTTGTCCCTTGCCTCGGGCAGCCGGCGCGCGATCGCCAGCATCAGCGCCATCGCGTGCTCGGCCACCGCATTGGCGTTCACCCCCGCCGCGCTCGCCAGCCGGATGCCGGCGGCGGCAAGGGCAGGGCGGTCGTACTGGTCGATCCCGGCGCTGATCGACTGGATGAAGCGCAGCTTCGGCGCGCCGGGGATCAGCGCATTGTCCCACATCATGGAGACGCAGACGATGTCGGCCTCCCCGATCCGCGCGCCCAGTGCGTCGCGATCGCGGACCTGGAAGCAGGCGATCCCACTCTTGCGCGCGTCGAACCGGGCTTGCATCTGGTAGGCGGCATGGGCGAAGCAGATCGTCAGACGTTCCTTGGGGGGCAGCATGGGCGGGACTCCGGGGGTGGTGAGGTGCGGCTGGGCGAACGGCTCGGCGGCAATGACAGAGTACCACGACCGCGAGTGGGGCAAGCCCTTGCACGGCGATTCCGCCCTGTTCGAGTTCCTGGTGCTCGAAGGCGCGCAGGCGGGGTTGTCGTGGCGTTCCGTGCTGGAGCGCCGCGACGGCTACCGGGCGGCGTTTCACGGCTATGACCTCGCCCGCGTCGCGGCGATGAGCGATACCGAACTGGAGGGGCTGCTCGCCGGCGCGCCGATCATCCGCAACCGCTTGAAAGTGTTCTCGGTTCGCGCCAACGCGCGGGCCGCGCTCGCGGTTGCCGCCGAGCACGGCGGCCTTGATGACTACCTGTGGTCGTTCGTCGAGCACCGCCCGATCGTCAATTCCTGGGCGGAGGCGGCGCAGGTGCCCGCCCGCACCGACCTGTCCGACACGCTTAGCCGGGCGCTGAAGAAACGCGGCTTCAGCTTCGTCGGCTCGACCATCTGCTATGCGTTCCTGCAAGCGACCGGCATGGTCGACGACCACCTGACAACCTGCGTGTGCCGCACGGCCCTCACCCCAACCCTCTCCCAGAGGGAGAGGGGGCGTTGAATGGACCCCCTCTCCCTCTGGGAGAGGGTTGGGGTGAGGGTTCCTGGCGACGGAGAAACGCGATGGCCTACTACACCAAGGTGCTGCAACCCGACGAGACGGTGCGCGCGGTCGGGCGGCTGCACTGGCTGATCTTCTGGCCGGCGGTTCTCTGGTTGGCGGTCGCCATCGCCATCGCCTGCGTGGGCGCGTTCGTCGCCAACGAGGAGCCGCGGCGGACGTACTGCTTTTACGCCGCCGCCGTGATCGCCATCATCGCCCTGGTGACGTTCCTCGGCGAATGGCTGCGCCGGCACGCCACCGAGATCGTGGTGACCGACCGCCGGGTGATCCTCAAGCGCGGCCTGCTGTCGCACTACACGGTGGAGATGAACGTCGCGAAGATCGAGACGGTCGACGTGCGCCAATCGGTCTGGGGGCGCATCCTCAACTACGGCACCGTCGTCGTCCGTGGCACCGGCGCCGGCATCGAGCCGCTGCGTGGGGTTGGCGCCCCGGTGGCAATCCGCAATGCGATCCTCCTGGGGTGAAGGCTACTCGAACAGCGGCCCAACGCCACCGCCGCTCAGTTCGACGCTGGCCTCCAGCCCCATCGCCTGGCCCAGCCGGTCCAGCCGGCGCAGCACGCTCTCGCCGGCGAACACGCCCGCTTCCTCCACCAGCCGCAAGACCAGCCGGTTCCCGGCGACGCTAATCGCGGTCGCCGCCAGCAGGTCGGGCGTGCCGGCGCTGAGCGTGTAAGCGAGCCGCAGCGCCGAGCCCAGTACCTCGGCACGCCGCGCGCTCGCCACGTCCAGGAGCATCCGCGCCGTATGCAGGAAGCTCGCGTCGGCATCGACTTCGTAGCGGATGGCGATGGCGAGGGCGAGGAAGCCGCGCGCATGATGGTCGAGCCCGAGACCCGGCTGGCGCAATACGCGCCAGAAGGCCTGCTCGGCGCGAAACTCGGGATGGTCGTGGCTGCCGAGGTCGGACATCCAGCATAGGGCGAGGCGCAGCCGGGCCGCATCGGGGCTTTCGCGAGGGAACAGCGGCGCGGTCCAGGCGATCAGCGCCGGGCCGATCGCCGGATCGCGGCCCAGCTTGCCCGCATAGGCTCGCCCGGCGGCGATCAGCGGGTCCTCGGCGCGGATGGCGTCCGGCATCCGGCGCATGAACCAGCCCTCGCGCAGTCCCGAGGCGCTGAACACCACCCGCCGCGCCCCGCTGGCGCGTAGCACCCGGCGCAGCACCACGGCGGCGAAGGGAAGATCCTCGATGCGCTTGCGGGGCACCCCCGGCAGCCTCTCCAACGCCCGCCGGCCGGCACCGGCGACCATCGCCGCCAGTTCGCGCGCCTCGGCGGCCTCGATCGTGTACTGATGGACCATGTGCAGCGGATAGGCGGTCTGCGTCATGTGCAGTCGCGCGAAAGCCCGCCATGCGCCGCCCACGAGATAGAGATCCTTGCCCGCCCCCTCGCCGAGCCAGGCGACATCGGCGAGGTCCGTCTCGGCGATCAGACGCGCGCGCGCGACGTCCCCGCCCGCCCGTTCGGCGAGGCGGATCAGACCCAGCGGCAGCGTCCGCGTGACGCCCCCGGACCCCAGCCGCGCCAACTCCAGCGATCCGCCGCCGATGTCGGCCAGGATGCCGTCCGCCTCCGGGATTCCGCAGAGTACGCCGAGCGTGGAGAATTCGGCCTCCTCGGCGCCGGTCAGGATGCGGATCGGAATGCCCGGCAATCGCCGCGACAGCGCCGCGACGAACGTGGCGCCGTTAACCGCGTCGCGCACCGCCGCCGTCGCCAGCACCTCCATCGGCGCGGCCCCCATCGCGCGCGCCACCGCATGATAGCGGCGCAGCACGATCAGCGCCTGCGTCACCCCATCCTCGTTCAGCCGCCCGGTCGCCTGCAACCCGCGCCCGAGGCGCAACACCGCCTTCTCGTTGAAGATCGCGACGGGGTTGCGGTACTGCCCCTCGTAGACGACGAGGCGGACGGAGTTCGATCCGAGATCGACCACCGCGCAGCGCGGCATCTGATCAGGCGGGACGAATGGCATCGCTAATCCTGGTTGACGCGATCGGGGCGCCGCGCCGGCATCACTGGCCCATGCAACGCCGAGCCGCGACCAGACAGCGAGGGATTGGTCATGAAATAGTCGTGCGCCGACACCGGTCGCTTGCCTTGCGGCACCCGCCGCCAGGAGCCGTCGGCGCGCAGTTCCCAGGACTGCATCGTGTCCTTCAGGTTGACCACCATGATCTGGTCGAGCACCTGCGCGTGAACGGTCGGGTTGTGGATCGGCACCAGTGTCTCGACCCGCCAATCCATGTTCCGTACCATCCAGTCCGCCGAACTGATATAGACCCGCGCGTGCCGGCTGGGCAGCGCGTAGCCGTTGCCGAACACGCAGATGCGGCTGTGCTCGAGGAACCGCCCGACGATCGACTTGATGCGGATGTTCTCCGACAGTCCGGGGATTCCGGGGCGAAGGCAGCAGATGCCGCGGATCACCCCCATCACCTTCACCCCGGCATTGGAGGCCCGGTACAGCGCGTCGATCAGCGCCTCGTCCACGAGGCTGTTCAGCTTCAGCCAGATCGCTGCCGGCCGGCCGGCGTGGGCGAAGGCGATCTCGCGCTCGATCAGTTCGACCAGCACCCGGCGCAGGGTGACCGGAGAGAAGGCGAGGGCGTCCATCCGCTCGGGCTGGGCGTATCCGGTCAGGTAGTTGAACAGCCGCGCGGCGTCCCGCGTCAGGTCGGGATCGGTCGTGAAGAAGCTCAGGTCGGTGTAGATGCGGGCGGTGATCGGATGGTAGTTGCCGGTGCCGAAATGCGCGTAGGAGCGCACGGACCCGCCTTCGCGCCGTACCACCAGCGAGAGCTTGGCGTGGGTCTTCAGCCCGGCGAAGCCGAACACCACCTGCACCCCCGCCGCCTCCAGGGTGCGAGCGAGGCGGATGTTGGCCTCCTCGTCGAAACGGGCGCGGAGTTCGACGACGGCGGTGACCGCCTTGCCGGCTTCGGCCGCCTCGATCAGTGCCTTGACGATCGGGCTGTCACGGCTGGTGCGATACAGCGTCTGCTTGACCGCGATCACCGTCGGGTCCTGCGCGGCCTCGCGCAGAAATTGCACCACTACGTCGAAGCTCTCGAACGGATGATGGACGATGATGTCCTTGGCACGGATCGCCGCGAAACAGTCGCCGCCGAAGTCGCGGATGCGCTCGGGAAAGCGCGGCGTATAGGGCGGGAACAGCAGGTCGGGGCGGTCATCTACGATCAGTTGGCGAAGATCGGCGACCCCGAGGATGCCGTCCTGGACCTGGATCTCATCCGGGTCGGCGTCCAACTCGTCGGCCACCAGCGCGCGCAGATCGGCCGGCATATCGGCGCTGAGACTGAGGCGGATGGCGACGCCACGCCGGCGCCGTTTGAGCGCCGTCTCGTAGGATCGGACGAGGTCCTCGGCCTCCTCTTCGAACTCCACATCGGTGTCGCGGATCAGCCGGAACATGCCGTGCCCGTCGAGGCGGAAGCCGGGGAACAGCCGGCCGAGGAAGAGCAAAACGACCGCCTCCAGCATGACGAAGCGGATCGCGCCCCCGGTCCCTCCGGGCAGCCGCACGAACCGCTCGACCTGCGCCGGCAGCGGGATCAGCGCCCGCATTCCCGGCCCGTCGTGCTCGCGCAGCAGGTGCAGCGCCATCACCAGACCCATGTTGGGGATGAATGGGAACGGATGCGCCGGATCAATCGCGAGTGGCGTAAGGACCGGAAACACTCGATCCATGAACCAGGCTTCGAGCCACGCGACGTCGTTTGCCACGAGCGCGTCCGGCTCGCACACCTCGATTCCGGCGGCGTGCAACAACCCGCGCAACTCGCGCCACGCCCGCTGCTGATCATCCAGCAGGGCGCCCGCCCGCACCTTGATCTCGGCCAGTTGCTGCGCTGGCGCGCGCCCATCAGGCGATAGGGTGGCGAGACCGGCCTTCGCCTGACCCTCCAGCCCGGCCACGCGCACCGAATAGAACTCGTCGAGGTTGGAGGCGCTGATGGAGATGAAGCGAATCCGCTCCAGCAGCGGATGGCGCGCATTCTCGGCCTCCTCCACCACTCGGCGGTTGAAGTCGAGCCAGCTTAGTTCCCGGTTGATGAATCGATCCGGACTGTCCGGGGTGACCGCCGGCGCGCGAGCATCTCGCGCGGGCGCAGGCGGCACGGCGGCATCCAGCGCGAGCATCTCGGAGGTGGATGAAGGGGTCATGTCGAGGACGCGTGCCCTATCCGACTAGGTGGTCAAGCTGGCGCGCCAGTTCCTCGGCGGTGTCGCCCGTGGGGATGGGCGCGAGAAAACGTCCGTTCGGCCCCATCAGGTAGAGGAACGAGCTGTGATCCATCGAATAGTCGTTCGGTCCCGGTCCGGTCACGTGCTTGGCGGCATAAACGTGATACTCCCGCTCGGCCTTGGCGATTTCCGTCGGCGTGCCGGTCAGGCCCATCAGTAGCGGCGTGAAGGCGGCGGCATATTGTCTGACGATCGCGGGCGTGTCGCGTTCCGGATCGATGGTGATGAACAGCGGCTGGATCAGCTTCGCTTTCGGCCCAAGCTTGTCGAGCGCGCCGGCGACCTCGTTCAGTGTCGTGGGGCAGACATCCGGACAGTACGTGTAGCCGAAATAGACCAGCATGTACTTGCCGCGGAAGCTGCGGTCGGTGACGGTCTGCCCGTTGCCGTTCTCCAACGTGAACGGTCCCCCGACCGTCTCGCTCGGGCTGCCGCTGAGCCACAGGAACAGCCCGGTCCCAAACATCGCCAGCGCCAGCAACAGCCCGACGACCGCGAAGGGAAGGGCGAAGCGGGCACGCGTTGAGTCCGCGATCGGCCGGCGCGGATCGGTTGATCGTGGCATAACGCGCGTGGTCTAGCATGCGCCCCATGCCTCAACCAGCGCGGAGCCTAGCCCTTAGACGTCCACATCCGCGACGGTCCGCGCCCTCTCCTGGATGAACTGAAACCGTAGCTCCGGGCGCCGACCCATCAGGCTCTCCACCAACTCGCTCGTGGCCGCCCGTTCCTCGGGCGCTGCCACCACCTTCAGCAAGGTCCGCCGCGCCGGGTCCATCGTCGTCTCCTTCAACTGCGATGGCGGCATCTCGCCCAGGCCCTTGAAGCGGCTCACCTCCACCTTCGCGCCTGCCTTGAACACCGATTTCGTCTTGCGCTCCCGATCGGCCTCGTCCATCGCGTACACCGACTTCGAGCCCTGGGTCAGCCGGTACAGCGGTGGCTGGGCCAGGTAGATGTGGCCGTGGCGCACCAACTCCGGCAGCTCGCGGTAGAAAAAGGTCATCAGCAGCGACGCGATATGCGCGCCGTCCACATCGGCGTCGGTCATGATGATGACGCGTCCGTAGCGCAAGCGCGCACGATCGAACCGCTCGCCCACGCCGCAGCCCAGCGCCTCGATCAGATCCTTCAGTTCCTGGTTCTGCCGCAGCTTGTCGGCCGACGCCGAGGCGACGTTGAGGATCTTGCCCCGCAGCGGGAGCACCGCCTGGGTCTCGCGGTTGCGCGCCTGCTTCGCCGAGCCGCCGGCGCTGTCGCCCTCGACCAGGAAAATCTCGGTCTCGGCGGCGTTCTCGCGCGTGCAGTCGGTGAGCTTGCCGGGCAGGCGAAGCCTCCGGGTCGGCGATTTGCGGGCGGTATCGCGGCTCTCCTTGCGCCGCAGCCGCTCCTCGGCGCGCTCGATCACGAACGCCAGGAGGTTGTCCGCCTGCGCCGGGTCGCCGGCGAGGAAATGGTCGAACCGGTCGCGTAGCGCCGCTTCGACCAGCCGCGCCGCCTCGGCGTTGGTCAGCTTCTCCTTCGTCTGGCCCTGGAACTGCGGATCACGCAGGAACACCGACAACTTGGCCGCCATTGGCGTCAGCAGGTCGTCGGCGACGACGCTCGCGGCGCGCTTGTTGCCCCGGTGCTCGCCCCAGGCGCGCAAGCCCTTGACCAGCGCCGCCCGGAATCCCGCCTCATGGGTGCCCCCCAAGGCCGTGGGCACGGTATTGCAATAGGAATGCAGGAACCCCTCCTCGGATTCCAGCCAGGCCACGGCCCATTCCACCCGGCCTCCGCTGCGCCCGTCGGCGGTTGCCGGCAGGTCGGCCTCGCCGGCCCAGGGCAGGTCCAGGACCCGGCTCGCCGCGCCGATGTCTTCCTCCAGGCTGTCGCGCAGCCCGCCCGGGAAGTGCAACACCGCCTCGGCGGGGGTCGCGTCCTTGCCGGTCAGGAGGGTCGCGTCGCACGCCCAGCGGATCTCTACCCCCCGGAACAGGTAGGCCTTCGACCGGCATAGCCGGTACAGCCGCGGCGGGCTGAAACCCAGGGCGCCGAAAATCTGCCGGTCGGGCTTGAAGCGGATCGATGTGCCGCGCCGGTTCTGGATCGGGCCGGCATTGATGAGCTTGGTCAGCGGCTTGCCGCGCGCGTAGCTCTGCTTCCACAGGGTGCGGTCGAGGGCGATCTCGACCTCCATCGCCTCCGACAGCGCGTTGACCACCGAACTGCCGACGCCGTGCAGGCCGCCCGAGGTGACATACGCCTTGCCGCCGAACTTTCCGCCCGAGTGCAGGGTGGTCAGGATGACCTCCAGGGCACTCAGGTGCTTGAACTTCGGATGCGGGTCGACCGGGATGCCGCGGCCGTTGTCGCGCACCGTGAGCCAGTTGCCCGGCTCCAGCGCCACCTCGATGAAGCTGGCGTGTCCCGCCACCGCTTCGTCCATCGCGTTGTCCAGGATCTCGGCGGCCAGGTGATGCAGGGCGGGTTCATCGGTGCCGCCGATATACATGCCGGGTCGGCGGCGCACTGGCTCCAGCCCCTCCAGGACCTCGATATCCTTGGCGGAATAGCCGTCGCCGTCCCGCGCCGAGGGCTTGCCCCGTGCCGAGTTGAACAGATCGTTCATGCTGTGTTCCTGATCCTCGCCCGCACCCTAAAGGTCCCGGCGTGGCCGACGCAAGCGCCGCGCGAGCCTCAGTCGCAGCGGCAGGCGGCCTGCTTTCCGGGCGCGCTCACGCAGCGGCATCCCGCGAAATCGGCGTAGCGGGCGACGGTCGGCAGGAAATCGGCATAGGCCGCCCGGCGCGGGTCGGCGAGGGCGGTGTTCAGCGGCGTCGTAATCCCATTCCTCTGCCAGATCGCGAGCACTTTCGTGCGATAGGCGGCGCCTAGCCGCGGCGTCTCCGAGTGATACGAAGCGATCGCGTGCGTCCAGTCGTCGTCGCGCGCGTGCAACGCGAGAAGAAAGCGGGCCGCGTAGGCGGCGTTTGCCGTCGGGTCAAATGCCTGATCGAGGCTTGCGAATGCCGTCGGGTGATACATCAGGTTGACTTGCAAGCAGCCGACGTCGATCGAGCGCACGCCGAGAGCCTGCAAATCCCGCACCGCCGCCACCGCCTCCGCCTTGGTAGCGAAGAATCGACCTTGGCCCTCCACGTCGATCGTCCACGGCCAGGGCCGCGCCGCGCCGGCGGCATCGGGGCGGCCACTCTCGACGCGGGCCAGCGCCGGCAGCAGGCCGTCGGGCAAGTTCCGCGTCCCCTCGACGCGGGCGATCGCGGTCTCGCACATGGCGAAAGGGGACATGCGGGAGGCCGCATGAGCAGCGGGCGCAAGCAACGACAAAGCCAGCAGGCAGACGGCCAGGGCACGCATGGCCCTGTTCTGCACGAATTGGCGGCGAGGGCCAGAAGAATCGAGCCTGGAGAGGGGCTCCCGCTACTTTTCCGCTGGGAACCCTCAGTGACCCCCCGCGTTGGCCTCGAACTTCCGAAAATGTGGAGAAGGCAAATGCAGGTTAAGGCAACTTTGATCGCCGCCGTGGCGGCCCTGGCACTCTCCGGCGGTGCGGCGTTCGCCGGCGGCACGGCGATCGGGAACGACACGACGACCTCGATGGGCGCCCCGAGTGGCTCGCCGGGTTACACCGCGCCACGCTCGGCGGTCGTCCCTGGGCTGCCCCCGCAGACCCGGGAAGCACAGGAGGAGAACGCCGTCGGCGGCCGTCATGTGGATCAAAGCCCCACCGCGCCCGTGCAGGGGCCGACGAACCCCATGACCGGGCGGACGCAGACGACCAACTAGGATCACCCGGAGGCGCGCCCGCTTGGGGCAAGTGCAGGAGGTTTGCATGAAGTCAATCGCTTTGCTGGGTGCGTCCCTGTTGTTGTTCTCCACCGGCGCGGCACTCGCCGCGTCGGCGGCGCGCCAGGCCCAGCGGCGCAACGCGGCCAAGGACCGGCACAGCGGAGCCAACACACAGACGACGTCGCGCTAGGCCCGGCCTCATCGTCGCGGGGAGGTCGCCGCGCATCGTCGGGGCGCCTATCTACCCTCACGATGACTCAGCGCGATTTCGACCCCGACGCGGCGGCGCGCCGCGCGCTCGCGCGGCACAAGGCGTTCGCCAGCGGGCTCCTGCTACTGATGGCCGCTCTGATCGTCGCCAGCTACGCGATGCCCTCCGGTGCCGGGACCGCCTGGCTCCAGGCCTCCGCGAAAGCGGGGTTCATCGGCGGCATCGCGGACTGGTTCGCGATCACCGCGCTGTTTCGCCACCCGCTCGGCATCCCCATTCCACACACCGCCATCATCCCGCATGAAAAGGAGCGCCTCGGGCGCGCTCTTGGCCGCTTCGTCGCCACCCACGTCTTCACCGGCGCGGAGGTCGCGAACGTGCTGCACCGGCTCGACCTGCCGGGGGTCCTGCACCGTTTTCTCGCCGATCCCGCCTCTGCCCGCCCGACGGCCGAGGCGCTGGCAGCCACGCTGCCGCGCATCCTCGCCTCGGTCGAGGACGGCCGCGCCCGCCGCCTGCTCTCGCGCGTGCTGCCC
>JBAWFF010000493.1:0-5850 GCA_049591635.1 Acetobacteraceae bacterium
CCGCCGGCGGACTCGCCGCGCGCGGCATCGTCGCGGGCGAGCGTATCCTGCTGCACGCGCGCAACTCCCCGGCCCTGCTGGAGACGATGTGGGCCGCGTGGATGCTCGGCGCCGTGTGGGTGCCGACCAATTTCCGGCTGACACCGTCGGAGGTTGCGTACCTGGCAGACTCCTCGGGGGCGGCGGCGCACATCGTCGACGCGGCGTTCCCCGAGCACGCGGCGGCGGCACGCACGGCCAACCCGGCGATGCGGCTGGAGGTCGCGCTGGGCGGCGATGAAGGACTTACCTGGGAGGCACTGACGGCGGCCGAGCCCCTGGCGCGCCCCGCCGATGTCGGGCGCGACCATCCGGCGTGGTTCTTCTACACCTCCGGCACGACCGGCCGGCCCAAGGCGGGGGTGCTCACGCATGGACAGATGCAGTTCGTGGTGAACAACCACCTCGCCGACCTGATGCCGGGAACGACCGAGCGCGATGTCTCGCTCGTCGTCGCGCCATTGTCGCATGGCGCGGGCGTGCACGCGCTGGTCCAGGCGCCGCGCGGCGCGGCGAGCGTGCTGCTGGCGGGCGAGCGGTTCGATGTGGAGGAGGCGTGGCGCCTGGTCGAGCGCCATCGCGTGACCAACATGTTCACGGTGCCGACGATCCTCACCATGCTGACCCGCCACGAGGCGGTGGACCGGGTGGATCATTCCTCCTTGCGCTACGTGATCTATGCCGGGGCGCCGATGTATCGGGCCGATCAGCGTCACGCGGAGGAGAAGCTGGGCGAGGTGCTGGTGCAGTACTACGGCATGGGCGAGGTGACGGGGGCCATCACCGTGCTGCCGCCTTCGCTGCACAGCCTCGACGACGCGGCGATGGCGGTCGGCAGCTGCGGCTATCCGCGCACCGGCATGGACGTGGCGATCCTCGATGCCAACGGTGAACGGATGGCCGACGGCGAGAGCGGCGAGATCTGCGTGCGCGGCCCCGGCGTGTTCGCGGGCTATTTCAACAATCCCGAGGCGGACGCGAAGGCGTTCGCCGATGGCTGGTTCCATACCGGCGACCTCGGGCACATGGATGCGCGCGGCTTCGTCTACATCACCGGGCGCGCCTCGGACATGTACATCTCCGGCGGCTCCAACGTCTATCCGCGCGAGATCGAGGAGGCGCTGCTCACGCATCCGGCGGTCGCCGAGGCGTGCGTCGTGGGACTGCCGCATCCGAAATGGGGCGAGAGCGGGGTCGCCGTGCTGGTGACGCGCGCGCCGGTCGCCGAGGCGGAGTTGCTGGCCCATGTCGAAGGACGGCTCGCCCGCTACAAACTCCCGGCGCGCTTCGTGTTCTGGCCCGAGTTGCCGAAATCGGGGTACGGGAAGGTGACCAAGCGCGAGGTGAAGCGGATGCTGGAGGACGCGGATGGCTGACGCCCCGAAGGACACCGCCCTTATCGCCGACTGGCACGCGCATATCTATTACGACCCGGAGCATACGAAGGCGCGGGCAAGCCAGGTGCGTGACTGGATCGAGCAACGCTTCGCGGTGCGGATGGGGCGGATGCACGATGTGCCCGTGGGCCCGCATCCCTCCGCGATGTTTCAGATCGCGTTCCCCCCGGAGGTGTTTCCGGCCGTCGTCCCTTGGCTGGCGCTGAACCGGCTTGGGCTGAACGTGCTGGTGCATCCGCAATCCGGCCGGCCGCGCGATGACCACCTGCTGCACGCGATGTGGCTTGGGGAGAAGTTGCCGTTGAAGGGCCACGTGCTGCCCGAGAGCGACTAAGATCACTTTCACCTCTCCCTTTGGGAGAGGTCGGCGCGAAGCGCCGGGTGAGGGTCTCGCCAGACCGCGGCACCCTCACCCGCCGCGCCGAGGCGCTGCGACCTCTCCCGAAGGGAGAGGCGAAGGTATACACTAAGAGGAAAACACCGAATGCCCGCAATCGACCGCTGCTACAATGTCGCCGACCTCCGCCTCGCGGCCCAGCGGCGGCTGCCGCGCGGGGTGTTCGACTTCGTCGATCGCGGTACCGAGGACGAGGTCGCGCTGCGCAACAACCGCGCCGCGTTCGAGAAGATCAAGCTGCGACATCGCGCGCTGATGGATGTGTCGGGCCGAACGATGGCCACCACGCTGTTCGGCAAGCCCGCCGCGATGCCGCTCGCCATCGCGCCGACCGGTGCGGCCGGCCTCTGCTGGCACGAGGGCGAGCTGGAACTCGCCAAGGCGGCGGCGGCGGCCAAGGTGCCGTTCACGCTGGCGACCAGCGCGATGACCTCGATGGAGAAGATCGCCAAGGACGCCGGCGGGCGGCTGTGGTTTCAGCTCTATGTCTGGAAGCAGCGGGAGCTGTCCTACCAGCTCATCGAGCGGGCGCAGCGCGCCGGGTTCGAGGCGCTGATCGTCACCACGGACACGATCGTCCCGCCCAACCGCGAGTACAACCCGCGCAACGGATTCTTGTTGCCGTTCCACCCGACGCCGCGCTTCGTCGCCGACATCGCCCGCCATCCGCGCTGGGCCTCCGCCGTGCTGATGAAATACCTCACCACGATCGGGATGCCCCGCAACGAGAACTATCCCGATCCGTATCGCCGTCCGATCACCGGCGACGCGGCGACCAAGGAGGTCATGCGCCAGGACAGCCTGAGCTGGGACGACATCCGCATCTTCCGCGACAAATGGCCCGGCATCCTGATGGTCAAGGGCATCAACCGCCCCGACGACGCGGTGCGCGCCATCGAGTACGGCGTCGATGGGATCATCGTCTCCAACCACGGCGGACGGAACATGGACAGCGCCGTCGCCTCGATCGACGCACTGCCCGAGATCGCCGAGGCGGTGGGCGATCGGGGGACGGTGATCCTCGATTCCGGAGTGCGCCGGGGATCGGACATCGTGAAGGCGCTGGCGCTGGGCGCCAAGGCGGTGCTGACCGGGCGTGCGACGCTCTACGGCACCGCCGTCGCCGGACAGGCCGGGGCGGCGCACGCGCTCGGGGTGCTGCGCAAGGAGATGGACAACACGATGGCCTACACCGGCTGCCGCGGCGTGGACGAGATCACGCCCGATATCTTCTTCGGCGGGCGCGACGGCAGCAACCGGCTGCGCGATCGGGCGTTGGCGGCTGACTGAGGGGGTACCCCATGTCGATCTACACCGGTCCCGTCTTCGAGATGGCCCGGACCCAGTTCGGCGTCATCGCCGACTACCTCGAGATCCCGACCGATGAGCGCGATCGGCTGCTCTACCCCAAGCGCGGGATCACGGTGTCCTGTCCGATCCATATGGAAGATGGGCGGGTGGCGGTGTTCGAGGGCTACCGGGTGCAGCACCATCTGACGCTCGGCCCGACCAAGGGCGGCACGCGCTACGCGACCAACCTCCACATCGGCGAGGTGGCCGCGCTGGCGATCTGGATGAGCTGGAAATGCGCGCTCGCGGGGCTGCCGTACGGCGGCGCCAAGGGCGGCATCACCGTCGATCCGTACGCGCTGACGCCGCACGAATTGGAGGCGGTCTCGCGGCGCTACATGCAGGAGATGATCCCCTTCGTCGGTCCCCATATCGACGTGATGGCGCCCGACATGGGCACCAACGAGCAGGTGATGGCGTGGTTCATGGACACCTATTCCATGTATCAGGGCAAGACGGTGACCGAGATCGTCACCGGCAAGCCGGTCGCCTGCGGCGGCACCGAGGGGCGCCGGGAGGCGACCGGGCGCGGCGTCGCCTATCTGATCAACCGCGCGCTGGAGCGGATCGGGCTGGCGGCGGTTGGAGCCACCGCGATCATCCAGGGGTTCGGCAACGTGGGCAGCGTCGCCGCGCAGTCGCTCGCCGAGCGCGGGGTGAAGATCATCGGCGTCGCCGACCACACCGCCTGCTATTTCGACCCCAAGGGGCTCGATGTCGCCGCGCTGGCGCGCCACGCGGGCGAGCACCGCGTGCTGGCGGGATTTTCCAACGAACTGGCCTTCGATCCGGCCGAGTTGCTGGTCCAGCCATGCGACATCCTGGTGCCGTCGGCGATGGAGCGGGTGATCGACGCCGCGACGGCGGCGCGGCTGCAATGCCGGGTGCTGGCCGAGGGCGCCAACGGGCCGACGACGCCGGATGCCGACGAGGTGCTGGCCGGGCGGCCGGAAATCTTTGTCATCCCCGACATCCTCTGCAATGCCGGCGGCGTGGTCGTCAGCTATTTCGAGTGGGTGCAGGACCTCCAGCAGTTCTTCTGGGACGAGCGGGAGGTGATGAGCAAGCTGTACCATGTCCTCGATGGCGCCTTCGCCGAGGTCATGATGCGGGCGGAACGCGACAAGGTGACGCACCGGACGGCCGCGATGGCGATCGGGGTCGACAAGGTGCGCGGCGCCAAGCAGACGCGCGGATTGTTTCCCTAGGCTCGCCGCTTGCCGTGCGGCCCGTGCGGCGCCTAGAACCGCCGCTTCCCCACCAGGAGGCGTCCGTGAGCAAGATCACCCGTACCGAGCCGAACAAGATTCTCTCGAAGGCCGTGGAGCACCACGGTTTCGTCTTCCTCGCGGGGATCACCGGGCGTGACTCGTCCGCCGGCGTCAAGGCACAGACGACCGACATCCTGACTCAGATCGACCATTTGCTGGAGACGCACGGCACCGACAAGACGCAGCTGCTTCACGCGCAGATCTGGGTGAAGGACATCCGTGACCGCGATGCGATGAACGAGGTCTGGACCGCTTGGCTGCCGAAGGATGGCGCGCCGGTGCGAGCGTGCGTGCAGGCCGACCTGGCCGATCCGCGACTGCTGGTTGAAATCATGGTCACGGCCTGCAAGTAGCCCGGCCGGCGAATCGCCGAGCCTTTGTGACCTGGATCACAGTTTCGTCGAGTCGCGGAACCATTTTCCATCGCGTTTGCGTGAGCATAGGAGAATAGTCGGCTTCCCGGCGCTTATCCACACCCCCGTATGGGGAAAATTCGCCTTTTAGGCGAGTTGCCGTCGTTTTGCGGGTTGTCAGACCTGCAATGCTGGGCCTACCCAAACACAAGGCTTAGCGAACGAACCAGCGGAGGTGAGGCGGATGCGCGCACGGGCGACCGGCGGCAAGTGGTTGATTCTGTGTTCAATTTTGGCACTGGCCGGGACCATAGGTTCGCACCCGGCCGAAGCCCGTCATCGACATTACGCTAGCCGGACGCATTACCGGCACACGGCCCGGTACGTCTCAATTTCCTGTGTTCCCTTCGCCCGCGCGGATTCGGGCATCGAGGTTGCCGGCAACGCGTGGCAATGGTGGGACAACGCGGCCGGCGTCTATGCCCGGGGTCATGTCCCCGAACCTGGCAGCGTGCTGAACTTCGAGGCCAACCGCCACATGCGCCTGGGCCACGTCGCGGTGGTCAGCCGGGTAATCTCCCGGCGCGAAATCGAGGTCGACCAAGCCAACTGGCCGCACGGCGGCATTTCCCGCGGCGTTCCCGTCGTGGACGTGTCGGCGAACAACGATTGGACGGCGGTACGGGTCGGGCTTGGCCAGGGCGGCGATTTTGGCAGCATCTATCCGACCTACGGCTTCATCTACGGCCGACGCGACAACGGCCTGCTGCTCGCATCGTCGCGGACGCCGGCGCCGCGGCCGGCGCTCAATCCGGCGCCCGCCGATCTACGCACCGTTGCTTATGACGACGACGAGGAGGTGGCGGAGATGCCGGCACCCCGGCACATCTACCGTCACGCCGTCGCCCATCGGCACGGCCACGGCCGGATCATCCACGCCAGCGCGAGGCATACGGTTCGGCACCACTAGTACCAACGGCCGCAGGTGCCGACTCTTCGCGATCCCCTCCCCCTACCCCCCTCCCGCAAGGGGAGGGGGGACT
>JBAWFF010000494.1:0-2859 GCA_049591635.1 Acetobacteraceae bacterium
TTCCACGGGATGATCGCGCCGACGACGCCGACCGGCTCCTTCAAGGTGAAGCTGACATACTCGCCGGGCAGCGAGTTCTCGATGGTCTCGCCGTGGATCGCGGTCGCCTGCCCGGCGTAGTAGCGCAGCATACCCAGCGCGCGCAGCCGGCCGTTCTTGGTGCGGCTGATCGGCGCGCCCATGTCGAGCGTATCGAGCGCGGCCAGTTCGTCGAAATGCTTCTCCACGAGGTCAGCCAGCTTCAGCAGCAGGCTCTGGCGCTCGAAGGGCTTGAACTTGCGCCACGGGCCGTCGAAGGCGCGGCGCGCCGCTTCGACGGCCCGATCGATATCCTCGCTGTCGCCCTCGGCAACCTTGGCGAGCACTCCGCCGGTCGAGGGGTTGATGGTCTCGAACGTCTTGCCGGACGCGGCTTCGACCCATTTGCCGTCGATGAACATCCGCTTGGTCTTGCCGTCGAGAAACGGGTGGCGCGTGGTCTTGAGATCGACTGTCATGATTGAGTTCCTTGACTAATTGACGACGACGGCGGCGCGCGCCGCCGCATCGTCCACGGAGTGGCGCAGGGTTTCCCCAAGGCGATCGGCCTGCGGCAAGGGCACCGCGAAATTGACCTCGAAACCGTCCGGCGTGACGAGGCGGAGGATCGAGGCGTCGGCGCCAACGGCGCGCTCCACGTGCCAGTCCCCAAGCTCGTGGATCATGCGCAGCGAGCCGTCGCCGAAACGGGTCTCGAGCGCTTGGCGGAGCATTCGCGGGATGGTCATCATCAATCCGCTGAGCACGCCGACCGGCAGGCTGACCGCGCAGGGCTGGCCGGAATCGTCCTCGAAGCCGAGTTGCACCCGCTCTCCATCCGGGGTCACGGCCCAGGTGGTGAGCCGTTCCCCCTCTATCGTGTCGCGGTTCATCGCGGCGCTACAGCAAGGCCGCGACGGCTTTTGTCTCGGTGTACAGCTCGATCGCCTCGTAGCCCATCTCGCGACCCCAGCCGGACTGCTTGTAGCCGCCGAACGGAAGCGCCACGTCGTTGAAGTTGTGGACGTTGATCCACACCGAGCCGGCCTTCAGCTTGCGGGCGAGCTTGTGGGCGATGCCGATGTCGCGGGTCCAGATCGACGCGGCGAGGCCGTATTCGGTCGCGTTGCCGAACTTGGCGATCCGCTCCAGATCGTCATCATTGTAGGGCATGGCGCAGACCACCGGGCCGAAGATCTCCTCGCGCACCACCTTCATCTCGGGCGTCGTCTTGGTCAGCACGGTCGGTTCGACGAAATAGCCCTCATTGCCGTGCCGCTTGCCGCCGGTGACGGTTTCCGCGCCCTGCTGGCGGCCGGATTCGAGGAAGCCGGTGACGCGCTGGAACTGCTCGTCGGAGACCAGCGGACCGATGCGTGACTCGGGGTCGAGGCCAGGGCCGATCTTCAGCTTCGACGCCTCATCGGAGAGGCCGGTCATGATCTGCCCGACCACGCCGACCGGCTCGCGGATCGAATAGGCGTGCCAGTCGCCGGGCGCGGAGATCGGGATGCTCTGGCCGGTGATCTTGGTCGACCAGCCGCCCATGTAGCGCAGCAGCTCGCAGCCGAACGGGATGTCGACGGCGCGGGCGTCGCGGATCGGCTTCCCGTTGTCGAGCGCTTCGAGTTCGGCGAGTTCGTCGGCATGGGCTTCCAGGACGTCGCCCAACTTCCAGACCAGCTTGCCGCGCTCCGTCGGCTTCATCGCGGGCCACCCGCCGCCGTCGAAAGCGCGGCGGGCGGCGGCGACGGCGACGGCGATGTCGGGCGCGCCACCTTCGGCGACCTGGGCGATCTGCTGGCCGTTGGACGGGTCGAATACGGCGAAGGTCTTGCCCGACTTGGCCTCGACCCACTTGCCGTCGATCAGCAGCTTGTGGCGACGGGCGATGAAGTCGCGGGCGGTTTTGCTCAGCCTGCCGTGCGAGGTGGACACGTCCATTGAGTCGCTCCCGTGCGTTATGTTTGGACGAATATAGCGTTGGAGCGCGACGGGAGTCGAGTCAGCCTGGTTTGCCGGCGGCGAGGCAGGCGTCGCCTCGGGCGGGGTTCGGAGCTTGCGCGGGGTGGGCAGACTATACGGCCGCGCCCGCCTATGCTCGGGATTGGGGCGGAAACGGAGACGAGGACAATGGACGACCAAGGGGACGCGTTCGACTTCATTATCGTCGGCGCGGGCTCGGCCGGCTGCGTGCTAGCCAACCGGCTGTCGGCGGATGCGCGCAACCGGGTTCTGCTGCTGGAGGCGGGCGGGAAGGATACCAACATGTGGATCCACATCCCGGCCGGTTTTTTTCGCAATATCTTTCATCCGACGATCACCTGGCAGTTTCAGACCGAACCGGTCCCGGGACTCGACGGGCGGCGGGTGCCGTGGCCGCGCGGCAAGGTGCTGGGCGGGTCGTCCTCGATCAACGGGCTGATCTATATCCGTGGCCAGAAGCAGGATTTCGACACCTGGCGGCAGATGGGCTGCACCGGGTGGTCCTATGACGACGTGCTGCCGTATTTTCGCCGCGCCGAGCACCAGGAGCACGGCGCCGATGCGTATCACGGCGGCGACGGGCCGCTGCACGTCTCCGACCTGCGCTCCAAGCACGAACTGAACGCTGCGTTCATGGCGGGCGCGCAGGAGGTCGGGATTCCGTACAATGCGGACTTCAACGGCGCCGATCAGGAAGGCGTCGGGCCGTTGCAGATCACGGTGAAGGGAATGCGACGGTGCAGCGCCGCCGTCGCCTATTTGCGCCCGGCGATGCGGCGGAAGAACCTGACGGTGGAGATCAACGCGCTGGCGCAGCGGGTGCTGTTCGAGGGCAAGCGCGCGGTGGGCGTGGCG
>JBAWFF010000495.1:0-3274 GCA_049591635.1 Acetobacteraceae bacterium
GTGCTGCTCGGCGACGCCGCGCGGATCACCGATTCGCTCAAGAAAGTGGAGGCGGCCGGGTTCGACGAGGTGATCCTCTACTTCAACGTGGGTCTGAAGCCGCACGCCCAGGTCAAGGACGAGATGGCCCGCTTCATGGAGAAGGTGGCGCCCGCTTTTTTGTGAGGGCGCCTCCGCCTAGTGTGATCGTTGCGGGCGGATACGGTCGCCTAGATTGCCGGCGCGATGCGCGGGTGGGTGCACGCGCCGCATCGCTCCACGGCTCGGGAGCAGGCCGGTTATGACGCCGCGACAAGCACGCCCCGCGTACGGTCTCCTGCTTCTGGCGCTCGCCGCGGCAGCGGGAACGGCGCTTTCGATCTTCAACTATTTCGAGGACATCGGCATCAACCACACCGACGGCGTGCTGGTGGTGATCGCCACCACGGTCATCATGTGGATCGTCGCGCTGATCGTGGCGAGGGCCCGCTCGATGTGGAGCTGGCTGGGCGGCATCATCCTGGTGCTCCTGTTCATCGACATCGTGGGCACCGGCATCGCCGGCTGGTTCCTGGAAAGCTGGGTACTGGTGGCCTTCATGGCGGTCGCGCTGGTCGGCTGGGCGGCGCACGTCCTGTTCGGCCCCCGGCGGGTGAGTCGGCCGCCTGCCGCGCCGGCGACCGTGGAGAGCGTGGCATGAGGCGCGCGGCGGTCATCGCGGCGGCCCTGATCGGCTGCCTCGGTACCGCGTGCGCCGCGGCCGCCGATACCACCGGTGCCGCGCCGCCCGGCGCTCCCCAGACCTGGTACACCTTCAACGGCGACCTCGCGGCGCGGAAATACGCCACCGCCACGCAGATCACGCCGGAAAACGTCAAGGATCTCAAGCCTGCCTGGCAGCTGCACACGGGCGACATTTCCGACGGCGGCAACGGCACTCCCGCGACCGCGTGGTCGGCGACGCCGTTGTTCGTCAACGACACGCTGTATGTCAGCACCCCGTTCTACCGAATCTTCGCCGTGGATCCTGGCACCGGCAAGGTGAAGTGGATCTTCAGGCCGCCCCACACGACCCTCAAGCCGCTGACCCAGCCGGAACTGAAGACCCGGGGCGCCGCCTACTGGCAGTCATCCAGTCCACAGGCCGGGCAGCCGTGCCAGAAGATCGTCTACGTCGGAACCATGGACGCCCACATTTGGGCCGTCGATGCCGACACCGGCAAGCTATGCACCGGGTTCGGCAAGGACGGAGGTCTCGACGTCAATCAGTGGAACACGGTGCATCCCGCGTATCCGCTGTCGCAGCTGCAACCGCCGACCGTCTTCAAGAACCTGCTGTTCATCGGCTGGGCCGGAAAGGAATGGGCCAATCAGGACTCACCGCCCGGCAGCATCCTCGCGCTCGATGCCCAGACCGGCGCGCTGAAGTGGCGGTTCCATCCGCTGACGCCAGCGATGGAGGCGACCACCGGAAAGGTGAACAACTGGGCGGGAATGTCGATCGATGCGGAGCACGATCTCCTGTACGTCCCCACCAGCCCGCCGAGCTCGGACGAATATGGCGGCAACCGGAAGGAGGACATACCCTACGGCAACGGCATCATCGCCCTGAATGCCGACACCGGCAAAGTGGTCTGGAGCCGGCAGCTCGTGCATCACGGGCTGTGGGACTATGACATCATCGCCGCACCGACGCTGGCCGACATCGACCGGAACGGACAGACGATTCCGGCGCTGATCCAGACGACCAAGCAGGGCTTCATTTTCGTGCTGAACCGGCTGACCGGGGAGCCGGTGTTCCCGATCGAGGAACGTTCGGTCCCGCAATCCGACGTGCCCGGCGAGCAGTCCGCGCCGACACAGCCCTACGAGTCAGTCCCCGAGCCCACCATCGGCACTTGGCCGGGCATCGCCACGATCGGCAACATCGTAAGCGGCGGCGGATGCAGCCGCTGGTACAGCAAGCTGCGCTACAAGGGCCTGTTCACGCCGCCGAGCCTCGGCGCGGGAAGCCTCGTCTATCCGCCGAGTTCGGGCGGCATGGAATGGGGCGGCGGGGCGCTCGATCCGACGACCAACACATTCGTCGTCAACAGTTCGAACGTCGTCATGGTCTATCGCCTCATCAAGCGCGAGGACTACGAGCGGGAGAAGAAGGCTTCCAGCCGGCCGAAGGAGTTCTACCCGCAGGCGGGTTCGCCCTACGGCGTGCAGTTGAGCAACTTCACGAACTGGCTCGGAATGCCATGCTGGGAACCGCCCTACGGAACGATCTCCGGGTACGACATGAACACCGGCAAGATGCTCTGGCGCCATCCGTTCGGGGAGGTGCAGCACTGGGGCTTCTATATGCCCCGTTCCTGGGGCTCGGTGACGATCGGCGGGCCGGTGATCACCAAGACAGGGCTGATCTTTATCGGCGCCTCGATGGACTCGCGCGTCCGCGCCCTCGACCTCAAGACCGGCAACGTGCTCTGGAGCTGGCGGGTGCAGGCGCCGGCGGTGTCGCTCCCGGCGGTCTATACCTACAAGGGCCGCGAATACGTCGTGTTCACGGCCGGCGGCAACTCGATCCTGTTGCCGCGCGTGGGCGATCAGCTTGTCGCGTTCGCGCTGCCCGGCTCTTGAACGCCGGCCGGCGCGCTGCCAAAAGGCGCGGCGATGGCAAAGACCGAGCGGACGCTGACCGAGGGACAGCGCGCCTATGAGGCGCGGCGCGCCGCCAAGGCGGGCATGAACCTCGACCGCTGGCTGGCCGAGAAGGACAAGCGCGAACGCGAGGCGGAGCGGGCGCGGCAGAAGGCGGTCGAGCCACCCAAGCCCCCGCGCAAGCCGGGCCTGTTCGGCCGCCTGCTCGAACGCGCCCGCAAGCCGCTGTAGCCGCCTGCTCGCCGCCCACGCCGATTGGAGCGTCGATCCGCGCAAGCGCTGGGTCGCGCGGGCGTTTCCCGACGGTGGCGGATGGCGCGTGGAGGCGCCAGCGCCCGTCGGTGAACTCGCCACCTTCCTGGCGCGGCTATGCGCCGAGGCCGAAGGCGGGCCGGTCGCGCTCGGCGTCGATTTCCCGCTCGGCCTGCCGCACGCCTACGCCGCGATGCTGCCGGATGACGGTTTCCCGTCGTTCCTGCGCCGGATCGGCGCCAGTCCCGGCTTCTTCCAGGTCGCCGCCAGCCTCGGCGAGATCGGCTTCGACCGCCCGTTCTACCCGGCGCGCGGCGTCCGCGGCATGACCAGGGCGGCGCACGCCGCCGCCCTCGGTTTCGATGGGGCGGCCGGGCTCAGCCGGGCCTGCGAC
>JBAWFF010000496.1:0-2591 GCA_049591635.1 Acetobacteraceae bacterium
GGCGGGGGCGATGACGCAATGGGCGAAAGCACCAACGCAGGCGGCGATTTCGGCGGCGACGTGGCCGCGCAGCAGGCTGTCGATCTTCTTGAACACGGGCTCCGCGTCGTCCAGCACGGGCGACAGCCGCCGCGTCAGCGAGACCGCGTCCTCGGCATCGAGTTCCCGCGTGCCGGCGTCGATCGCGGCGGGAAACGGCAGTCCGCGCGGCGGTCCCCAGAATGTCGGTATCACGCCTTCCATCGCGGCGAATCGCGCGGCGCAATCCAGCGCGCCGGTGAGATCGTCGGCCAGGATGCGCAGCCGGCTCACTCGCGCCGTGTTCGCCCGAGCGCCGCGGCGCCGGCGAAGCGCGCTCGCCCACCCAGGGCCTCCTCGATGCGTAGCGCCTCGTTCCATTTCGCCATGCGCTCGCCGCGCGCGAAGCTGCCGACCTTGAGCTGGCCGACGCCCCAGCCGACCGCCAGGTGCACGATCGTGGTGTCCTCGGTTTCCCCCGAACGGGCGGAAACGATGCCCGCCATGCCGCTCGCGCGCGCCGCGTCCCATGCCGCGCGCGTCTCGGTCAGGGTGCCGCGCTGATTAGGCTTCAGCAGCACGGCGTTCACCGCGCCGCGCACCGCCGCCTCGCGCACCCGGCTCGCCTGCGACACCAGGAAATCGTCGCCGACCACTTGGATCTTCCCACCCATTTCGGCGGTGAAGGCGGCGAAGCCCATGTCGTCGTCCTCGGATAGCGGATCCTCGATCGAAACGATGGGATAGGCGCGCACCCATTTGCCCAGCAGGCGGATCATCCCCTCGGTGTCCAGATCGCGCCCCTCCAGCGCGAGGCGATACTTGCCACCGTGTCCCAACTCGCTGGCCGCGACGTCGAGCACGATGCCGACCTGCGCGGGTGCTTTGAACCCCGCCCGCTCGATCGCCCGCGCCAGCGTCTCGAGCGCCGCCTCGTTGGTCGTGAACGATGGCCACCACCCGCCCTCATCGGCGACACCGGCGCGCTGGCCCGCCTCGGCCATCAGCGCGCCCGCCACGCGATAGACCTCGGCGGTCCAGTCCAGCGCCTGCGCGAAGCTGGCCGCGCCCGGACAGGTCACCATGAAGTCCTGCACATCGACGCGCCGCCCGGCGTGCGCGCCGCCGCCGAAGATCTGGATTTGCGGCAACGGCAGCGTCACCGCGCCGGCGCCCCCCAGGTGGCGATAGAGCGGCTCGCCCGCCGCCGCCGCCGCCGCGTGGGCCGCCGCCATCGAGACGGCGATCAGCGCGTTGGCACCGAGGCGCGACTTGCTCGGCGTCCCGTCCAACTCGATCAGCCGCCCATCGACCGCCGCTTGATCGGCCGCGTCGAGGCCCACCAGCGCGCGCGCGATCTCGGTGTTCACGTATCCCAGCGCCCGCGTCACGTCGAAGCCGCCGAAACGATCGCCGCCGTCGCGCAGGTCGAGCGCCTCGGCGATCCCGGTGGACGCTCCAGCAGGCGCCATGCCGCGGCCGACCGCGCCCCCCTCGGTCAGGATGTCGGCCTCGATCGTGGGCCGCCCGCGGCTGTCCCAGACGCGGCGGCCATGCACGAAGGCGATGCGTGTATCGGCCATCCTATACCTCCCTCGGGCCGTCCTCGCGGGCGAGCCCGTTCATCCACGCGACGCGCACCGCGTCGAGCCGGTCGGCGGGCCTCGCGAGCAGCGTCCGGGCGAAGCGGCGCACCTGGTCGCGTTGAACCTCGGACGTGATGTATTCGACCGGCGACTTCCCATCCACGCGCGCCAACATCAATCCGACCAGTAGCCGCGCCGCCCGCGCTTCGAGCATCGCTCGCGGCTCCCAGCTCACTCCGCCAAGATAGGCGCGGGCGAGCGCGTCGAAGCAGTCGAGAAAACCAGCTCGCGCCGCCGGCACCCACAGGCATTTCAGCAGCAAATGGTTCAGGCAGAAAGCGAGGTCAAACGCCGGATCGCCCCACCACGCGCACTCGGCATCGAGGAATACCGGTCCGCGCGGTCCGCCCAGGATGTTCTTCGGACTGACGTCGCCGTGCACGAGCGCGCGATGCGTCCCGGCGGTGCTCTCCACGAGCGCTTCCAACTCCGCCGCCAGGTCGGGATGGGCGCGTGCGGTCGCGAGCAGGTACGGCTCCAGCCGGATCGCGTGAAAGATCGCGTCGGTCGGGAAGGCGGTGGCGACCGACGGATCGGCGGCGCTGGCGGCGTGGATGCGGGCGAGGGTGGCGCCTACGGCGGCGGCGAAACCGGCATCGGCGCAACCCTCGCGCAAGCGCGCCTTCCACAACGGAAATACCGAGGGCTCGAGGTACTCCATCGCCAACACCTCGGCCGCCGGATCATGGCCGAGCAATGCCGGAGCGCAGCCCGGAACGGCGGCGTTGGCGCGGGCGATCCAGCGCGCTTCGTACAGGTTTCGTTCGACCGGCGCGTGCCAGTCGGCTGCCACGAGCAGGCGTTCGAGCGCGCGCTTCACGCAGATCGGTCCGGCCGCGAGATCGACCCGCCAGATGTCGGAGGAGACGCCGCCGGTCAGCCGGCGCGCCGGCGGCACGGGCGCCCCCGCGGCGAGCAGGCCTATGC
>JBAWFF010000497.1:0-4396 GCA_049591635.1 Acetobacteraceae bacterium
TGTGGCCTGAAGGCCAAAAACCTTCATTGGGGGTCTCCGGAAGCTGTTGGTCTCGCAACCCCAGCCTCCGAGATCCCCAAGCTCTTTCAAGAGCCCTCGCGTCTCATATGTGTCTGAACCCGGACAGGTGTCCACCGAGGATGAGCGGATGACGCGGGACGGGTTGCTCGCGTCCGGCCTGCTCGATGCGGCGTGGTACATGGCCGACAATCTGGACGTGGCATCGGACCCGGCCGGTCACTACGCGGATGTCGGCTGCCGCGAGGACCGGAGGCCCAATCCCTATTTCGATCCGTCCTGGTACCGGCGGGCGTATCCCTCATTCGCGCAAGCCGGGATGCCGCCGCTGCTGCACTACCTCCATATCGGCGAGCGGCTCGGCTACCGTCCGGCGCCGCAATTCGACCCGGCATGGTATCGCCGAGCCTATGCGCTAGGCCCGAGCGGAAGCGCGCTCGCGCACTTCCTCGCGCACCGGACTTCGGGCCGATACGCGCCCTGCGCGGACCTGTTCGCCGTCGCGCTGATCGCGCCCTATCGTGACGATCCGGCGCGGGGAGAGGACCCGTTCCTGCACTACCTGCGCGACGCGCCGGAGGCTTCGTGCGACGTCGTGCTTGTCGGTGCGTCCGGCTTGCTCGACGCGAACCATTACCTCATCCGGGGCGGCGACGTGCTCGCGGCCGGGTTCGACGCGGTAGAGCATTTCTGCCTGCATGGCTGGCGGGAAGGGCGCCGTCCCAACGCGTATTTCGACACGGGCTGGTATCTGCGCACCAATCCCGACGCGGACCGGCTCGGCATCAACCCGCTGGTTCACTACATGCTGCTGGGCGAGCCCGCGGGACGGCGGCCCGTGCCGTATTTCGACCCGGCCTGGTATCACCGGACCCACGGCGTCCGGCGGGGCCGTTCGGCGCTGGCGCACTTCCTGGCGCACCGGCGCCGGCAGACGGTGAGCCCCACGGCGCTCTTCGATGTCGGCTGGTACGTCGCCCGGCATGGGAACGAACTGGGTCCGTACACCGACCCGTTCGCGCATTTCCTGGCGGCCGGGATGTCGCGCGACATCGATCCGGGACCGGCGTTCAGCATGAAGGACTATCGGCGACGCCACCTGGGCCGGCCGAGCCGCGCGTTCCGGCACTTGATGACGCCCGAGCGGGACAATCCGCTGGTGGCGTACTTGCGCGCCGAGTACGGCTGATCCGATTACGACAGCCGCCTGTGCCCCCGATCGTCGCGATAAACTGCTTGTTCAACGTCAAATGGCAAGATAGGCTGGCTTGGGGAGTGGCTTTGAGATTTCAAGTTGTCGCGTCTCGCATGAACGCGCGAAAGAACCTTGAAGGGATTCGTCCGGCAACGGATAACGTCAATTCAACGTTCTCTGGTGCACCAGAGCACTTGTATCTCGGGGTCTCTCCCTGCCTGCAGGGGAGACGCGCGTTATGGCCGATGACGCCGGGTTTGCCGTCGCGCTCACCGTGCGGGAAAGCCTGCTCAACAATGCGCTTCTCGTCGCCTACGTCGCCAACAGCTTTCCCCGCCGGCTGAACACGGCGGTTTTCCCGGGCGCCGCGCTTCCCGGCGGCCCACCCGATGCCGGCCTGAATGTCTACCTTGCGCCGCCGCGGATCAGCTGCAACGCGGACAACACGATGACGCTCGCCCTTGAGATGTGGGGCCAGCTTTCGGCCACCATAGACGGCGTCAACGAGGCCGCGCAAATCGACGGCCACCTCACCCTTCGCATTCAGCCCGATTTCTCGGTGTCCGGCACCAATCTGGTGTTGAGCCCCCCGACGGGCGGCGTGACGGTGACGCTGTGGAATTTCAGCGTGATCCCGCCCAGCCACTTTTCGGCGGACGCGACAACTTACCTGAGCAGCCCGATCTTCAGCGGCCGGCTGCAGACGGCCATCCAGGATGCGATCACGATAGGCGTCGTCTCCCTGCCGACCATCGACATCAGCTTCCTCGGTCCGGTCGCGAGCGCGGTGGCGATGACGGCGGCCGCGCGCGTCCGCGCGGGTGCCGTGATGATCGGCCTCAGCATTCGCTCGCCGGACCTCACGTTGGTCGGCGATACCGATCTTCTCGACGACTTCGCGGGGGGCAATGACCTGGCCGCGGTGACCAACGCGGCAGCGGTTCCGGTATTGCTGCAGGACGTCAAGACAATAGCGACCCAGCAGGTTTCGGAGAACGGCGCGACGCTCCAGCAACTGACGATCGCCGTGGGGACGGGGAAGTTCCTCATCGCGGGAAAAGCGAGCAACAGCGTCGGGTCGGCGACGTTCTCCTTCTCCGTCGTCCCGGCATTGTATGCGTCGAGACCGGGCGCATTCTTCCAGTATCTAAAGAAGCCGCTCTACGTGAAGGGGCGCACATGGCCCGCGCTGGGGTTCACGATCGCCGACGTCAGTGTCGACGTGGATCTGGCGACCTGGGTCGAGATCGTCGGCTATGTCTTCGCGGTTATCAATGTCGGGATCCCCCTCATCCTGCACGACCTGGCAAGCGGCATCGCTGCGCAACTGACCACGGCGATCCAGGGCGCCGACCCCGGCACACCGGTCCCGCGCGTGCAACGCCTGAAACCGGCCAATCCCGGCGGCCCGGCCGTTCGGGTCGGGATCACCGATTACGAGATCACGACCGACGGCACGTTCATCGGGATCACGGTCACACCGGAAGCACCGCCCGGCGCACTGATCGGCCTGACATCGATCCCGGCGGATCTCGGCTCCCAAACCCTCAATTACGCGGTGCGGATGCCGCTGGGGATCGTCGCGGACGATCCCGCACTGCGCATCCGCTGGACGATCATCGATCTGGCGTCTGGGCACGTCCTGCTGAACGCCGACGGCGGCGCGGCGGGCAGGGAGACGTTCGGCTTCGTGCCGGCGACGGCTGGGCCGGGCTTGACGCTGTTCGGGGTCACCGTTCGCGTCTACCGGACGCTCGGTCCGCAGATCACCGATTTCCTGAACGACGGAATCACGCTCGCGATCGGGGGACTGCTTCGTCCTGGCGCCTATGTGCGTTGGCGCTACGACGTGAAGAACCCGCAGGTGGGATTCAATGGAACGAGCTACGCCTATCTTGGCGAGGAGGTCGTGAGCCGTCATTCGAACATCCACCGCACCGACAAGCCATGTGCGATGGAGGCGAAGCGTTCCAGGTATCTCTATGAGCTGGACGTGCTTGATGCCTTGCCGTTCTCGGTTTCCGACATCGCGTTGCACCGGGCTCAGTTGTGCGATTACTGCTTTTACGGCGGGCCGGCAGGCATCCGGCCGTCGCTCTGACGCCGGTTAGGAGCGGTACGAGCCGTTGATGTCGATGTAGCCGTGGGTGAGGTCGCAGGTCCAGGCGGTGGCCTTGCCGCGGCCTAATCCGAGGTCGATCTCGATGTTGATCTCGCTTCCCTTCATGTGCGCGACGACTGGGGCCTCGTCGTAGCCGGGCACCACGCCACCGTCGCGCGCCATCCAGGTGCCGCCGACGGCGATCGAGAGCGTATCGCGGTCGGCCGGTTCGCCGGCCTTGCCGACGGCCATGACGATGCGGCCCCAGTTGGCGTCCTCGCCCGCGATCGCGGTCTTCACCAAGGGGGAGTTGGCGACCGCCATCGCGATCTTGCGCGCCGAGCGCGCATTGGTCGCGCCGGTCACGTCGATGCGGACGAGCTTCCGCGCGCCCTCGCCGTCGCGCACCACCTGCAAGGCGAGGTCGAGCAGAAGATCGTCGAGCTTGGTGGCGAAGTCGGTGAGCATCCGGCCGCCTGCGGCAGGCACGCGGGGGTGGGCGGCCTGGCCAGTCGCGAACAGCAGCACGGTATCCGAGGTCGAGGTGTCGGAATCGACGGTGGTGCGGTTGAAGCTTCGATCCACGCCGTGCCGGAGCAGCGTATCGAGCGCGGCGGCGGGGATTTTGGCGTCGGTGGCGACGAAGCAGAGCATGGTCGCCATGTCGGGCGCGATCATGCCGCTGCCCTTGGCGATGCCGTTGATCCGCACCTCGGCCTCGCCGATGCGCGCCACGCGGGTCGCCGCCTTAGGGAAGGTGTCGGTGGTCATGATGCCGCGCGCCGCGTCCATCCAGGCGTCGTCATGCAGGCGGGCGTGCAGGGCGGGCAGGGCGGCGACGAGCTTCTCGTGCGGCAAAACCTCGCCGATGACGCCGGTGGAGGCGATGAAGACCTGCTTCGCTGGGCAGCCGGTGAGTTCGCCGGCGGTGGCGGCGGTGGCGGCGCACGCCTCGCGCCCGGCCCGACCGGTGAAGACGTTGGCGTTGCCGGCGTTCACCACGACGGCGCGCGCCTTGCCGCCCTTCAACGCCGCGCGGCACCAATCAACGGGGGCCCCCGGACAGCGGCTTTGGGTGAACA
>JBAWFF010000498.1:0-3179 GCA_049591635.1 Acetobacteraceae bacterium
CGCGGGGCTGGCGTTCCGGACGCTCGGCTTTCTCGGGCTTGGCCGCCGCCGCGCGCCGAACGGGTGCCCGCTTGGCGGCCTCGGGGGCGCGGCCACGCCCACGCCGGCGCCTGCCGTCGTTCTCGGACCAGTCGATCGGATCGAGACCCTCGACCGGCAGGCGCGGGATCGGATGGCCGATCAGGGCCTCGATCGCCTCCACCGCGAGCCGGTCGTCGGGCATTGCGATCGTGAAGGCGTGCCCTTCCAATCCGGCGCGTCCCGTGCGCCCGATCCGATGAACATAGTCCTCGGCGTGATGCGGCACGTCGAAGTTGAACACATGCGAGAGCCCGCCGATGTCGAGGCCGCGGGCGGCGACGTCGCTGCACACCAACAACCTGATCTCACCGGCCTTGAACTTCTCGAGCGTCGCGAAGCGCACCGGCTGCGACAGGTCGCCGTGCAGCGCGCCGGCGTCAAGCTTATGGCGCGTCAGCGACTTGTAGAGGATATCGACGTCGCGCTTGCGGTTGCAGAAGATCAGCGCGTTCTGCACGCTTTCCGTACGGATCAACCGGCGTAGCGCCTCGCGCTTGTCGATCTCGGAAACCAGCACCAGCCCCTCGACGATCCCGGCGGCGACAGAGGCGGGGCGGGAGACCGAGATCTCCTTCGGGTTCTGCAGGAACACGTCGGCGAGGCGGCGTATCTCGGGCAGCATGGTCGCCGAGAAGAACAGAGTCTGCCGGGTACGCGGCAGCAGCCCGACGATGCGCTCCACGTCGGGGATGAACCCCATGTCGAGCATCCGGTCGGCCTCGTCGATCACCAGTATCTTCGCATCGCTCAATAGCACGAGGCCGCGTTCGAACATGTCGAGTAGGCGCCCGGGGGTGGCGATCAGCACATCGACGCCGCGCATCAGCGTCTCCTTCTGATCCGCCATGCTCTCGCCGCCGATGATCAGGGCGTGGGTGAGCTTCAGGTACTTGCCGTACTGCACGAAGTTCTCGGCCACCTGCAAGGCGAGTTCGCGGGTCGGCTCCAGGATCAGGCTGCGCGGCATCCGCGCGCGGGCGCGCGAACCCGTGAGGATGTCGAGCATCGGCAACGTGAAGCCGGCGGTCTTGCCGGTGCCGGTCTGCGCCGCGCCCATCACGTCGCGTCCCATCAGCACGTAGGGGATCGCTTGTTCCTGGATCGGAGTCGGGTGGTTGTAGCCCTTCTCGGCGACCGCGCGGAGCACCGACTCGGAAAGGCCAAGGTCCGCGAAGGTCGTTCGCGTGGCGGCCGGCTCCCGCGGCGGGATCAGTTCGGGCGCGTGCTCGGTCGGTTCCGCCGAGGCGGTCATCATGTCGGTCAAACTCATATCCTAGTCGTGCATGGGGGTGGTGTGTTGGGCCGGCCCTCGCCGCGGCGGAGTGCCGCGCGGACGCGCCGGAACGCCTGGGCGGCAGCTTCATGTCCACGCCCCGCCCGGCATATCAAGGCCGGATGCCGGAAAGTCAAGCGCGGCGGAGTTGGACGAGTTAGGCGCCTGCGTGTCAAAAAGCCCCGCGCGAGGAGGTTCCATCATGGCACAAATCGACGATCAACGCGATTTCATCGCCGTGAATATCGCCGTCCTGACGGTGTCGGATACCCGCACCGAGGCCAACGACACGTCCGGCCAGGCGTTGGTGGAGCGGATCACCAAGGCGGGACACCGGCTCGTGGCGCGGGCGATCGAGAAAGACGATGCAACTTCGATCGCGGAAAGGCTGCGCGGCTGGATCGCCGATCCGGCGATCGACGTCGTCATCACGACGGGCGGCACCGGCATCACCGGGCGCGACGTGACGCCGGAGGCGTTCGATCGCGTCATCGAGAAGCGGATCGAGGGATTCGGGGAACTGTTCCGGATGCTGAGCTACCAGAAGATCGGCACCTCGACGATGCAATCCCGCGCGATCGGCGGCGTCGCAAGCGGGACCTACCTGTTCGCGCTTCCCGGCAGCACCGGCGCGGTCAAGGACGGCTGGGACGACATCCTACAGTCGCAACTCGACAACCGTCATCGCCCCTGCAACCTCGTCGAGTTGATGCCGCGCTTGCGGGAGCACTTGAACCCGGCCGCTGAATAGCCCGCCGCGCGCAGGCTGGTGGCGTCATCGACGTCGGCGAGAGTCCGCAGCAGCACGGGCGGATGGCGCGCGAAGTTTCGTGCGGTGTCGGCGAGCGCGTGCTCGCTCGACCAGCGAACGGTGGCGAACGGGTGCCCCGGGCGGCGCCCAGCCATCCCGACCAGCCAATAGCCGCCGTCTTCCGCCGGCCCGAATACCGAGGGAGAGTGCCCAAGCGCGCGGAAAGCGACCTCTAAGTCGGCCGCGGCGATCCCGGGGATATCGCAGCCGACCAAGGCGACCCGGCGGCGGGGGAACCGGCGGAATGCGCGGGCCATCCTCTGGGCGAGGTCGCCCGGCCCCTGCCCGACGCGCGCGATCCGGGCCGGCAAGCGCAGCCTCGCATTGTCTGGCGTGAGCGCGAGCACCGTGGCGAATCGCCGATCGCGCGCGAGTGCCTGCAACAGACGCTCCAAGACGCCGCGGTGAAACCGCAACGCGGCACGCTCACCCACCTCGCGAGCCAGGCGGCGCTTGACCGCGCCCAGACGCGGGGCGCGGGCGAAGACGATGGCGACGTCCCTCATCGGTAGGCGCGCGCGATCAACCCGGGTGGCACGCCCCCGAACCACAGCGCGAGGCAGACGAGGTTGCGGGCCGAGCGGCGGCGCCACCCATCGCGCTCCCAACGCGAAGCCGAGGTCACGGCATCGGCGGCTAGCGGCGTCAAGCGGCTCCGTCCCAGCCGGCGCACGAGGTCCACATCCTCCATCAGCGGCAACGGCCGCACCCCGCCGACGCGTGCCAGCAGGTCGCGGTGGACCAGCAATCCCTGGTCCCCATAGGGCAGCGCCAGCGTCCGGCAGCGCCACGCGACCGCCCGCTCCAGCCGCCGGGCACGCGGGTCGGGGCTGTCGAGGGCGAAGCGGAAATACCCGGCCGAGGCGGTGTCCGCCTGATGTGCCGAGGCCGCCTCCGCCCAGCCTAGCCCAAGGCGCGTATCGGCGTGCAGCAGCAGCAGCCACGCCCCGCGCGCCGCCGCGATCCCGGCGCCCAACTGCGAGCCGCGACCGCGCGGAGCCGAAAGGACACGGG
>JBAWFF010000499.1:0-4878 GCA_049591635.1 Acetobacteraceae bacterium
CGCGGACCGGCAGCAGACCCATGACCGTCCGCAAGGTCGTTGTCTTGCCGGCGCCGTTGTGGCCCAACAGGGTGAGGATGCGGCCCGGCTCCAGCGCGAAGCCCACGTCGGAGATCACGGTCTTCGCACCGTACCCGGCGGTGAGGCCGGAGAGTTCGAGGATCATGCCGGCCGCCACATTGTCGTGCCCGCGAATGCGGGTATCCACGACTTTGCTGGCGGCGAAGGAAGACGTGGGTACCCGCATTCGCGGGCATGACGATGGTGGGTTGGCATCACAACGCGCCGCCGAAGTAGATTTCGGCCAGCTTCGGGTCGGCGATGATCTGCTCCGGCGAGCCTTGGGCCAGCAGCCGGCCTTGGTGCAGGAACAGCACCTCATCGGCGATCTTCTGGACGACCCTTGTATTGTGCTCCACAACCAGCAGCGTCTTGCCTGCCTCCTGCAACGTCCGCAGCAGTGCCATCACCCGATCCAGCGCCCCGGCGGCGAGGCCCGAGGCCGGCTCGTCGAGCAGCAGGAGTTCGGCACCCGTCGCGAGCACGCGCGCGACGGTCAGCAGTTTCTGCTCGCCGTAGGAGAGGTTCCGCACGACCTCATCGGCGCGCTCGGCAAGGCCCACCTCGGCGAGAACCGCGCGCGCCTCCTCGCGTCTGCGCGCCTGGGTGCGCGCGGTGTGCAGCGGACGGAAGATCGCGCCAAGCGGCTCCTCGGCGAATTGCATCGGCAGCGCGATCACCACGTTGTCGAGCGCGGTCAGATCGATGAACAGGCGCAGGTTCTGGAACGTGCGCGCGATGCCCGCCCGCACGATCGCCTGCGGGCGCAGTCCGACAAGAGGCTGGCCTTGGAAGGCGACGCTGCCGGCGGCGGGGCGCAGGAATCCGGTGACGACGTTGAAGATGGTCGTCTTGCCCGCCCCGTTGGGGCCGACCAGGCAGGTGATGCGGCCCTGCTCGACCACGAAGCTGGTGTCGGTGAGCGCCTGCAAGCCGCCGAAATTGACCGCCACGCCGGTCACGCCGAGGTAGCTCACAATCGCTCCCCGGCGAGTCCTTGCGGACGGAACAGCATGAAGGCGATCAGCAAGACCCCGTAGATCAACTGCCGGAACGCCGCCGCGACCGATGTAGGCAGCGCCACCAGGGTCAGCACCTGCGGCAGGGCGAGCAGCAGGAACGGTCCGACGATCGAGCCCGACAAGGTCCGCATCCCGCCGAGCACCACCATGCTGAGCAGCAGGATGGAGGCGTCGAGGTCGAAGGAGGACGGGTCGATGAAGCTCATGAATGTCGCGTACAACCCTCCCGCCGCGCCGGCGTAGGCGCCGGCCAGCGCTGCGGCGGCGACCTTGGCGTGCAGCACGCCCTTGCCGGCGGCGGCGACAGCCAGCTCGTCCTCGCGGATCGCGCGCAACAACCGCCCGAATGGGGCGCGCATCACCAGCCAGAAGCATAGGCAGCCGAGCACGGCCGCGACCGTGCTCAATTCGAGGTATTGAAGGGTGGTGCCGAGCTGGAATCCGAATATGTCGGCCGGAGGAATGCCCGGCAGGCCGTTGGCCCCGCCGGTGCCCGCGGTCCAATTGGTGTAGCCGGCCGTCGCCAGGAGCTGGATTCCGAACGAGGTCACCACGAAGTAGTCGCCCGCGACGCGCAGGCTGGGCAGCGTTATCAGGATGTTGAGGACGACGCAGGCGACGATCGCGATGGCGGTCGCCGGCAGGAACCCCATCGTGCCGGCGAGCAGGAAATCGCTCACGATGTAGGCGCCGATGCCGAATACCGCCGCCTGGCTAACCGAGAAGATGCCGACCACGCCGACCAGCAAATTCGTCGACAGCGTCAGCAGGACGTAGATCTCGGCGAGCACGACATAGGAATAGAAGAAGTCCATCTAGGCGTTCGCGAACAGGCCGCGCGGGCGGAACAGCATGAAGATCACGAAGATGAAGAACGTCACGCCGATGCTCCATTCGCCGGGCATCACGAGCAGCGACAGGTTTTGCAGCACGACGATGACGATCGACAACGCGAACGCCCCGATCAGGCTGCCGACCCCCCCGGCGATCATGGCGATCGTCGCGGTCAGCAGCGGGGTGATCCCGCCATAGGGCTGCAAGCCGAGGTCGAACGGCACCAGCACGCCGGGCAGGCACACGACGGCGGAGGCGATCGCGACGACGTAGACATGGACGGTTCGGGGTTCGAGCCGGGTGATCTCGGCGAGGAACGGGTTGGAGGCGACGGCGCGGATGCGCTTGCCCATGATCGTCGCCCGCGCGAACCACAGCACGGCGGCGAAGGCCGCCAGGCTAATGCCCAGGGTGGCGAGCTGCGCCGCGCTGAGCCGAAGGCCGCCGATGCCGAACGTGCGCGCCGCCCAGGTGCTGGGGAATTGCAGGATGTTCGCCGAATAGACGGCGGCGATGATGTTCTGGATCACCGCCAGCGCGCCGAGCGAGGCGATCAGGATGCCAAGATGCGTCGCCCCGCGCCGCTCCAGCCGTCCGTACAGCTGGTGCTGGATGAGCGCACCGAGCGCCATGCAGACGGCCATCGCGAGGAGGAGCGCGATCAGGTCGGGAACTCCGCGAACCACGAGGCTCCAGGCGATGTAGCCGCCGAGCGTGTAGACCCCGGCATGGGCGACGTGGAAGATCTTCGTGGTCGCGTAGATCAGCGCGAAGCTGACGGCGACGACCCCGAGGGCGCAGCCGGTGACGATGCCGTTCAGCAGCAACTGGAGTGCGAGCAAGCGCCCTCACCCGGCGCGATAGCCGCGCCGACCTCTCCCGCGAAGGGCGGGAGAGGTGAAGCGATTTCTTGCCTCTCCCTTTGGGAGAGAGCCTGCCCCGGACTTGATCCGGGGTCGGCGCGCTGTTGCGCGCCGGGTGAGGGTCACTCCGCCGTGCCCGTGGCGATCGGCACGTCCTTGCCATCCTTGAACTCGTTGATCGCGATCGGGACGGTCGCGGTGTTGGAGTTGAACGTCATCGGAATCAGGCCGTTGAACGTCTTGATCTGAAACAGCGCCTCGCGCATCGCCTCACCGGTGACCGGCTTCTTTTCCTCGGCCAGCTTCTCGATAATGGTCAGCGCGATCTCCGCGGCGTTGTAGTACTGGCGCGCGAAGAAATCCATGTCGGCGCCGTATTTCTTCTGGAACGCGGCCGAGAGTTCCGGGGGCGCGTCGATCTGCACCTGGGTATGCACGAACCCTTGCGCGGCGGGGTCGGCGATCGCCTGCGGGTCGGCGAAGAACGAGGTGCCGGCGACCAGGAATTTCGCCCCCATCTGGTGGATCTGATCGGCGAGCGGCGGCATCCCGGCGGTGATCGAGACGAACAGGACGTCGGGTTTCACGCCGGCGAGCTTCAGCAGCGCCGGTCGATAGTCGGTCTGGCCGAACTGCGCCGGTTCCTGCGCCAGGATGGTGCCGCCCGCCTTCTTGTAGTCGGCGACGAAATCATCGCGCCCGCCGATTCCGGCGGCGTCGTTCTCGAACAGCACGGAGGCGGTCTTCTTGCCCTGCCCGATGAGCCATTTGCTGAGCACCGTCACCTCGTCGCCGGTCGAGGGCAGCGTGTTGACGAGGTAGGGGGAGGCGGTTCGCAGCTTGTCGGACTGCGCGCCGGCGTTCAGCATCAGGACCTTCTTGCGGGTCGCGAGCGGCGCCATCGCCAAGGTCGGGCCGGAGTAGCCGGTGAAGATCAGCGGAACGTGCTGGAGGTCGACCAGCTTGTTGAAGCTGAGGATCGACTGGTCGGGCTTGGCCTGGTTGTCCTCGTACAACACCTCGATCTTGTTGCCGCCGACGCCGCCTTTCGCGTTCACCGCGTCGATCGCGAACTGGATGCCGCGCTCTTCCTGCGTGCCGACGACCGCGCCGGGGCCGGTCAGCGGGATAATCGCGCCCAGGCGGATGGTTTCGGCGCGTGCCGTTCCGGCGATGCAGACCGCTGCTATCGCCGCCAAGCATATCCGAGACCGTGCCCGCATGTCGCTTCCTCCCCGTATTCGTTTCCCGCCACGGCTGTAGGGCCGGCGGCGCGGACCGGTCAAGGTTCGTCGGGGTCCTGCTCGGCCTCGCGCTTCAGCCGATGAAAGCTGCGGACGCTGAATGGCAGCATCACGAGATAGCAGACGCCAAGTGCTGCCAACGCCGCCCACGGGTCGGCGACCAGCACAGAGGCGAACAGCCCGACGCCAAGCAACACCGCGAGCACGTACTCCGCCGGAACCTTGAAATTCTTGAAGCTCCAGACGGGCAATGTGGAAACGCACAGCAAGCCGGCGCCGATCAGGACTGGCGCGCAGAAAGCCGGGGATTGGGCGACGTCGAGCAGCCAGTCCACCCGGATCGCACGACCCTCTAGCCCGATGAAGAGCGGCAGCAGCGCAAGGCCGGCACCCGCCGGAGCCGGAACGCCGGTGAAGAAATTATAGGCGTACGCCGGGCCAGGGCCCGCATCGAGCGCGGCGTTGAAGCGGGCGAGACGCAGCGCCACGCAGACCGCGAAGAACAGGCATGGCACAAAGCCGAATCCCCCCAGGCGTTGCAGCGACCAAAGGTAGAGCACGTAGGCAGGCGCGACGCCGAAGCCCATGAAATCGGCGAGGCTGTCGAACTCCGCCCCGAAGCGCGAGACCGCCTTCAGAAGCCGTGCCAGCCGCCCATCCAATCCGTCGATCGCCCCGGCGACGGTGATCGCCACCGCCGCCGCGCCGAACCGTCCGTCGAGGGCGAACCGCACCGAGGTCAGGCCGGCGCACAAGCCGATCAATGTGAGAATGTTGGGGATCATCCGATTGAACGATGGTCCCTTGAAGCGCGGGCGCGCGCGCGGGCGCAGCCGCGTCCGCAGCCGCCGTACC
>JBAWFF010000500.1:0-3179 GCA_049591635.1 Acetobacteraceae bacterium
ATCCGCCGGGAACTGCGCGAGGGCTATCCCGAGCGCGCCGCCGAGGCGCTGGGCAGGCCGTGGGCGATCAGGGGCGAGGTCGCGCATGGCGACAAGCGCGGCCGCACGATCGGCTTTCCAACCGCCAACATCGCGCTCGGCCGGCATCTGGAGCCGGCGCGGGGCGTCTACGCGGTGCGGGTCCGCCTGCCCGACGGGACCGAACGCGCGGGGGTCGCCAATATCGGCCGCCGCCCGACGGTGAATACCGGGCCGGAGAGCCGGCTGGAGGCCAACATCTTCGATTTCGACGGCGATCTGTACGGCGCCGAGCTGACGGTCGCGCTGCACCATTACATACGCCCGGAGGTGCGGTTCGGGGGACTGGACGAGTTGAAGGCGCAGATCGCCAAGGACGCGGCCGAGGCGCGGCGCTTGCTGGGCGGTGGGGCGTCGCTGGCGCCCCTCCCCTAACCCCTCCCGCAAGGGGAGGGGAAGTAGCATGAGCGGAGCGGCGAGTTCTACCTCCCCTCCCCTTGCGGGAGGGGTTGGGGGAGGGGAAACTGCGGCGATGCCCGCCACGCGACCAACCCCGTCCGGCTGGCAGCCGGAGCTGGACGAGCTTGCCCATCGCAAGGCGCTTGCTCGCGAGATGGGCGGCGCGGAGCGGGTCGATCGGCAGCATCGCGCGGGGCGGCTTACCGTGCGCGAGCGGATCGAGCGGCTGCTCGACGCGGGCAGCTTCATCGAGCTCGGCTCGATCGCCGGCAAGGCGGTCTATGACGCCGACAACCGGATCGCCGATTTCACGCCGGGCAACGGGGTGTTCGGCCGGGGGCTGATCGACGCCCGCCCGGTGGTGGTGTTCGGCGACGATTTCACCGTGCGCGGTGGCTCGGCGGACGCCTCGATCCGCGAGAAATACCAGATGCCGGAGCGGATGGCGGCCGAGTACCGGCTGCCGCTGATCCGGCTGATCGAGGGCTCCGGCGGCGGCGGCTCGGTCAAGACGATCGAGACGCGGGGCCACGCCAATCTGCCGGGCGGGATCGGCGCGAGTTCGGGCCTCGCGCTGTGCGCGATCAACATGGGGCTGGTGCCGGTGATCGCGCTCGGCCTTGGCTCGGTTGCCGGACTGGGCGCGGCGCGACTCGCGGCGTCGCATTACGCCCTGATGGTAAAGGATACCTCGGCGGTGTTCGTCGCCGGCCCGCCGGTGGTGGAGCGGCTGGGGGAGAGCCGCACGAAGCAGGAGCTGGGCGGGCACGCGATCCAGGTCGCCGCCGGCACGGTCGATGACGCGGTGGACACCGAGGAGGAGGCGCTGACGCTGGCGCGACGGTTCTTGTCCTACCTGCCGAGTTCGGTGTTCGAGCTGCCGCCGCGCGCCCCTTGCCAGGACCCGACCGATCGGCGGGAGGAGGCATTGATCTCGATGGTGCCAAGGGATCGGCGCAAGGCCTATCAGATGCGCCGGATCATCGACGCGGTGATGGACCGGGGATCGTTCCTCGAGATGTCGCGGGAGTTCGGCCGGGCCATCATCACCGGGCTGGCGCGCCTCGACGGCTGGCCGGTGGCGGTGTTGGCGGGCGACCCGCTGTATGGCGGGGGCGCATGGAACGCGACGGCATCGCGCAAGATCAGGCGCTTCGTCGATCTGGCGCAGACCTTCCATTTGCCGATCGTCCATCTAGTGGATTGCTTCGGCTTCGCCGTCGGGCTGGAAGCAGAGGCGACGGGGACCATGCGCGAGGCGGTGACGGCGATCAGCGCCATTCATCAATCGGCCGTCCCCTGGTGCGCGGTGCTGGTGCGCAACGTGTTCGGCGTCGGCGGCGGGGCGCATGTTCCGCATACGCAGACGGCCATTCGATATGCGTGGCCATCCGGGAACTGGGGATCGCTGCCGCTGGAAGGCGGGGTGGAGGCGGCCTACCGCGCCGAGATCGAGGCCGCGCCCGACCCGGCGGCGCGGCTGGCCGAGATCGGGGCGCGGCTGGAAGCGCTGCGCTCGCCGTTCCGATCCGCGGAGGCGTTCCTGGTGGAGGAGATCATCGACCCGCGGGACACGCGCCCGCTGCTGTGCGAGTTCGCCAACATGGCGGCGCCGCTGCGGGAGGTGGGGCAGTCGATGTTCACGATGCGGCCGTGACGGCCCTCTCCGGCCTACGCGTCCTGGAACTCGGCAGCGGGGCCGCGCTCGAATATTGCGGCAAGCTGTTCGCCGATTTCGGCGCCGAGGTCATCAAGGTCGAGCCGCGAGGCGGCGATTCGCGCCGGGCGATCCCGCCACTGCTGGATGCGGCCGCCGGCCGACGAGAGAGCGGCACGTTCGCCTGGCTGAACACCAACAAGAACAGCGTGTTCGGCGATGATGCCCAGATAGCGGCGCTGGCCGGCGGGGCCGATGTGGTGCTGGATGCGCGGCCCCTGGCGGAGCGGCAAGCCAAGCCGCTCCACCATGCCGACGTGGCCGTCGCTCTGTCGTGGTTCGGCGATAGCGGTCCGCACCGGGATTTCGCGGCTTCGGATGCGACGGTGCGCGCCCTCGCCGGGCTGGTGCATCTGGTGGGGCCGGTGGAAGGGCCGCCGATCCTGGCGAGTCCGGACGGACAGGCGGGCTACCTGGGCGGGCTCGCCGCTTTCATCGCCGCCGCGTCCGGGCTCCTTGGGCGCGAGCACGGCAGCCGGCGCTTTGAGGTCAGCACGCACGAGGCGCTCGTCAGCGTCGCGGAGTACGAGACGGCGGTGGCGCTGTCCGGGCTGGGGCGGCGGCGGAACGGGGTGAACCGGTTCGGGCGGAATTACCCGGTGACGATCTATCCGACAAAGGCGGGATTGCTGGGCGTGACCGTCGTCACGCCCGCGCAGTGGCGGGGATTCTGCGCGATGGTCGGACGGCCCGACCTGATCGCGGAGGCCAAATACTCGGTGAACGTCGATCGGATCGTCCATGCCGACGAACTGGACGCGATCTTCGCGCCGATCGTGGCGCAGCGCACGGCGGCGGAATGGTTCCAGCTCGGCCTGCGCCACAAGCTGCCGCTGTGCATCGTGCCGACGATGGCGGACCTGCTGGACCAGGCGATCCACCGCGAGCGCGGCGCGTTTGCCCCGGTGCGGATCGGCGAGGCGGTGTTCGAGGCGCAGGTGCTGCCTCAGCGTCTGACCCGCACGCCCCCGCTGCGGGGCGGCAC
>JBAWFF010000501.1:0-2557 GCA_049591635.1 Acetobacteraceae bacterium
CTTCGCCAAGCACCTCAAGGCCCTGCGATGGCGCACACCCTATCAAGCAATCTGCGACGCCTGGACGAAGGCTCCCTCAATCTTCAAATTCAACCCGCACCACCTCATCCCGGGACCACACACCTAGGCCGCGTGGACGGATTTGACCAAGACCAGCGCGCAAGCAAAAGCGACGAGGGCGCCGTAGCTGTCGGCGGTTTTCTCGCAGCGTAGGGCGACGCGCTTGAAGCGTTTCAGCTTACCCACGGCCTGCTCGATGCGGGCGCGGAGGGCTTGTCGACAAACAACTGATCTATCATTCCGGATTGGGTCTGATGGAGTAGTTCCACTCGCCGTGGAACTCGTGTGGGGTAATCTTGAGTGCGGCCATGTCGCTGTCGCTGACCTTGACGCCCGCTGGATAGGTGCCGTTGTCAATCTCGCTTTTGACGTTCAACACGAGTCCTAACCACTCGCTTGTTCCGACGACCGATCGGAAAGTGATCCTCGTCGGGATCGATGCCTATACGGCAGCGGGCGGGACGGTGCAGCACGACCCGTTCAGCGAGGACAGAGGCGGCTGGATCAACGACGCGGCGCTATTGGAGCAGTTGGTTGCCGAGCACATGGAGCGGGCGGCCGAGGCGATCCGGGCCGAAGACTGGAAACGGGTTGCGATCGACCTGCAGGCGCCGGAAACGTGCTGACGGATGCGGCGGATCATGGCGCACGAGGTGCCGCTGTCCGACACCGACGTCGCCCGCCGGCTTGAACTGGCGGCGCGCTACGACGCCCTGGCCGAGCAGCACGAAAGCGATGCCGAAGTGCCTGATGAGATTGAGGCGGAGTTGGCCGCGATCGAGCAGCAACTGGACGCGATCGGGGCGAAGAAGCGGGTCTATCGTCCGGAGGACATTGCGCGGGCCGGGACGACAATCAGCCTGAACAGTGACAGCACGTTGAGGGCAAAGCGCGGTTATCTCCGCCCGGACGACGAAGTCCAGCCCGAGACGGCATCGGGTCGGGAGGGCGACGACGCCCCGGACCAAGACGAGGGCGACGCCGGGCAAGACGAAGCCGGCGCGGGCAGTGCCTGGACGAGCGGCGATCGGTCCCTTGAGGCTCCCGAGCCGAAGGCCCCTGCCCTCTCGGCTGCCTTGGAGATTGAGCTGGAGGCGCACCGGACGGCGGGGCGGAACTCGCCCGGCAGCCCGAACTGGCACTGCGGGCGCTGCTGCATGGGCTGGCAACGGACGCCTTCTATGGCCGCCACGGGGAAACGGTCGCGACGTTCCTGGCCTACCCCATGCCCCCGCCTCCGCCTTCCCCGGCATCGGCGACAGCCCAGCTCGCGGGCCATAAACGCGCATCACCTGTTCGAGGACCGCGCGAGCGGCAGCCGCGGCGACCGCGCTGGCCTGGGCCGGTATCTCACCAAGAAGATCGACGCCACCACACCTTCAGTTGCAGCTGATGTGCGACCGATGTGCCGGGTATGTTCCCGTCCCTAAAGGCGTGGCCGCCGTCGGTGACTGGCCGCCTCCTTCAGGACCCGACGGGTTGTTTGAGCCTGCTCAATGGCGGCTTGCATCGACCGCCGCACCTCGGCCGCGAAGTGCCGCAAGCCGTCCACCATGTCGCGCTGGCCCGCGGCGGCCGCCGCGATCTCCGGCGCGGCCGCCTTGACAGCGTTGGCATCGCGGTTCCGCCCGAACCGACGGGCCAGGGCGGCGCGAGGCTGTCCATCGGTCTCGCGCCGCTCCAGGCGCTGCTTCGCGGTTTGCATGCTCCGCACCTTGCCGCGCCGGATGTTCTCGGCGCGCTCCAACAGCGCAAGCGAGCTTTCCTTTTCCGGTTGGCGGGCGAAGTTGCGGGTGATATTCTCGATCACGTCGCCCGCGCGAACCTGGCGCTTGTCTCCAAGCGGCCGGCGGCCGGCGATCTCGGCCCGCTCGGCTCCGTCAGAGGTGACGATCCAGCTCGTTTCCCTGTGGCGGCTGCCGGAGGTGTACGCGCCGAAGGCGTTCACCTGACGCGAGCCGGCCGGTATGGCGAAGATATGTTCGGTGACGGTCGCGCCCTGCGCCGTGTTCGTCGTGAGCACGTCGCCGTAGGCGAGCATGGTGCGGCCGTTCCCCTGGTGGCGGAGCGCATCCCAAATCACCAGCCCTTCCCGCCCGGTCTGGGTTCGGAGCACCGGGCCGTCGTCGCCGACCCGAACGACAGTAAGGACAGAGCCGTTCTGGCCGATGCTTCCGACGGTCGCGGTGTCGAGAAAGCGGGCATTGGTCCGGCTGAACAGGCGCACGCGATCCCCCTCGGCCAACGCCAGGTCATAGGTGCGGGGGATTTGCCGGTCGCCGTCCGTCGCCGGCACGACGCGCCGATCGGCGCCGATTTCCTCCAGCTCACGGCGTTTCTCCCGCAGCGCCAGGCTGATCTGGTGCGCGTCATGGTTGGTCGGCGCGCTGATCGTGACCGAGTAGCGGTTCCCGTTCGCGGCCCGGCGCTCCTCCCAGAGCCGCACGGTGGCAGCAACGGCTTCCACGTAGCCGCCCGGCACGATTCGGAGCGTGCC
>JBAWFF010000502.1:0-7263 GCA_049591635.1 Acetobacteraceae bacterium
GGCGAGACGAAGCGGCGGTCCGGAGCGGTGGATGTGCGGGCGGCGGCGGCCATGCGACTCGGAACCTCGGCGCGGTGGTGGGCGGATCACCTTAATCGCTAGAAAGCTGACTCGGCTAGGAAACGTGGCGGGCAAGCCGCGTATCACACGCCATGTCTTGTGGCGACGCCGACCCTGCCGTAGGCAGCACCATGGCGGATCGGTTGGACGTCGCGGTCTGCGTCATCGGCGCCGGGCCGGTCGGCGGCACTCTTGCGTGCCGCCTCGCCGCATCCGGCATCAGGACGGCCGTGATCGACCGCGCGCCGCTGCCGCCGATGGAGCATCCGGCGTTCGACGGCCGCGCCTACGCCGTCGCCGCCGGTTCCCGCCGCCTGTTGGAGCAAGCCGGACTGTGGGGGCGCCTCGACGCGACCGCCTGTCCGATCCTCGAAATCAGGGTGAGCGACGGCCAATTGGGCCGCCCGGCCTCGCGGTTGTTCCTGCATTTCGATCATCGCGAGGCCGGCGATGATGCCGGCCCGTTCGGCTTCATGGTCGAGGCGCGGGCGCTGCGGGTGGCGCTGAACACGCATTTCGCCGCGCTGCCCGCATTGTCGGTCTTCGCCCCGGCCGAGGCCGCGGTCGAGCGCACCGATGCGGACGCCACGGTGCATGTCGGCGGCGGCCCGGAGATCGCCTGCCGCCTGGTCGTCGCCGCCGAGGGCCGGAGTTCGCCGCTGCGCGAGGCGGCCGACATCCCCATCACCCGGCTGCCTTACACGCAGACCGGCATCGTCACCGCCGTCGCCCACGAGCGCCCGCACCATAACGTCGCGCTGGAGCATTTCCTCCCGGCCGGCCCGTTCGCGCAGTTGCCGATGGCGCCGAGCCCCGACGCCGAGGCGGGCGGGGCGCCCAATCTGTCCGCCATCGTCTGGACCGAGCGCACGGAGGCAGCACGGCGGATGCTCGCGCGGGATGACGCGGGCTTCGCACGCGCGATCCGGCGCCGCCTCGGCGATCATCTGGGCTGGGTCCGTCCGGTCGGGCGGCGATGGACATATCCGCTGTCGGCAATGCACGCGCATCGCTATGCCGACACGCGGCTGGTGCTTGTGGGCGACGCGGCGCATGGCATCCATCCGATCGCCGGCCAGGGCCTCAATCTCGGCTTTCGCGATGTGATCGCGTTGTCGGAGTTGCTGATCGAGGCGCACGCTGAGGGCGGCGATGTCGGCGCCCCCGCCCTGCTCGCGCAGTACCAGCGCGCGCGCCGGCCCGACAATCTCCTGATGCTCGCCGCGACGGACGGGCTGGACCGGCTGTTCAGCAATGATAGCCGGGCGCTCCGGATGGTCCGCGACATCGGCATCGCCGCTGTACATCGCGCGCCGCCGCTGAAGCGGGCGTTCATGCGTCAGGCGATGGGGCTGGGCGCGCCGCCGCGCGCGTGGGTCACACGTCCTATTTCGCGATAGCCGCCGCCACTCCCGTGACGTCCTGCGTCGGCTTGAGATTGCCGATCAACATTCGCAGGCGCCAATCCGACCCTTCTCGTGTCAGCACCTCGGCATAGTAGCCACCGATCTCCTTGCCACTGTTCGGGCCCGTGCCTTCCATCATGAACTCGCCAGTAGACCAGACCGCATCGCCCGCCGGGTGAACCTCGGTGATCTTTGCCGTCTCCTTCGTCCATCCAGCCTTGATGCGTCCCGCAAGCCCCTTCTCGATTTGCTGCTCACCCGTCAGCACCGTTCCGCCAGGGGTCAGAAAGACTCCGCCTTGCGCGAACAGGCTCGCGACGCCAGCCGAGTTCCCCGAATTGTACTCGGTTATGAACTGCTTCGACATGGTTTCGGCTGCTTCCCGAGCCGCTTGGTCGGACACTGCCAAACCTTGTTGGGCGAAAGCCTGGCCAGCCACGCAAGATATCAGGAGCACGGACGCGGCGAGCGAGACATGGGCCAACGGATTCCCCCCTGGCTCGACCTGAGCCAGCCTCCATCTTGGTCAGATACAACTTCATATGCATAGTAACAGTGTAGTGAGCGCGACCGAATGCTCCGTGTCCACCGTCGCGCGTCCTGCCCTCCGCGGCGACGCGCCCGCTCCTTTACTGGGGCGTCACGTCAACCCGGGCCCACGTCAGGTCGGGGTCGAAGCGGGTGATCGCGCCCGCCCGCCTCGTCGTGTCGGCGCCGAGGTTCTTCTGGAACACGACGCCGTCCTGGTTTACCTCGAACGTCATGATACCGGAGCTGCCGTGGACGGCGGGCCAGGCAAGCAGCGCGTAGCCCCCGGTCATCTTGCCGCCGTCGATATAGGGCTTGGCACCCCCGGAAGCGTCCGGGCCTTGCGCCCTCAGCACGCGAAAATAGTACCCTTGGTAGGGAACCGGCTTGCCGGACACGATGTCGCCTGGATAGCCTTCGTCGATCGCCTGCGACACCAACGGCTGAAACGGGCTCTCGGGGATGCCCTGGGCTGGCGGCCAGTAGAGCCCGTCGTAGTTGCCTGGTGTGCTGACCAGAAGCTGCGCGTAGGCGCCCTTTCCGGTCGCCTGCTTGAACAGATCGAAATACGCCTGCTGAGCGTCCACATAGGCGAGGCAGGTGCGGATCGCCGCGATCTCGTTTCGGCCGATTCGCCGATCGACGATCTGTTGGGCGCCGGCGGTGGCGTCGAAATGCCATGATCCGCCGGCCCGTACGATCGGGATGGGCAGCGGCCAGTCGTTCGTACCGACATCGAGCGTGACATGGTCGCCGTCAGTCGAAACAAGCGTGTGCTTGGCGTCATAGGATGACAGGAAGCGTTGTCTCTGTGCCTTGTCTGCCGTGGGGTCGCCGGAGTTAAGCAGGCGCGCGCTTCCCGAGCCGAGAATCCGTGCTAGCACCACCCTGTCATCCTGCCGCAGCGCGGCGATGAACGCGCCTGTCGCATCCTCGGCGGTCGCGAATGTTGCCTGCGAGGCGAGCTGGGTGGACTGCGCCGCAGCGGCCGGAACGGCCGGGGTCACTCCGACGGTCCCCGAAAGCAGCGCCGCCACTATCCAGACCGCACGCGTGAAACTGGTGTCAACGACGTCCACGGCCGCCTCCTCCCCTTTGGAAGCCGCCAGCGCGGCCGCCACCGGCGCGCTGCATTCCGCCACCCCCACCAAATTGACGGCTCTGGCCGCCACGCTGAGCGAACTGCGTGGCGCTGTGGCCTTGGCTCATGCCGGCGAACGCGTCGTTCTGCGGGCGCTGCATCGCCGGACGCTGTACCGCCGGGCGCTGTGGTGCCGACGGACGGTTGACGTGACCGGCCGAATTGCCGCCGGGGCGATTCCCCGCGTTGATATTCGGCCGCTGGCCCTGACTGGGGCGCGGTTGATTGCCCGGGGTCGGGCGGCTTCCGGGAGCGAGGTTCGGCCGGTTCCCTTGCCCAATATTGCCGTGGTTCGGAGAAGCGGGCCGGTTCACGAGGTTGCCGGGAACGCTCACGTTGGAGCGACCGATCGCGCCCGCCGGCAGTCCGTTGCCCCGCGCTGGCCGACCCACCGGACCGGCGGGCGGCCTGCGAAGATTGGGCGGCAATCCCCCAGGCCGAGCACTTGCCCGCCAGACGTTCGAATTGATATGCGCCCGGTTGCCATTGATGCTGTTCCAGCGATTGACATTCACATTGACGTCGCCGCGACCCCAATTCGGGCTCGCCCACCCCCACAATCCGGCGGTGATCGCCACCCCCGCGCCGAAGGCGAGGCCGGTCGCCAGAGCGGTGCCGAAAACGTAGCCCGGCGGCGGCGGCAGAACGACGGGCGGATACGCTGCGTAAGGCCACGCCCCGTAAACCAGGGTCGGGTCGTAGCTTGGCACGTAGACCGTATCGGGCTGCGCGGGGTCGATGGAGATCGTCTGCTGGCCGTCGGGCGCCGGCGTCGCTTGAACCACCTGTTGTGGCGACGATTGCAGATGCCCGCTCGACTGCGCCTGCCGGCGCAGCCGTTGAATGCTGTCGAACACGGCTTGCTGCTGCGAGGCGAATGCGTACCCCAGCTGCTGCATCCAATCGAGATTGGCGTTCATCTGCGCCAACACCTGGGGAAATGGCACCAGGGATTTGACGCTGGGATCCCAGGTGAGCGGCTCCAGCGCCTTGGTCAGCGCATCGCCTTTCAGGTTCTTATGGGCAGGGTCTTCAATCCAGCGCGCGGCGTCGACAACCTCGAGCGGGAACGTGGTCGCCATCAGCAACTGCGTCACGAGCTGATCGGGATAGAGCGCGATGGGAGCGAGGAGCGCGTCGAGTTGTTGTGGGTCGAAAGTCTGAACGGCCGTTGCGCCCGCGTCGGCCGGCGCCTGCTGCGCGCGGGCAAGCGTTGGCCAGCAGCCGTGAAGAATGAGGATCGCAGCCAAGCCGATGAGCCAGCGACGAAGCATGGCGGATATCCCGTGCGTTCTCGTGCATCCTAGGTGCGGACGGCACTCCCGTCGAGCGACGCGGGCCGCCGGGTCCGGGTCGGCGGCCCCACAAGCATCGCTCACCCCCCCATCCCGCAACCCTCAAACCCGACAGGCTGCTAGATCCCGGCGATCCCCGACAGCAGCAGCCCGATCGACAGATCGAGCGCGACCAGGCCGGCCGCCGCGACCCAAGGCACGTCGAGCGCGATGCGCGTCGCGAACCATTCGAGCCACAGTGCCCAGCCCAGCGCCACCAACTCGGATGCTTCCTGCACCGGGGCGGGCGCGCGCAGCAGCACCGGGATCGAGGCGGCCAGCAGCAGCACGTATTGGACGACGTTGCACCAGTTCCACACCGCGATGTAGCCGGGCCACCGCGCCGCCCGGCCCATCGCCGCGACCAGACCGCGCGAGACGACCGCGTAGCCCGCCCAGCCGGCGACGAAGACCAGCAGTTCCAGCGCCAGGGCGTGCGCCGGATCCGCCGGCCTTCCCTGCACCGCCCAGTCGATCAGCCGCATCGCCAGCAGAGCCGGCAGCGCGATCGCCGCCGCCCAGAAGCTGCGCGCCGCGCCGGCCATGTCGGTCTGCACCCGGGCAAAGCCCTCGGCGCGTCCACGCGCGAGCATGAACGCGCCCGACAAGCCGCTCGCCATCGAACCGGTCAGCGTCATGGACCGGCCAGCAGCGCCGGACCCAGCACGAGCAGCGCGGTCCCCAGGTTCACGATCACCACCAACCCCGCCGCGCGCAGGCGCGACAGATCGAGCCCGTGGCGCGCGAGAAACCAATGCAGCCACAGCGCGTAGCAGCCGACCGCGCCCACGGTCGCCGCGACGGCGGCTTGCTCGGACAGCGCGATGGACAGCAATGGCGCGAGAATACCCAACAGCACAACGGCGACCAACGGGATTACCCATTGGCACCAATTGAGCGCGGTCGCGAAGCGCAGCCACGCCGGGGTCCTGCCCCAGAGACGCGCCATCTCGAACGACAGGACGGGCGGCGCGAGCAAGGCGCAGAACGTCGCGAGAAGCTGCGCCACGCCTTCCTTCCCGGCGCCTCCCGCGAGCAGCAGCGCTCCGCCCACAAGCGGAAAAGCCAAGAGCGGCGCGAGGCTCGCGAGGAACGCCTCCCGCGTTGCCCCGAACCGGGCGATCCCGTCGGCGCGCCCGCGCGCCACCCGAACGATGCCCAGCAGGATGTTCGGCGCCCCGGCACGCCGGCCCGGCAACGCGGGCTTCATGGTGCCAGAAGGGCGTCGAGCACGGCGCGATAGACGCCGGCGAGCGCCCGCAACTCGGCGACGGGCACGCACTCGTCCACCTGGTGCATGCTCGATCCGACGAGGCCGAACTCCGCCACCGGGCAGTGGCGAGAGATGAAGCGGGCATCGGAGGTGCCGCCACCGGTGTCGAGTTCGGGTTCCACCCCGGTCGCCGCCGCCACCGCCGCGCGCAGCCGATCGAGAAGCGGACCCGGTTGCGTCAGGAACGATTCGCCGCTTACCGATACATTGAGGTCGAACCGTTCGGCGTGCTGGGCGAGCGTCGCGCGCAGCCACGCTTCGAGCCCGGCGCCGTCATGGCGGTCGTTGAAGCGGATGTTCAGCGCCGCCGTCGCCCTCGCCGGAATCACGTTGGTTGCCTTGTTGCCGACGTCGATGCTGGTGAGCTGCAACGACGACGGCTCGAAGAACGCGCTGCCCGCGTCGAGCGGCGCCGCGGTCAACGCGGCCAGCGCGCGGACCAGCCGATGCACCGGGTTGTCGGCGCGGTGCGGGTAGGCGACATGGCCTTGGGTGCCATGCATCGCAATGCGCGCGTTCAGGCTGCCGCGCCGGCCGATCTTGATGACGTCGCCTAGCCGAACGCGGCACGTCGGCTCTCCCACCAGGCAGAAATCCGGGATCTGCCGGTTCGCCGCCATCCAGTCGAGCACGCGAACCGTGCCGTCCAGCGCCGGACCCTCCTCGTCACCGGTGATGAGCAGACTGATCGAGCCGGACGGCTGTGGCCGCGCGCAGGCGGCGACGAAGGCGGCGATGCCGCCCTTCATGTCGCAGGCGCCGCGGCCGTACAGCACGCCGTCGCGCACCTCCGCGGCGAATGGATCGCTGCGCCAAGCGGCGACATCGCCCGCGGGCACCACGTCGGTATGGCCGGCGAAGCAAATATGCGGACCACCATCGCCGCGTCGGGCGAACAGGTTTTCCGTCTCGCCGAAACGGAGCCGATGCACGCTGAACCCCAGGCTTTCGAGCGTCGCGCCGAGGACGCCTTGCGCGCCCGCGTCGGCGGGAGTGACCGAGGTGCAGCTTATCAGCGCCTGGGCAAGTCCCAGCGGGTCATCCGGATCGCTCAATCGCGCAGCAGCTCGTTGATGGAGGTCTTCGCCCGCGTCTGGGCATCGACACGCTTGACGATCACGGCGCAGTAGAGGCTCGGGCCGGGCGATCCGTCCGGCAACGCCCGGCCAGGCAGCGAGCCGGGCACCACGACCGAATACGACGGCACCCGCCCGAGATGGATTTCGCCTGTCGCGCGGTCGATCACCTTGGTCGAAGCGCCGATGAACGTGCCCATCGCGAGCACCGCGCCGCGCTCCACCACCACGCCCTCGGCCACTTCCGACCTTGCGCCGATGAAGCAATCGTCCTCGATGACGACCGGGTTGGCCTGCAATGGCTCCAGCACGCCGCCAATGCCGACACCGCCGGAGATGTGGCAGTTGGCGCCGATCTGCGCGCAACTGCCGACGGTGGACCAGGTATCGATCATGGTGTTGCGATCGACATAGGCGCCGACATTGACGAAGCAGGGCATTAGCA
>JBAWFF010000503.1:0-3607 GCA_049591635.1 Acetobacteraceae bacterium
GCGAACTGTTTTTCCAGTATCCGGCCTTCACGATGCGCCTGCTTGGCGTCCTGACGGACCGCCTTATCGACGACGTGAGATCGGAAACCTTGGCTCGGCTCCACGCCGCCGCCGCCGCGTCGCACCCGCCGTCCTAGGCCTCGATCCTCGGCGTCAGCCGATGTATTTCTCGACCACCGAGGGCGGGCGCACCTCCGCCTCCGACGGGTCCTTCCCGTATTCGCGCAACAGGGCCTATGGGGAAAGGCAGCAACGACACCGCACATTCAGCCGGAGCGGCGCAGCAGCTGCGTGCAGCTGGCACCGGCGGGTGGCTCGCCGTGATGGAGGGCACTTATTACAGCCGGCGTCAGGTCACGCTTATGATGGTGCGTGAGCTCGCGCCGGTCGGAGTTTCGTGGGCCGATGCCGTCGAGTCCTTCCAGATCCGCCGCAGAAGCATCAATCAGCCGGGCCGCCCGGGAAGACCCGCACTTGGCTGACTGACGGGGAATCTCTGTGGCTGCCAGGCTAGAATCCGTACTTGCGGCGCCGGAATTCAAACGCAGCCTGGCCGCCCTCCAGCAGCTCTTTCACCTGTTCCTTGACGGCGGGCACGTCGATCGATCCGCATAGCTCCGGCGAAATTCTCACACTTGTGCTGCCGCCGTCCGCCACGGGTGTCAGTCCCACAATCTGTTCGGCATCACCCAGGACGGGGATGTTGGCGTTGTGGCTTGAAAAGACGAATTGCCGCTTCCTCTTTTCGTTGCGCATGGCTGGCACGATCGCCTCGGCGATAAAACGGTTATCGAGGTCGTCCTCAGGCTGATCGATAATCAGCGGCTCGGTGGATTCCAGCAGCAACAGCAACAGCACCGCCGTTGCCTTCTGCCCGGCGGACAGATCGTCGAGCTCTTTCCACACCTGCATCTGCGGTGGCCCGACATTCAGCTCCAGAACGGCCTCGGTCGGGAGGTCGCAGGCTTCGACTTCCAGTTCCAGCGCTGGTCCGCCCTGCGCAATTTTTTCAGCAGCGGCCTGCGAAAATCCATATTCGGTAATGAGCCTGAAGGCGCCGTCGCGGATTGCACTGGCGAAATCCAGCAGACTCAATTCCTCGAATGTCCGCAACCTCTCGAGCGCCTGATTGATGTTGCCGGACACATGCCGGCGCAATGTGGCCTCAAGCTGGCCGAGCGTGCGGCTGCGACGAATATTGACACGCACACGGCCCTCGAGGCGCCGCGAAACCCGCCGGGCGGCCTGTTGCAGTGATCGAAAGTCGGCGGCTCTGGCGCTCTCCCACCGGGCCAGCAGGTCACGACGTTCCGTGCCGAATTCGGCAAGCCGCTGCATGCGCGTGCCACGTTCGGATTCCCTGGGGCGCAACCGTTCGACCTGGCTCTGGATGGACACGAACTCGCTGCCGTCGTGGCCTTCGGCCTTCAGCTCGCGCAGAATGCGCTCATAATTTTGTTCGGCCTCGGTTTGGACGGGACTCCAGCGTTCCCTGACAGATTCGATGTGCGCCGCGGCAGCATTTCCGGCAAAGCCGATGTAGTCCGCGGCCCGGCGAAGCCGCCCGCCAAGCGTTACCTGGATTGCATTGAGCTCTTCAAGAAGTGCGGCATTCGGCAGCTTGACCTTCTCCTCATCGCCAACAAGAGGAGTGCCTTCGATCGGCGTGGCCCGCACCGTCTCCGCAGTATCTGCGGCTGTCGCGGTAAGTGCCATGCCGGTATCGAAAACCCGGGCCTCCGCGTCGATCAGCGTCTTCTCTTGCAGCCGCGCATCGAGGCCGACCGCCGCAAAGCGCTTCAGCCGCTCGCGTAGTGTCGGCAAGGCGGCAAGCGTCTCCTCAATCCGCTCGATTTCCGTCATCTCCGCCAGCATCTCGGTCCGCGACTTATCGAGCGCACGCTGCAGCTCGTCCCTGTCGGTCGCGATGCCGGTGGCCGCCTCGGTAAAGCGCCGCAGCAACTCCGCAAGTTTCGTGGGCTGGCGTGTTAGCTCGGATATTTCGTGCTGACCGTAAACTTCGATGTTGCCGAGCACGGCCCGGGGTGCAACGCCATCGAGCAGGTTTCCGTCATTGTCGCGAACCCTCGGCTTCGCACCGTAGATCCGCTCGATGAGATAATACTGCGGTGACGGATGAGGCGACCGCACCAGGACGCTCACGCTTGCGCCTGAACCGAGCTGGCTTTTCATCATGCTGTCGTGCGTGCGGCGTGCGTCATCCGCTTTGGGCGGCAGATCGAAAGCATAGCGGACGCTTTCGATCAGTGTTGATTTTCCTGCGCCCCGGCCGCCAATAAGGACATTCAGATTCTCGCTCAACCGGACGCTCTGGCCGTCGAGCAGACCGCCGGCCCACGCAACCGCCACCAGTTCCATATGCGGCGACGGCATCTCATCGCTGTTCAGGCGGATACGGGACTCGGGATCGAGAAAGGCCTGGCGCAGGCCCTCGATCGACACTTCGGACATCTTGATCCATGTCGTGGCGCTCGGGTTGGAAAGCGCCAGCGGATCGCTGATGTCGTTTGCATTGACGATCGCCGGCGGCCGATCACGTTGGTAGTTGGGATCGCGGTTGAGAATGATATTGCGCTGCGCCTCGGGGGCCTCGCAGGCGGGGCCGGGCAAAGCTGCCGCGAGGAGATGCTCCGAACACCAGGCGCGGGCGGCACTCTGGCCCCTCAGTGTGGTGAGCAATCCGCTTGCGCTGCACACATGAGCCGCAATCGTCACGCCGCCGCACGCCGCAATCAGTTCCATCAGCCGCTCGCAGCTCTGATCGGAAAGCGGCGAGGCGGCCTTGAGATTGCTCACCCCGCAGCGGCCGATGATCCTTTCAATTTCCTCGAATGACATGGCTGGTGGAAACAGACAGAGAAGGTGCACACCCTCACTCGAGCTCGCCTCGAAGCCGCAGAAGACATGAATGCCCGCGTCCTTTAGAGCGTCGGCAAGGCTGCGCGCCGTTGCGGTACGAAAGTGATCGGTGATGCCGGCGACGCGGATATTCTCCCGCCGGCACGCTTCGACGACCGCCGCATTATAGGCCGCTTCGTCCGTAAACGAGGTCGGCTTGGCGTGCCTCCCGAGATAGCCGAAGGGATTGAGCTGAAGGGCACACCTGTAAAACCATGCACCCGGCGACTTGTGCATGGCCAACTTTATGCCCGCTGGCACGGCGGCATGCCCCAGCAAGGTCAGCAGTTGCGAATCGACGGGTTCATCGCGCGTGCCGGCATCGTTCAAAGTCTGATCCTCTCCACCTCGGCCTGCTTGAGCCGATTCCTGCGCCGGTCATACAGCCTGGTGGTGCGAGGGCTCGCGTGCGCGGCCATGTCCTGCGCGTTTTCCAGCGAGCCACCGTTTTCCAGAAAGTTCGTGATCCCGGTCGCGCGACAAGAGTGGTCGCCGATCGGCGCTGCGATCCCGGCCGCGGCGGCATGCTTCAAGACCGATTGCACCTTGCTGTCGCTGACGGGCGCGAAGGCCCGCGAACTGTTTTTCCAGTATCCGGCCTTCACGATGCGCCTGCTTGGCGTCCTGACGGACCGCCTTATCGACGACGTGAGATCGGAAACCTTGGCTCGGCTCCACGCCGCCGCCG
>JBAWFF010000504.1:0-1774 GCA_049591635.1 Acetobacteraceae bacterium
GGAGAAGCCGGCCGAGGCGCTTGCCCTGCTTGAGGATCCGCCGCCGCGCGAGCCGCGCGCGCGTCGACACTGGGACGAATGCCGGGCGCTGGCGCTGATCCAGCTCGGTCGCCCCGCCGAGGCGCGCATCCTGCTGGACGCGCCGGCCGACGGGCCCACGGGGGCGCGTCGGCTGACCCGTCTGTGGCGAGAGCTGCTGCTGGCCCGCGCGGAACGCGACGAGCCCGCCGCGCAAGCGGCTGCCGTCGAAATGGCGGCACGGCTCGATGCGCCGGGGGAGGTGCTCGAGCACCGGATCATGGCGCATTTCAACCTGGCCAAGTTCTGGTCGCCGGTGTCCGCCGATCGGGCCTTTGCGTTGTGGACGTCCGGGCACTCGCTGCTGCGGCGTGTGCAGCCGTTCTCGCGCGACGCCGCGCGCGCCTTCACCGATGCCTGCGTCGCCCGGCTCGACGCGGCCAGGCTGCGTGATGGGCCGCGCGCCGGCAACGCCGATCCCACGCCGGTCTTCATCGTGGGAATGCCGCGTTCCGGCACCACGTTGCTGGAGCAGATCCTCGCCGCGCATCCGGCGGTGCATGGTGCGGGCGAGCGCACGGCGTTGGGCGCGGCCTTCGCGGCGCTGGGCGGTGGTGACGACGCGGCGGCGGTCGCGCGAGTGGCGGAACTCGACCGCACGGCGCTTGATCCGGTGGCGGAGCGTTATCTGGCGGAGCTGCACGCGCTGGCGCCGGGGGCCGCGCGCATCGTGGACAAGATGCCGGGCAACTATCGCCACCTGGGGCTGGTCGCGCGGCTGCTGCCGGGTGCCCGCATCATCCAGTGCCTGCGCGACCCGCGCGATGTCGGGCTGTCGATCTTCACGTTCCGTTTCTTCGGAGAGCACCCGTACGCGCACGAACTCGGCGATCTCGGCTGGACCATCGCGGAGTATTATCGGCTGATGGCGCACTGGCGGGCGGCGTTGCCGAACCCGGTGCTGGCGGTCGAACTGGCCGACTGGGTGGGCGACTTTCCGGGCACGCTGCATCGCGTGCTGGAGTTTCTCGATCTGCCGTATGATCGCGCCTGCGAGAATTTCCATACGGTGGAACGCGACGTGCGCACGGTGAGCCGCGCGCAGGTGCGCCAACCGGTGAATGCGCACGGCATCGGGCGCTGGCGCGGTTTCGCCCCTCATCTGGCGCCGCTGATCGAGGCGTTGCGCGCGGGCGGCGTCGCATTACTTGACTGAAGGCGTTTTCCTTAGCGGCATAATCGCTGATTGACAAGGTTCCGGCGCCGGCACAGCGTTCGTCGCGCACGGAGACGATCATGACCACGGTCACTGACGAGACGGAACTCAATCAGGCGATCGCGGCGATCGACGGTATCACGGCCGCGGGCACTTATACCATCGATATCGCCGGCACCATCACCGAGGGGACGGATACGGGCGCCGGCCTGCCGCCCGATCTCTACGCCATCAATCTACAGCCGGGCGTCTCGCTGGTCATCGATGGTGGCGGCACGGGAACGCTGGATGGGGCGAACGCGTATCGCGGGTTCTTCGTGTACGCGGGCGATGTCACGATCGAGAACCTGACGATCGCCAATGCCGTGGCGATCGGCGGCGCCGGCGATGGAGGTGCCGGCGGGGGCGCGGGACTGGGCGGCGGCCTGTTCGTGACCGGGCGGTCTTCCGGCAATGGCGGCGTCGTCACGCTCGACAACGTGGCATTCGCCGATGACGGTGTCGCCGGCGGCGCCAGCAGCGTGGCGTTCGGGACCGGCG
>JBAWFF010000505.1:0-9164 GCA_049591635.1 Acetobacteraceae bacterium
GCCATTGCTGGCCCTGGCACTGGCGCTCGTGCTCGCCTCGATGCGCCCGGCCGCCGCGATGCCCGCTCCGCCCGATCTGTGCCCGCCCGATCCGGACCTGATCGCGGCTCCCATGCAGCTCGAGCCATTCGCGCACGCGGTGCACGCGGGCGGACCGGTCGATGTGCTGGCGCTCGGCTCGGCGAGCACGGCGGGCGGGGCTGCATCCTATCCGAGGGTGATGATGGAGGCCTTGCAGGCCGCGCTCCCCAGCGCGGACCTACGCCTGACCGTCCATGCCGCCCGGGGATTGAGCGCGGGAGACATGGTGGACCAGATGCCCGAGACGCTGGCCCAGCACCGCTACGCCCTGGTGCTATGGCAGACTGGGACCGTCGATGCCGTGCAAGGGCTGCGGCCCGACGAACTGGCGCAGTCGCTGGAACAGGGCGCGGCGCTGGTCGCCGCCGCCGGCGCGAGCCTGGTGCTGATCGACTTCCAGTACAGTCGCTTCCTGAGCGCCAACGTCGACCTCGCGCCCTATGAGCAGGCGCTGGAGCGCACGGCGAGCCTGACGGGAGCCGCGCTGTTTCACCGCTATGCGCTGATGCGGTCCTGGGCGGACGCCGGTGGCCTCGACATCGAGATGGCCTTGCCCGCCAAGCGCCCGGAGACTTCCAGGCTGCTGCATGCCTGCCTGGGCCATGCGCTGGCGCGGTTCATCCTGTCGGGGATCGGCACGGCGCCGCCGACCCATTAGCGGCGGGCCTACACGACTTCGTTGCCATGCCCGACCGGATGCGCCGCGTCGGCCCGATCCCGCAGCGGCCGCGGCGGCGGGGCGCGGATCGTGGCCAGCAGTGCGGGGATGAACAGGAAGCTGCCGAGCAGGGTGCAGACGAGGCTGAGCAGCAGCAGGTCGCCCATGCTGGCGGTGCCAGGATGGTGCGACAGCGCGAGCGAGCCGAACGCGGTCGACGTGGTCAGCGCCGAGAATAGGATCGCGCGCGCGGTCGGCGAGGCGAGCACCGCGCGGCGCCCCTCGCGCCAATTCATCACGAAGTAGATGTTGAACGAGACGCCGACGCCCAACAGCAGCGGCAGCGCGATGATGTTGGCGTAGTTGAGCGGCAGCGGGATCACCACGACGAGCAGCAAGGTGAGGAGCGCCGACATCAGGAGCGGCGCCATCACCAGCGCCGCGTCGCGCACCGTGCGCAGCGCCAGCAGCAGGATGATCGCGATCGCCACGATCGCGTAGGCGGCGGCGTCGCGGAAGGCGGTCATGATGGTGTGGCTGGTCTCCTGGATCGTCACCGCCGGTCCGCCGGCGTCGGGCGCCACCGCGCGCACCTGATCGACGAAGGTGGCGAGCTGATCGCCGGTCTTGTCGGAGATGCCCTTGGGCACGACCTGGATGCGCGCCCGCCCGTCGGCCAACAACCAGTCGCGCGTCACGCTCTCCGGTATCGAGGCCAGCGTCACCTTCTCGGCGCCAAGCGACAGTCGAAGCTGGTCGAGTTCGGCGGGCAGGAACCGGGTGAGCGCGGCGTTGACCGCGACCAGCACGGCGTCGGGCGCCGCGACCAGGGCGTGCAGCGCCTTGGCCAACGGGACCAGCGCGGAGGTCGCCGGCACATGCGCGAGCGCCGGGTCGATCTGCGCCAGCGCGGTCTTGGCGGCGAGGCGGATATCGGCGGGCGTCGCCGGCGCCCCGGCGGGCGGCGCGGAGAGCGTCGGCTCGAGGATCTGGCGCACGTCGGCGAGAATCGCGAGCTTCTTGTCCTGATCCTGGGGGATGAAGCTGTCGATGGAGCGCACGCTCAGCACGCTGGGCAGCGTCCGCAGCTTCGCCGCGACCGTGGCCGCCGTCGCGGCCGAGGGCTCCATGACGTCGATCGTGTACGGGTTGGTGATCGGCGAGGCGATCAGATCGTTCAGTGTGCGCACCGCCTCGGTGTTCTGGTTCTTGGTGTGCAGCGGGTTGGAATCGAAGGCGAGGTGCGGCGACAGCACGATCGCGGCGATGCCGGCGGCGGCGAAGGCGGCGAGGATCGGGCGGCGGCGCACCCGCACCACCCGGTCGAGCCGGAGCGCCCAGCGGATGCCGATCTCGGCCGCCTCCCCCTTGGGACGGAAGACGGTGATCGCGGCGGGCAGGAAGGTCATCGTACAGACGAAGGCGATCAGCATGCCGATGCCGGCGATCTCCCCCAGTTCGGCGACGCCGACGAAGTCGGTCGGCACGAAGGCGAGGAACCCGGCGGCGGTGGCGACCGCGGCGACCAGGATCTGGATGCCCGTGCGTGCCGCCGTGCGGCGCAGCGCCTCGGCCAGGTCGTCGACCTCGTGGCGGCGTTCTCGGTAGCGGACGGCGAACTGGATCGCGAAATCGACGGCGATGCCGACGAACAGCACGCCGAAGCCGACCGAGACGAGGTTCAGCGTGCCGACCGCGACGGCGGCGAACAGCAGGGTGAGCGACAGGCCGACCGCCAAGGTCAGCAGGATCGGCACCATCAGCCGCCAGGTGCCCACCGCCAGGAACAGCCACAGCGTGATCAGGATGACGCTGCCCAGCAGGCCCCACAGCGCGCCTTGGGCGACCGAGGCGAACTCCTCATCCGACAGCGCCACCGAGCCGGTGACGCGCACCCGCGCCGAGCCGTCCTTGACAAAGGGCAGGTCGGCCGCCGCCGCCTGGATCGCCGCCATCGCCTTCCCGCCGGGCTCCAGCGAGCCGAAATTGAGCTTCGGCTGGGCCAGCACGAAGACGTATTTGCCGGCGAGGTCGGAGACGCCGCCGCCCAGCAGGCTCTGCCACGACAGCGGCTTCGGGTGGCCGTCGAGCGCGCCCTGGATGGTCGCCGTGAAGCCGCGCAGCACCGGATCATAGGGCGTGAGGTCGGCCTGGCCTTGCGCCGCCCCCATGCCGAGCAAGGCGAGCGCCGAGAACAGGCCGCGGGCGCTGGGATCGCCGACCAGCTGGCCGAGGAAGGGCTGCGCGGCGATCAGGTGGTTGGTGAGGTCGGTGAGTTGGGGCGGATCGAGGTAGAGCAGCCCCTCCTTGGCGAAGAAGGGCGAGGAATCGGGACGGGTGACGGTGTGGAAATCGGCCTTGTCGGCGGCGAGTTCCTTGGCCAGCGCGGCGGCGGTGGCCTGCGCCTCCTCGGGCTCGGCGGCGTCGATGACGACGGCGAGCAGGGCGTTGAACTGCGGGAAATCCTTGGCGAACCGCGCCTCCGCCTGACGGAACGGCAGGCGATCGGAGAACATCTTGTCGGTGTCGGTGGTGACGCCGAGATGGCCCGCCGCGTAGAGGCAGGACAGGACGGCCACCAGGATGCCGGCGGCAACGACGAGGACCGCGCGGTGGCGACAGACATCCACCACGCGGACGAGCAGGCTTCGGAACGACATGCGGGCTGCGTCTTAGAACCTCGCGCCGGGCGGGTCCATCCGGTCTTTCGCGGTCCTGGCGAGCGGGTCCAGAATGGCCGGGTCACGTTCGACGGAGGCGTATCCGATGCCCGAAACCCCGCCGTTCCGCGCCGATCACGTCGGCAGCCTGCTGCGCCCGAGGGAGCTGGCCGAGGCCCGTGCCGCGCGCAAGGCGGGCGGGCTGTCGGCCGAGGCGCTGCGCGCGGTCGAGGACCGATGCGTCGCCGCCGCGATCGCGCGCCAGGAGGCGACCGGGCTGCGCGCGGCGACCGACGGGGAGTATCGGCGGGCCTATTGGCACTACGATTTCGTCGCCGGGCTGGAGGGCGTCGAGCTGTATGAGCCGGAGCGCAAGATCGCGTTCCACGGCGCGGTGCTGTTGCCGCACGCGCTGCGGGTGAACGGGCGGATCGCGTATCGCAAGCCGGTGATGGTGGACGATTTCCGCTATCTCGCGAGCCACGTGAAGACGGCGATGCCGAAGCAGACGATCCCCTCGCCCTCGGTGGTGCATTTCCGCGGCGGGCGGGCGGCGATCGATCGCACCGCCTATCCCGAGTTGGGGCCGTTCTTCGCCGATCTCGGGGAGGCGTATCGCGGGGCGATCGGGGCGTTTGCCGATTCCGGGTGCCGGTACCTGCAACTCGACGAGGTCTATCTCGCCTATCTGTGCGATCCCGCGCAGGTCGAGGGATTGCGGGCGCGCGGCGAGCATGTGGAGGGGCTGGTCGGGGTGTACGCCGACCTGATCAACCACGCGATCGCCGGGCGGCCCGCCGACATGGTCGTGTCGATGCATCTGTGCCGGGGCAATTTCCGCTCCACCTGGGTCGCCGAGGGCGGGTATGAGCCGGTGGCCGAGGCGCTGTTCAATCGCATCGACGTCGATGCATATTTCATGGAGTACGACACCGACCGCGCCGGCGGCTTCGAGCCGCTGCGCTTCGTGCCGCGGGGCAGGAAGCGGGTGGTGCTTGGGTTGGTGACGACCAAGAGCGGGGCGCTCGAGAGCAAGGACGCGCTGAAGCGGCGGATCGAGGAGGCGGCGCGGTATCTGCCGCTGGAGCAGCTGGCGATCAGTCCGCAGTGCGGGTTCGCGAGTACGGAGGAGGGGAACCGGCTGAGCGAGGAGGAGCAGTGGGCGAAGCTGCGGTTGTGCGTGGAGGTGGCGGAGGAGGTTTGGGGCGGAGTCTAGCACCCGCAAAATAGGGAATCCCCCCGGATTCCGTCGCCGAACTCCGGGGGTAATCCTTCAAGTGGCTCGAAAGCCACCTTGCCGTGGCTTCCCTATCGACTTCCCGCGCCTCTGTAGCGCAATAATCCCGGCCAGTCAACGGGAGAACAGCGGTGCGCATCCTTGGCATCGACGGCGGCATCGCCTCGATCGGTTGGGCGCTGATCGAGGTGAACGCGGCCCGTGGCGAGATCATCGCCGTCGGCGTCCGCACGTTCGACGCGCCCGAGACCGACAAGGAGCGCACGCCCACCAACCAGATCAGACGCCAGAAGCGCGGGATGCGCCGGGTGATCCGCCGCCGCCGCCAGCGCATGGCGTTGCTGCGGCATCTGTTCGCCAATCACGGCCTGCTCGCGAGCGACGCTCGCGACGCGCTCAAGCGCCCGGACCTCCGTGATCCGTGGACGCTTCGGGTCGATGCCTTGGATCGCCGTTTGGAGCCGGATGAGCTGGCGGTCGCCCTCGGCCACATCGCGCGCCATCGGGGCTTCCGCTCGAACTCCAAGCGCGAGCGCGGCGCGAACGCCCCCGACGACGCAAAGAAGATGCTAAAGGCACTGGAGGGGACGCGCGAGAAGCTGGCCCGCTGGCGCAGCTTCGCCGAGATGCTGGTGCGCGACCCGGAGTTCGCCGATCGCAAGCGCAACCGCGATGGCGACTATAGCCACACGGCGCAACGGAGCGATCTGGAAGCGGAGACGCGCGCGATCTTCGACGCCCAGCGTCGGCTCGGCGCGCACCTCGCCACCGAAGCGTTGCAGGCGGCGTTCGCCGACCTCGCGTTCACCCAGCGTCCCTTGCAGGACAGCGAGCACATGGTCGCGCAGTGTCCGTTCGAGCCAGACCAGAAGCGAACGGCCAAGCGATCCCCGGCATTCGAGTTGTTCCGAGTGTTGTCGCGGCTGGCGAACCTCAAGCTGATTTCGCTGGGTCAGGAACAACGATTGAGCGCCGAGCAGATCGCGATGGTAACGGCGGATTTTGGCGCGCAGAAGACGATCACCTACAAGACGGTTCGGCTGAAGCTGAAGCTGGATGGCCGAACGCGGTTCGACGGCGTGCCGCTCGCAAATGAGATCGATGACGTCGCCGCGCGCTCGGGCGTGGCGGCGGAGGGCACGTCGGTGCTCCGTCGCGTGCTCGGTACCGCATGGTCCTCACTGGCGCACCGCCCCGCCCTGCTCGACCGCATCGCCGAGATCATCACGTTCCGCGATGACCTCGGATCGATCGAGTCCGGGCTAGCCGAGCTGGATCTGGAGCCCATCATCGTCGCGGCGCTGATGGAAGGCGTCCGGGCGGGAGATTTCGCCAAGTTCACCGGCGCCGGCCACATCTCGGCCAAGGCGGCACGCAAGATATTGCCGCATCTCGCCCGCGGACTGGTCTATTCCGAGGCGTGCGCGGAGGTTGGCTACGATCACGCGGCGCGCGCGGCGATGGATATCAAAGACGTGCGAAATCCCACCGCCCGCAAAGCGGTAGGCGAGATGTTGAAGCAGGTGCGTGCGATCGCGCAGGCGTATGGCGAGCCCGACCGGATTCATGTCGAACTGGCCCGTGACCTCGGCAAGAGCGCTGGTGAGCGCGACGAGATCAAACACGGCATCGAGAAGCGCACGGCGGAGAAGGAGCGCCGGCGCGGCGAGTTCGCCGAACTGCTGGGGCGTGGGCCGAATGACGAGGAGTTGCTCCGATATGAGTTGTGGAAGGAACAGAACTGCCGGTGTTTGTATACCGACACGCTGATCCGGCCGGAGGCGCTGGATGCCGCGGACAACAGCGTCCAGGTCGATCACATCCTTCCGTGGAGTCGATTCGGCGATGATTCGTTCGCCAACAAGACGCTGTGCCTGACGGCGGCGAACCAGCACAAGCGGGGTCACACGCCTTTCGAGTGGCTCACTGCGGATGGGAAGCCACACTCGTGGGCGCTGTTCGAGGCGCGAGTCGAGGACTGCAAGAGCATGAAGGGACGCAAGAAGCGTGGCTTCTATCTGCGCCGGAACGCCGCCGAGGTCGAGGAGGGCTTCAAGGCGCGCAACCTGGGCGACACGCGCTACGCGACGCGGCTGCTACTCGACATGCTCGCGCGTCGATATCCGGTGGATGGAACCGTCCATGTGCGCGCCCGCCCCGGCGCGCTGACCGCGAAGCTCCGTCGCGCGTGGGGCTTGGAGGACATCAAGAAGGACGAGCAGGGAAAACGACGCGAGGATGACCGCCATCACGCGCTCGACGCGCTGGTGATCGCGGCGACCACGCAGAGGGCGTTGAACGACCTGACGGTGGCGTTCCAGCAGGCGGAGCGGCGTGGGCTGTCACGCGAACTGACTCACGCCATTCCCGAACCGTGGGAGGGCTTCCGCGACGAAGCCCGCGCGGCGGTCGAACGCGTGTTCGTCTCTCGCGCCGAGCGACGCCGCGCCCGCGGGGAGGCGCACGCGGCGACCATCCGCCAGGTTAGGGAGCGGGACGGACGGACGATCGTCTACGAGCGGAAATCGGTCGATGCGCTGAAGCCGGCGGATGTGGAGCGGATCAAGGACAAGGAACGCAACGCGGCGGTGCAGGAGGCGCTGGTCGCGTGGATCGCGGCCGGAAAGCCGAAGGATGCGCCGCCGCGCTCGCCGAAGGGCGATGTGATCCGGAAGGTGCGGCTGGAAACTAACGGCAAGGAGGCTGTGGCGGTCCGCGGAGGGACTGCGGATCGCGGCGAGATGGTCCGAGTCGACGTATTCCGCGAGCGTGGGGCTGGAAAACGTCGCGACCGATTTCACCTTGTCCCGATCTACCCTCATCAGGTCGCTGACCGACAAACTTTCTTGGAACCGCCTAATCGGGCGGTCGTAGCTTTCAAAGACGAGGGGGATTGGACGGACGTGAGTACGTTCGATTTTCAGTTTAGCCTTTTTGCAAACAATCTAATCGAGATAGCAAAAACTGACGGCGAGGTGATCCAGGGCTATTTTAGAGGACTGCACCGTGGCACCGGGAATATCTCAATCTCGGAACATAACAACGCCCGCGACATCAAAGCGGGTCTCGGACCTAAGACACTGTTGCACTTTCTGAAGTTCTCAATCGACCGATTGGGCCGCATCGCTCCAATCGAACGTGAGACGCGAACATGGCATGGCGAGGTTTGCATATAGCGCAACCATCTCGCCTGTCGCTCGCCGATGGGCAGATGGTCGTCGCTCAGTCGGACGGTGAGGTCCGGCTGGCGCTGGAAGATGTCGCCTGGGTGGTCATCGACACGCCGCAGGCCACGCTGACGACGGCGCTGATCGCTGCCTGCATGGACGCCGGGACCGTCCTCGTCACCACCGACGCGAAGCACACCCCAAGCGGCATCCTGCTGCCATTCCATCGCCACCATCGGCAATCGGATGTGGCGGCGCTGCAAATCAGCGCATCCGCGCCGCTTCGCAAGCGGCTCTGGCAGGCCATCGTGCGGGCGAAGATCACCAACCAGGCATCCGCGCTGGCGCGATGCGGTGGGGATGCGCACCCGTTGGAGTCGATGCTGCGTCAGGTCGGCTCCGGCGATCCTGGCAATGTGGAGGCCCGCGCCGCACGCCATTATTGGGGCCGGCTGTTCCCGGCCTTCGTGCGCGAGCGCGCCGGCGACAAGCGCAACATGCTGCTGAACTACGGCTACGCCGTCGCCCGCGCCGCGGTCGCACGCGCCGCCGTCGCGTCCGGCCTCCTGCCAGCGCTCGGCTTGAACCATGCGAGCGTGAGCAACGCCTTCAACCTCGCCGACGATCTGGTGGAGCCGTTTCGTCCGTTCGTCGATGTGCTCGTCTGGGAGATGTCCGATCGAGGCCAGGAGGCCGGCGGCGAAACGACGGTGGAGGAACGGCGGCGCCTCGCCTCGGTGCTGTTGGCCCCGGCCCGGCTCGGGATCGAGGCGGTGACGCTGCTTGTCGCGACCGAGCGTACCGCCGCAAGTCTGGTCAGGGCGCTGGAGGAGAAGCGGTTCGACCGTCTGGAGATGCCGCTGCTGGCCGCGACCGGCTCATGAAACCGGAGGAGGCGCGGTTCATGTGGCTGTTCGTATTATTCGATCTGCCGGTGGGAACCAAGGCCGAACGGCGCGCCGCCAACAGGTTCCGCAACTTCCTCAAGGACGACGGCTATATGATGCTCCAGTTCTCGGTCTACTCCCGGGTGTGCCGAGGCGAGGATGGCGCGCTGAAGCACGTCGCCCGCGTGACCCGAAACCTGCCCGAGAAGGGAAGCATTCGCGCCTTGCAGGTCACCGACCGACAATACGCCCGGATGAAGTTGTTGCTGGGCCAAGCGACCAAAACCGAGTCGGTCGGCTCGCGTCAGATGGTGCTGCTGTGATTTCCTGCCCGGCAAGAGGCAGGAAATCACAATCGCAACAGGCGATTAGCGGACATGGAGCCTACCACAGGGAAGTCGGTAGGGAAGCCACGGCGTGACGGCGCACGGCGTTGTCATCGGGGAAAGCCTACCACAGGGAAGTCGGTAGGGA
>JBAWFF010000506.1:0-2875 GCA_049591635.1 Acetobacteraceae bacterium
AGGCAATCGGCAAGCTCAAGCGGTTCAAACGCGTCGCCATGCGGTGCGAGAAGACCGATATCAGCTACTCGGCCGTCATCAGTTTTGCGTGCGGTCTGATGCTGGTTAAATCCGTCCACACGACCTAGAGGATTTTGTTGGGCTGGTGAACGCGAGGGGGTCGGAGGGGCATCGGATGGCAGATCGGGTCGGGTATTGGGACGGCAAGGGAAAGGGCTGGCCGTCTGCTGGTCGGATGTCTCTGAAGTGATTGAGATTTTTGGACTCCCGCTGGACGCCGCGTGCCGGCGCTTCCGGCCGAAAGCTCAACGATATCAATGCGCCGAGCGCCATCCACCCTAACAAGGGCTTCGGCATTGCGTTATGTACCTATGAGTGGTCCATAGACACATGTATGGAGCCGCCGGATGATTGTGAGCTTTCGGGACGAGTGGCTACGGGCCTTCTTCGTCGCGGACACGCGGTCGCGGCACATCCCGTCCGACCTCGAAAGCCGACTGTTCCGCAAGCTTCAGATGATCGACGACGCGACGACCGATCAGGACTTGTGGGTACCGCCCAGCAATCACTTCGAGAAGCTGCGCGGCAATCTGGTGGGATTCCACTCGATCCGCGTCAACAGTCAATGGCGGCTGATCTTCCGGTGGGACGGTAGCCGAGGCGAGGCGGAAGGCGTCTATCTCGACGACCACAGCTATAGATGAGGCGAACCATGCTGACGACGAAGCGCAAGCCGGCCGCGGTCGGCGAAATCCTGGTGGAAGAGTTCATGCAGCCGATGGGGTTGACCCAGGCCGCGCTGGCGGAGGCGATGGGCGTTCAGCGCAAGCACGTCAATGAGCTGTGCAATAACCGCCGGACCGTGACGGCGGCGACCGCGCTGATCCTCGCGCGCGTGTTTGGCAACAGTCCGGACTTCTGGCTGAACGTGCAGCGGCGCAGCGATCTGTGGGAGGCGATGAACAGCCCCCGCGAACGCGAGCGGATCGAACGTGCGACGCCACTCGGTACTGCGGCCTGACCTTTGGCACCGCGAAGGGGAAGGATGCTCTGGCGTAGAAATCGGCCGTTCCGGTCGCGGAGGCTCCGCGCGATCATGGCGCAATGTCCCGACCACGCGCCAGCCCGGGCATTTTGCTCGATGATCTTTACATTGCGATCGAGCCTTGGCCTCGTATCGGCCGGCCGACGAAGCACGACCTGTCGGTGTGGACCGGCACGGACGATTGGCCCGACCCCGTGCCGATCACCGACGCGGAGCTCGATGTGTTCGAGGCATGGTTCGGCGATCTTTTCGATGAGATGTTCGGGCCGCACCGATGATCTGAGAGGACAATCGCGATGACGGTGCCTTTGCGCGTCGCCCTTTACTTGCGCGTCTCGACAGCGGGGCAGGCCGAGCACGATGTCTCGATTCCCGATCAGAAGCGTCAGGGCGAGGCGCATTGCGCCGCACGCAGATATCAGCTTATCGAGACCTACGTGGAGCCGGGTGCTTCCGCCACCAATGATCGCCGGCCCGAATTCCAGCGCATGATCGAAGCGGGCACGAGCAAGCCCGCGCCGTTCGATATCGTCGTCGTTCACAGCTTCTCGCGCTTCTTCCGCGACCACTTCGAGCTGGAGTTCCACGTCCGCAAACTTGCCAAGAACGGCGTCAGGCTTGTCTCCATCACGCAGGAGATGGGCGACGATCCGATGCACGTCATGATGCGGCAGATCATGGCGCTGTTCGATGAATATCAGTCGAAGGAGAACGCCAAGCACGTCCTCCGTGCCCTGAAGGAAAATGCGCGGCAGGGCTTCTGGAACGGCTCCCTGCCGCCGATCGGCTATCGGGCGGTCGCAGCCGAGCAGCGTGGCGCGAAGGTCAAGAAGAAGCTGGAAATCGATCCGCTGCACGCAGACACGGTGCGGCTGATCTATCGCCTTGCACTGGAGGACGACGGGACGAGCGGCCCGATGGGTGTTAAGAACATCGTGGCCTACCTCAACCGCCAGCGCATCTTCACCCGCGACGGTGGGCGCTGGGGCGTTGGCCAGGTCCATCGCATTCTGACGCGAACGACCTACGCGGGCCGGCACGAGTTCAACAAGCGCGTCAAGAACAAGATGCTCAAGCCGGTCAACGAGATCGTCACCGTCGAGGTGCCGCCGCTGATCGATCAGGCGACGTTCGATGCCGTCCAGGCGCATCTGCGCGCCCGCAATCCGAAGGTCACGCCGGCGCGCGTCGTCAGCGGCCCGACGCTCCTTACCGGCATCTGCTTCTGCGCCGACTGCGGCGGCGCCATGACGCTCAGGACCGGGAAGGGAGGGCGGTATCGCTACTACACCTGCTCGATCAAGGCGCGACAGGGTGAGACCGGCTGCAAGGGCCGCTCGATCCCGATGGAGAAGCTGGACAGCCTCGTAACGGAGCACATCGCCGACCGCTTGCTCCAGCCGGAGCGGCTCGAGGAAGTCCTGGCGTCAGTCCTCGACCGCCGGCAGGAACGCGCCGCGCGCCGCCGCGAGCACTTTGCCGAGCTGAACAAACGCGCAACCGAGACCGATTTGCGGCTCAAGCGCCTCTATGACGCCATCGAGGCGGGCGTCGCCGATCTCGACGACCCGGCTCTGAAGGTGCGCATCGCAAGCCTCAAGGCGATCCGCGACCAGGCGCAATCTGACGCCGTTCGGGCCGCTGCGACGCTGGAGGCGTCAACGCAACAAGCCATCACGCCGCAGATGGTCCAGACATTCGCCAGGACGGCAAGCGAGCGGATCAGGATCGACCGCCGCGACCATCTCCGCGCGCTCGCCCAGCGTGTGGAGGTAGCAGACCGCGAGGTGCGGATTATCGGCTCGAAAAGCAATCTGCCTCAGACGCTGA
>JBAWFF010000507.1:0-4913 GCA_049591635.1 Acetobacteraceae bacterium
ATCCAGCCCATCCGCCCCGTCAACCACGCAGCACGCCGCGGCGGCGCCCGCCACCGGTGTGCTGCCGGCGCTTTACACCGCGGCGCAGGCGCACGCGGGCGCGCAGGTCTACGCGTCAAAATGTGTCAGTTGCCACGGCGCGAACATGCAGGGCGTCGCCGCACCCGCGGTGGCCGGCACCGACTTCCTGACGACTGCCCAGCACGATGGCTGGACACTGGAAATCATCCGCTATCTGGTGTTCACCATGATGCCGATGAACGCGGCGCACTCGCTGTCCCCCGATGCCTACGCGTCGGTGATGGCGTATCTGCTTGCATCGAACTGCTATCCGGCGGGCAACACGCCGTTCCCGACGGAGGACGATCCACGCTTCGCGGGCATCAAGCTTGGCCCGGTCGTGGGACATACCCCGACCGCGCAGAACAGCAAAGGCGTCTGCGAAGTGAGCTGAATGCCGGCCTTATCCAAGACGGATATGCCTCATGACATACCGGTTTCTTCTCCCCCTGATGTTGTCGCTGGCCGCCGCGGCCTATGCCGATACACCCCCCCCTCCCGGCGCGACGCCGGGCGTGACACGATTCGATGACTACCCCACCGCCGCGCGCGCCGAGTACGTGTTCGCCTGCATGGCGACGAATGGCGGCACCCGCGATGCACTCCAGCGCTGCGCCTGCTCCATCGACCAGATCGCGGCGATCCTGCCGTACGACGACTACCAAAAGGCGGAGACTGTGCTGCGGATGCGCCGCAACACCGGCGGCTATCTCGCCGACACATTCCGCACAGCAATCACCAACCAGATGGTGCGGGCCTTGCAGGAAGCAGAGGCGGAAGCCGACGTGCGCTGCTTCTGACTCACACGGCGGCGGCCGGGAACGTGTCGCGGAAAACCCGTCCGGTGCTGTCCGTCGCCTCGATGCGGAACTGCTTCGCCCCGTTCGGCCGGTAGTCAAAGCGGAATGACGGGTTCTCCGAGATCGAGATGCCGGCATCAGCCGTCAACAGAAGCTGCTCGCCTTGCCAGATCCGCAGCGTTTGCACGAACTCGGCCGGGATATAGAGCCGCGTGAGCTGGTTCATCTGCATCCCCGAGTAGTTGGGATGGCGGATCATCAGCTGCGCCTGGTTGGCCGGCAGCAAGCGAAAGCGCATCGTGCCCAGCGGGATGGCATCCGCCGTCATCTTCAGCGCCGGCGCCGAGCAGCCGCCCGCCGCCTTCACGAAGCGGGTCGCGACGTATAGGTTGCCGTCGCTCAGCTCGGCGACCGCGTGCATGTTCGTATAATCGTCGACCCGCACCCGGGTCGCGATCGTGTCCACATGGCTGTCGGCGCCGAGGGTGAAGGTGGCGGCGAGCGGGGACGGATTGGCGTCGATCACCAGCGTGACCTTTCGCACCGCGCGCGCATCCCCGGCCGGCAGCGTCGTGCGCAAGGTGACCGGGACAACCGCGGCATCCTCGGCGCGATAAGGCGCGTCGACGGCGACGATCGAGGCGCCGTCCAGCAGCGGACGGTTGCTGAAGATCTGCGCCGCCAGGGCGGGCCACGGATCCTGCTCGACCGGGGCGTCGGCGCGCGCGCGCGCCGCGACAAACAGAACGGATGCCATCGCCGTCAGGGCGCCCCGCCGACCCCATCCCGTGTTGCCTTCGCCTGCTCCCATGTCAGTCCCACTCCAGCTCGGTATAGGCCGCCGTGGCATTGCGCGGATTATAGTCGTCAAACAGCTTCCAGCGCGTCCGCTCCGATTGCCCGATAGTCGGCACCGCCTCCGCGAGCGGCGTGCCCGCGGCGATCAGCCGGCGCGCGTCGGCGGCGACCACCGATAGATAACGCGTTTCGTCGGCGAGCGCCCCTGGCCAAGTGCCAACCCGCTTGCCGTGGCCAGGCACGACGCGAACCGCCGGAACCGCCGCGAGCCGCGGCATAAGCGACAACCAGCCCTCGATGCTCCCGTCAATGACAGGAATGTGATCGAGGAATACCAGGTCCCCGGAATACAGCACATGGGTGCGCTCGTCGAGCACGGTGAGGTCGCAGGCGGTGTGCGCCGGCGGGCTCCACGCCTGGAGCAGCAGCTTCCGCCCGCCGAGGTCGAGTTCCATGGTGTCCTGCACCAGTACGGTCGGAAGGATGATGCGCACGTCGGCGATCGCCGACGGGCCAAGCTGGTCGCGGAAGGATTGCAGGTAGAACGCGGCTCGCGCGCGCAACTCCCTCGGCAAGTCGTGGTGGCCCACGAACGTTGCCCCGACGAAGGCCGCGTTGCCGAACACGTGGTCGGGATGCTCGTGCGTGTTGATGACGTACTTCACCGGCTTGTCGGTGATTCGCCGCACCGCGTCGAGCAGCGCGCGGCCGACTTGCACACTGCCGCCGGTGTCGATCACCGCGACCGCGTCGCGCCCGACGACGATGCCGAGATTGGCGATGTCGCCGGCGTTCTCCGGCGTGGTCAGGGCGACCTGCCCGAAATGGGCGTAATCCCCGTCGCCGACCTTTTCGATGTTGAACGCGGCTGGCTGGCCGGCCGCGACCGGCGCCACGGCAGCGAAGACCAGGACGGCGATCGCGGACGCGAGATGTGCCCGAGCACCCCAGAGAAACTTTGTGCACTGCGAAATAAGCGTTGCGCCCCCGGCTCTCTGTATCGTGTCTTCCGTGCCGCCCAAGAAAGCGGTTGTCAAGGAATGGGACCGGCGATACGCTTTGCGCGTTTTCTGGCTTCAGAGGGATATTCGCTGAACGGAGGGGCGGATATTCTTTCGAAGACGGGATCGGTGCGGGAATAACAAGTCGGGCGTCCAGAACGACCCCACCCCATCGCACCGGCACCGTCGTGACACGCTGCCAGCGATCGCTTCCTAAGTGACGAGGAAATGGGCCGATCTGATCGGCGCGGGAAGCGTGGGATCGCATCGGCCTCCACTTGAGGGAGGTCAGGAGTGAAAATATCGCCGAGCAAAGTCCTGCTGCTCGCAGGCGTCATGCTATCCGCGATGTCGATGTCCAGCGCGCGGGCGGACGACGCAACGGCCAGATCGCAACCCATGGGCGCAAACTGGGTCAGCCCGACGGGCGGATACGACAACCAGCGCTATTCCACGCTCGATCAGATCACCGCCGCCAACGCCAGCAAGTTGCAGGTGGCATGGACGTTCTCGACCGGCGTGCTGCGCGGCCACGAGGGCTCGCCCCTCGTCATCGACAACGTGATGTATCTCGTGACCCCGTTCCCGAACAACGTGTTCGCGCTTGACCTCAACAACAACGGCAAGATCCTGTGGAAGTACATGCCGAAGCAGGATCCGAACGTCATTCCGGTGATGTGCTGCGACACCGTGAACCGCGGCGTCGCCTACAGTGACGGCAAGATCTTCCTGCATCAGGCCGATACCACCCTGGTCGCCCTCGACGCCAAGACCGGCAAGGTGGACTGGTCGGTGAAGACGGACGACCCCGCCAAGGGCGCCACCGGGACCAGCGCGCCGATGGTGATCGGCGACAAGGTCTATGTCGGCGTCTCCGGTGGAGAGTTCGGCGTGCGCGGCTGGTTGGCGGCGTACTCGACCGCGGACGGCAAGCAGGTCTGGCGGGCCTATTCGATGGGCCCCGACAGCGACATCCTGGTCGATCCGGAAAAGACGACCGACCTCGGCAAGCCGATCGGCAAGGATTCGAGCCTCGCGTCGTGGCAGGGCGATCAGTGGAAGATCGGCGGCGGCGACACCTGGGGCTGGATGTCCTACGACCCGAAGCTCAATCTCATGTACTACGGGTCGGGCAACCCCTCCACCTGGAACCCCACACAGCGTCCGGGCGACAACAAATACTCCATGACCATCTGGGCGCGCGATCCCGACACCGGCATGGCCAAGTGGGTCTACCAGATGACCCCGCACGACCAGTGGGACTATGACGGCGTCAACGAGATGATCCTGTCCGATCAGGATATCGACGGCCAAACGGTGCCGACCCTGGTGCATTTCGATCGCAACGGCTTCGGCTACACGCTCAACCGCGACACCGGCGCGTTGCTCGTGGCGCAGAAATACGATCCGGTGGTGAACTGGGCCACCCAGATCAACATGGACAAGTCGAGCAAGGACTACGGCCGGCCGGAGGTCGTCGCCCAATACGCGCCGGGATCGAAGGGGGCCGACGTCAACTACACCAACATCTGCCCGGCGGCGCTCGGCACCAAGGATGAGCAGCCGGCGGCCTACTCGCCCGACACCAAGCTGTTCTACGTCCCGACCAATCACGTCTGCATGGACTACGAGCCGTTCCGCGTCTCCTACACCGCGGGACAGCCCTATGTCGGCGCCACCCTGTCGATGTATCCGCCGCAGGGCCAGACCAACATGGGTAATTTCATCGCTTGGGATGCCACGAAGGGCAAGATCGTCTGGTCGATCCCCGAGCAGTTCTCGGTCTGGTCAGGCGCGCTCGCGACCAAGGGCGGCGTGGTGTTCTACGGCACGCTCGAGGGTTACCTGAAGGCGGTCGACGCCAAGACGGGCAAGGAACTCTACAGCTTCAAGACCCCGTCGGGCATCATCGGCAACGTGATGACCTACGAGCATGACGGCAAGCAGTACGTCGCGGTGCTGTCCGGCGTCGGCGGTTGGGCCGGCATCGGCCTCGCCGCTGGCCTCACCGACCCACACGCCGGTCTCGGCGCGGTCGGCGGCTATGCGGCCCTCAGCCAGTACACCAACCTCGGCGGCCAACTGACGGTGTTCGCGCTCCCACAGAGCTGAGCATTCCGACGTGACCTGACGACAGGGCCGGCGCTCGGCGGATTGCCGGGCGCCGGCCCTCTTCTTTTGAATGCGACGGAGGAAACCACAACGTGATGTCTTTCCCGCGTATCGCCTTGGCGTTCGCCCTGGCGAGCCTGAC
>JBAWFF010000508.1:0-2668 GCA_049591635.1 Acetobacteraceae bacterium
GTCGCGGGCCGAGGCCTACGCGATCCTCGGCGTCGGCCCTGGCGCCAGCGAGGCCGACATCCGCGCCGCCCACAAGCGGCTGATGCGCGCCGCCCATCCCGACGGTGGCGGCTCCGACTGGGTCGCCTCGCGGGTGAACCAGGCGCGCGACGTGCTGCTCGGCCGCCGAAATGCCTGACCTCCGGGAGAGCCAACGCCGATGAAGCCGCTCCGCAAGGCCGTCCTGCCCGTCGCCGGCCTCGGCACGAGGTTCCTGCCGGCCACCAAGGCGATCGCCAAGGAGATGCTGCCGGTCGTGGACAAGCCGCTGATCCAGTACGCGATCGAGGAAGCGCGCGCCGCCGGCATCGAGCAGTTCTGCATGGTCACCGGGCGCGGCAAGACCTCGCTGGTCGAGCATTTCGATATCGCCTTCGAGCTTGAGGCGACCTTGCGCGAGCGCGACAAGCAGGACGCGCTGGCCGCGCTGAAGGAAACCCAGGTCGAGCCGGGTTCGATGGTGACGGTGCGCCAGCAGATTCCGCTGGGGCTCGGGCACGCCATCTGGTGTGCCCGCGCCTTCATCGGCGAGGACCCGTTCGCGATCCTGCTGCCGGACGACCTCGTGCTGTCCGATGTGCCCTGCCTGCGCCAGCTCGCCGACGTCTATCGCGACATCGGCGGCAACGTGGTCGCGGTTACCGAGGTGCCGCGCGAACAGACCAACCGCTACGGCATCCTGCGGGTTGGGCGCGACGACGGGAAGCTGGTCGAGGTGCTGGGACTGGTGGAGAAGCCGGAGCCGGAGGCCGCTCCGTCGAACCTGTCGATCATCGGCCGCTACGTCCTGATGCCGGAGGTGATCGGCGAATTGTCGCGCATGGAGCGCGGCGCCGGTGGCGAGGTGCAGCTGACCGACGGGATGGCCGGCCTGATCGGCAAGCAGCCGTTCCACGGATTGCGCTATAAGGGACGGCGTTTCGACTGCGGCGACAAGATCGGCTTCCTGGAAGCGCAGATCGCCTTCGCGCTGAAACGTCCCGACCTCGCGCCCTCGGTGCGCGCGTTCCTCAAAACCTACAGCGAGGACTGAGGGAATGCCGTTCTCGCATGATTTCCACCCGACGATGCTGCGCGAGTACGACATCCGCGGCATCATCGGCGACACGCTGCACGCGAAGGACGCGTTCGCGATCGGGCGGACCTTCGGCAGCATCGTCGCGCGCGGCGGCGGGCGCACGGTGGCGACGGGCTATGACGGGCGGCTGTCGAGCCCGGAGATGGAAGCGGCGCTGGTGCGCGGATTGCGCGCGAGCGGGATCGACGTGACCCGCGTCGGCCTCGGCCCGACCCCGATGTTGTATTATGCCGCCACTACGCTGGAGACCGACGGCGCGGTGATGGTGACCGGCAGCCACAACCCGCCCGACTACAACGGGTTCAAGATGATGCTCGGCCGCAAGCCCTTCTACGGCGAGCAGATCGGCGGCCTCGGCGCGCTCGCCGCCGCCGGCGACGTGGTGAGCGAGGCCGTGGGGAGCGTTCGCGACGTCGATCTCTCCGCCGACTACGTCGCCCGCTTGCTGTCCGATTGGGATGGCGGCGATCGCGCGCTGAAAGTCGTCTGGGACAACGGCAACGGCGCCGCCGGAGATATCCTCGCCCGACTCGTCGCCGGCCTTCCCGGAGAGCATATCGTTCTTAACGGCACGATTGATGGACGTTTCCCGGCCCATCATCCGGACCCGACCGTGCCGCGAAACCTGGAGCAGCTGATCGCCGAGGTGAGCGCGCGCCGCGCCGATATCGGCATCGCGTTTGACGGCGACGCCGACCGCATCGGCCTGGTCGACGACACCGGGGCGATCCTGTTTGGCGATCACATCATGATCCTGCTCGCCCGCGATGTCTTGAGAACCCATCCGGGCGCGACCATCATCGGCGACGTGAAGGCGAGCCAGGTGCTGTTCGACGAGATAGCGCGCGCCGGCGGCAAGCCGCTGATGTTCAAGACAGGACACAGCCTCATCAAGGCGAAGATGGCCGAGATCGCCGCCCCACTCGCCGGCGAGATGTCCGGCCACATCTTCTTCGGCGACCGTTGGTACGGCTTCGACGACGCGCTCTACGTGGCGGTGCGCGCGCTGGGGATCGTCGCCCGGATGGAGCACCCGCTGTCGGATGTCGGCAAGGCACTGCCGCGCGTCGTCAACACGCCCGAGCTACGCTTCGATTGCGAGGAGTCGCGCAAGTTCAGCGTCGTCGAGGAGGTCGCCGCGCGGCTGCGCGAGGAAGCAGCCGAGGTCTCCGAGATCGACGGCGTGCGCGTGCTGACCGACGATGGCTGGTGGCTCTTGCGTGCGTCCAACACCCAGGCCGTGCTGGTCGCCCGCGCGGAAGCGACGTCGATGGAGGGGCTGGAGCGGCTGAAAGCGGATCTGGTCCGCCATCTCACCGCCTCGGGTCTGCAAGCGCCGGATTTCGAGGGCGGCAATGCCGGGCATTGAGGGAAAGTTACCTTCAGGCCTGCACTGCATCTTTCGTCGTCATGCCCGGGCTTGTCCCACGGCTGTCCGGTTCGCGGCTCAGGTCCACAGTATTGCCATTTGGCGGCTGTTTTGCAACGGAACCGGGTCGGGTTCGGCCCCGGTTCGGCGGAGCCGGTCGATGGGCTTTCGGTGCATCAGGT